>JAFEBY010000129.1 GCA_018242465.1 Pseudomonadota bacterium | reverse complement strand
CGAGCAGCAGCAGTGCGGCGCTGGACCGCGGCGTCATCGAACGTGTGGCCTTCATCGTCATGCCAGAAGTCATAGAAGTTGAACCAGTTGTAGGGTGCCTGATGCACGTAATGTTCCAGCCGCGTTGCATAACGCTGGATGAGCGTGGACAGCGCCTCGGCGCGGGCCTGGCGCGGGATGTCGACCTGTTCGCTGAACAGTTCGAACGCGAGATCGTAGTGGTTGCCGCCGCGATAGAGCCCGAATGCGATCGCCACCGGCACCTTGAGCGCGGATGCAATCAGCCACGGGGATGTCGGGAAACGCGCGGTGCCGCCGAGGAACTGCGCCGGCAGCCACGGCTCGCCGGGACGCACGCGATCCACCAGCAGCGACACCAGCGCGCCCTCGGACAACGCCCGCTGAATGTCCATCACGATCGAAGGTCCGTCCTGCGACGCGTCGATGATGTTGGCGGCGAGTTGCGGATTGAGCGCGCCCAGCAACTTCGTCATTGCAGGGGCCTGCTTCTTGTCGAGCACGATCTTGATGGTGTAATCGGGCCGGCGCGTCGCCAGCGCCCGCAATACATCGAAGCTGCCATGATGGGAGCCAAACAGCAGCAGGCCGCGCCCCTGGTCGAGCTCGCGGTGCACTTCGTCGACGCCGTCAATGCGCACGTCGAAGCGATCGATTGGCCCGCCGAGCAGGAACACGCGATCGAGGATGGTGGAAGCGAAGGTGTGGACGTGGCGGGCGCCATCCCACCAGTTGGTCCCGCGGCCCAACGCACGCCCCAGATAGTCCTGCGAGGCGCGGCGCTCCGGTCCGCGCATGAACAGGAAATAGGCGGTGATCGGGAACAGCAGCAGGCGCGTGATGCGGCGTCCGGCACGACGCGCGATGGTGAGGATCAGCCACAGCGCGAACAACCCACCGCCTTCGGGCCGATCCGTCCATGTCTGGCTACTCTTCATGCAAACACGACGCTCATGCCGATGCGATATCGCCGCTGGCGATGAGTGCATCGCCACGCCGGACGCGGAATTTCCAGCCGTGCGTCGCCGCTTCGATGGCGATCTCGGCATCCTGTTCCGGCAAGAGCGGCTGCACGAACTTCACCTGCGCCAGCTTGATCGGCGTGGTGAACACGCCGTGTTCGCGCTCGATCGCCTGCTGCACATGATCGAGGATCACCACCCCCGGAACGATCGGGCGACCCGGGAAATGCCCAGGCAAGGCCGGATGATCGGCAGCGATGCGAAATTTCATTCGACGCGACCGCCGTTCTCGAGCAACGCCAGCACTTGTGCGTGCGCAGCCTGCGCCAATGCGTTGCGGTCACGGATGCCGCCCTCGCCCGTGGTCGCGATCGGCGTGCCGAAGCGCAACTTGATCGGGCCCGGATTGACCGCGAAGCCATCGCTCGGCAACACCTGGCGCGCGCCGTCCAGCGACACCGGCAACACCTCGACGCCGGCACGGATCGCCGATTCGAATGGACCAGCCTTGAACTCGGCAACGGCGCCGTCGCGGCTGCGCGTGCCTTCCGGGAACACGCACAACTGCCAGCCTTCGGACAGCATCGTCGCCGCGGCCTTCAACATCGCCGGCGCGGCACGCGGATTGTCGCGGTCGATGAACAGCATGCCAGTCGATTTCGCGTACCAACCGACGAAGGGCATTCGCGTCATCTCCTGCTTGAGCAGGAAGCGCAACGGCACCGGCACCGCCATGAACAAGGTGCAGATGTCGATCACCGACTGGTGGTTGCTGACGATCAGGTGCGGTCGCGACCAGTCGATGGTGTCCGCGCCCTGCACATCGAAGCGGGTAGTGGCGGGGCCCATCAGACCCGGCGCCCAGAGCTTTGACGCCATCCGCAGCGGACGGCGAGTGTCACCGGTGAGCTTGAGCACAATGATGGCCAGCAGGATGCAACCCGCCGTCCACACCAGGGTGAACGCGAACTGCAGCAGGTTCCATGCCTTGCGCCACAAAGGCCTGCGGGGTGCGGGGTGCCCGGAGTCGAGCGTTTCCATTTTCACGAACTGTCCGTCCAACCCGTCGGATCAGCAAATTTGGCGCACTAGGATACCGTCCCGGACGGCCACCATCCTCAATGGAAGATATCGGCCCATTTTTCGCGGGGAATCTTGGCCAGTTTGCGCAGGTAATCCAGCGGCCCGGAATAGCGCCCTGGGAACCGTTGCTGACGGTAGATGAATTCACCCACCAGGGTGGCCACGACCGGCACATAGATGCCCCAGGTATCGACCGTGGCGGCGACCTCAGGACTCAACGGCCACGGCGGGACCATGCCGAGACGTTGCAGTACGCCCCCCGGCACCGTGTTCAGCGCGAGCATCAGATTGAGCAAGGACAGTCCGCCCAGCACACCGGCCCATAGCCGGGTCACGTTGGTCGCATAGGTGCGGATGTCGGGCGCAAGCTCCGCGGCAGACTGCCCTTCGATCAATGCCACCATCCGGACCACCAGCGGAATCCGGTCGCGAACCAGCGTCCGTGCGAACAGCGAACACGCCAGCGCCAGGAACAGGCTCGGCATCAGCAGCAGGATCGGTGCCGCGCAAACCGATCCCGCCAACCCCCACGCTACCGCGATCCACGCCAGTGCCAGCACCCACGCGCGCGGGCGCAAGGCCAGCAGGCCGCGGATGAAAACGATGATGGCGAGCAGGCCCAGCGCAAGTCCCGCCAGGCGCGGGCTGTCGACGCGCAACGCGCGATGAGCGACCACGAAATAGGCCAGCAACGCGACGATCCGCAGCAATGCCGCCATGGCCGGGCGATCAGGCAGAAGGGGTGTGCCGAGATGACTGCTGGACGTAATCCGACAGCGCGCGCAGCGAGGCGAAGATCTTGCGGTTGTCCTCGTTGTCGGAACGCAACTGCAGGCCGTACTTCTTGGAGATCGCCAGCGACAATTCCAGCGCATCGATGGAATCCAGGCCCAACCCGGTGTTGAACAACGGTGCCTCGGGATCGATGCCCGCCGGATCGACATCTTCCAGATTCAGGCTTTCGACCAGCAGTTCGGCGAGTTCGCGTTCGGCAGCGGTTTGATCGGACATGCATTCCACCCTTTGTATTCAGTGTAGCGAGGCCGATGTTTCGGTCCGTCGCCGGCAGACGGTATTATGCCTTGCGTATGAAATCTTCCGAAATCCGGCCCGAGCGCCATCCCGACTCCGACAACACGACCAACATCGCCCATCAAGCCTGCGACGTGCTGGTGATCGGCGGCGGCCCCGCCGGCAGTACCGCATCCACGCTGCTGGCACGCGAGGGCTGGAACGTTGTCATGCTGGA
The DNA here is from genome assembly GCA_018242465.1 of Pseudomonadota bacterium. Classification (GTDB taxonomy): domain Bacteria; phylum Pseudomonadota; class Gammaproteobacteria; order Xanthomonadales; family Xanthomonadaceae; genus Solilutibacter. The sequence continues at coordinate 25,409 of JAFEBY010000129.1, read as the reverse complement.
GAAGGACGCGCATCCGCGCTTCCACATCGGCGAATCGTTGCTGCCACAGAACATGCCGATCCTTGAACGCCTCGGCGTCCACGACAGCGTGCGCGATTGCAGCACGCTCAAGCTCGGCGCCGATTTCCCCAATGACGATGGCGGCTACGAAGTCTTCGATTTCCGCAAGAGCTTCCGTCCGCAATCCGGGCACGCCTTCCAGGTCAAGCGCGCCGATTTCGACAAGATCCTGTGGGACAACGCGATCGCCGCCGGCGTCGATGCCCGCGACACCACCAAGGTCGATCGCGTCGACTTCGCCGATGACGGCGCCATCACCGTCCATGCTGGCGGGCAAGGCTTCCAGCCGCGCTACTTGCTCGATGCCAGTGGCCGCGACACTTTCCTCGGCGGCAAGCTCGGGCTCAAGCGCAAGAACCCACGCCATGCCTCGGCGGCGATCTTCAGCCATTACCGCGGCGTGCAGCGACGCGAAGGCCGAGATGCCGGCAACGTCAGCATCTACCGCCACGCCCACGGCTGGATCTGGGTGATCCCGCTTTCCGATGGCGTCACCAGCGTCGGCGCAGTGTGTTTTCCCAACTACCTCAAGCAGCGCACCGGCAGCCAGGAAGAATTCCTGATGCAGACGTTGATGGGCGTGCACGAACTCGATGCGCGCATGAAAAATGCCGAACGGGTCGCGCCGATCCACGTCACCGGCAACTACGCCTACGAATGCACGCGCATGCATGGCCGCCACTGGACGCTGCTCGGTGATGCCTATTCCTTCGTCGACCCGATGTTTTCCTCCGGCGTGTTCCTGGCAATGAAGTCGGCCGAGGATTGCGCCGGCATGGTCGATCGCATCCTGCGCGAGCCCGCGCGCGAAGCCGCGCTGCAGCGCCGGTTCCAGCGCTATTTCGACCGCGGCCTCGATGAGTTCAAGTGGTTCATCTACCGCTTCACCTCGCCGACCATGAAGCACCTGTTCGCCAACCGTCGCGACGTGCTCGGGGTCGAACGTGCGGTCGTCTCGATGCTCAGCGGTGATGTGTTCGACGCCAAGCCCATCCTGCGCCGCCTGCGCATCTTCCGTGCCATTTATGCGATCACCTCGCTGGGCATGTCCGGGAAGGCGCTCACGGCCTGGCGCAACCGCCGCCGCCAGCTCGGCGTCGAGATGCGCGAGGACACCCTGCAGGGAGACGCGCCTTGAGCCGCCTGCAGGTCGATTACGTCCCGGCCGATACGCTGGATGCCGAACTCGCGCGCGACGACACCCTCGCGGTGATCGGGTTTGCCGGACATCCCGCCACCCATGCCGACCCGCGCTATTTGCGCGTCCCCTTGCAACCGCAGGTCGCCGCGCCGCTGGAAGTCTGGCGCAGCGGGCCCGGCGTCCGCCGTGGCCGCGACGGCAACATCGCCTGGGCCAGCGACGGTGCGCTCACCTTCGGCGCCATTGAAATCGAGGAAGGCGACGGCGGGCTGATGCAGGCCTCCGAGGACGCCTACCGGCAACTGATCGATTTCGTCCGCGACAGCGACGCCCCGCATTTGCTGCGGGTGTGGAACTACCTCGATTCGATCACCGCCGGCGATGGCGACATCGAACGCTATCGCCAGTTCTGCGTCGGTCGCGCCCATGGACTCGGCGATTTCGACGCACAACTGTTGCCCGCCGCCACCGCGATCGGGCGCTGCGACACCGCGCACGTGCTCCAGGTGTACTGGTTGTCCGGCGCAGCCCCCGGAACCCCGGTGGAAAATCCGCGCCAGGTCAGCGCCTATCACTACCCACGCCAGTACGGTCCGCAAGCGCCGAGCTTCGCCCGCGCCATGCTGCCGCCTGCCGGCAGCGACATGCCGTTGCTGCTGTCGGGTACGGCGGCGGTGGTCGGCCACGCCTCGCAACACGCCAGCGACCTGGTCGAACAGGTCCACGAGACGTTCCGCAACTTCGATGCATTGATCGGCGCTGCCCGCGCCAAGCGCCCCGATTTGCCGGAAAAGTTCAGCAGCGGCGCCCGGCTCAAGGTGTATGTCCGCGATACCGGTGACCTCGAACTGGTCGATCACACCCTGCGCGGGGTGCTCGGCCCGGATGTCCACTACATCGTGCTGCACGCGGCCATCTGCCGGCGCGAACTGGCGATCGAGATCGACGGTGTCCACGTCTGAGAACGGGTTCAAAGTCCCATTCACGTTGCGGCGCTAGAATGCCAAGGATGAGCTACCCCTATGTTCGTCCGCGCCGGATGCGTCGCGATGACTTCTCCCGCCGTCTGATGCGCGAGACGGTGCTGACTGCCGACGACCTGATTTATCCCGTATTCGTCCACGAACCGGCTGGCCGCGCCGCCGTGCCCTCGATGCCGGGCGTCGAGCGGGTGTCGATCGACGAATTGCTGAAGACCGCGGAAACCCTGTGCGAACTGGGCGTCCCCGCGATCGCCCTGTTCCCGGTCACCGCAGCGGATGCGAAATCACTGACGGCAGAAGCGGCATGGCAGGACGACGGCCTGTGCCAACGCGCGGTACATGCGTTGAAGCAGCGCTTCCCCGAACTCGGCGTGATCACCGATGTCGCGCTCGATCCCTACACCTCGCACGGCCAGGATGGCCTGATCGACGCCAACGGCTATGTCATCAACGACGAAACGGTCGATGCACTGGTGAAGCAGGCGCTGTCGCATGCGCGCGCCGGCGCCGACGTGGTCGCCCCCAGCGACATGATGGATGGCCGCATCGGCGAGATCCGCAGTGCGTTGGAAGCCAACGGCTTCATCCACACCCGCATCCTCGCCTACGCGGCGAAATATGCCTCGGCCTTCTACGGCCCGTTCCGCGACGCGGTCGGCAGCGCCGGCGCGCTCGGCAAGGGCAACAAGTCCACCTACCAGATGGATCCCGGCAATTCCGACGAAGCGTTGCGCGAAGTCGAGCTCGACCTCGCCGAAGGCGCCGACATGGTGATGGTGAAGCCGGGCATGCCCTATCTCGACGTCCTGCGCCGGGTGAAGGATGCCTTCGGTGCGCCGACCTTCGTCTACCAGGTCAGTGGTGAATACGCGATGCTCAAGGCCGCGTACGCGAATGGCTGGCTGGACGAACGCGCTTGCACACTGGAGGCACTGACGGCATTCAAGCGCGCCGGTGCCGACGGCATCCTGACCTATTTCGCCATCGACGCCGCACGCTGGCTGCGCGAAGGCCGCTGAACACCATGGCGCTGCCCCATTACGCCGTCCTCGGCGCACCCGTCGCGCATTCGCTTTCGCCGCGCATCCACGCCGAATTCGCGCGCCAGTGCGGCATCGACATGCTCTACGTGGCGATCGACACCGCCGCAGATGGCTTCGACGCCACGCTCGAACGCTTCCAGCGCGCCGGCGGCATCGGCGCGAATGTCACCGCGCCCGACAAGATCGCCGCCGCTGCCGCCGCACAATCCTTGAGCCCACGCGCGCGTCGCGCCGGCGCGGTCAACACGCTGGCGTGGCGCGAAAGTCATTGGCATGGCGACATCACCGATGGCAGCGGATTGATCCGCGACCTGCGCGAACGCCGCGACGTCGACCTGTTCCACAAGCGCGTGCTGATGCTCGGCGCTGGTGGCGCCGCGCGTGCCGTCGCACCGGCATTGCTCGATGCCGACATCGCGCAACTGGTCGTCGCCAATCGCACCCGCGCCAACGCCTGGGACCTGGTCGATCAGGTCCACGATGGCGAACGCGCGATCGCCTGCACGCTGGATGAGTTGCCGGGCATGGGCGGCTTCGACTTGGTATTGAACGCGGTGCCGCCCGATGAGGACGGCGCGACCCCGGACTATCCGCCGTCGATCCTCGGCGAAGAAACCACCGCGATCGATCTCAATTACGGCGCGCGCGCCCTGCCCTTCCTCGCCTGGGCCAGGAACCACGGCTGCACCCGCACCAGCGACGGCCTCGGCATGTTGGTGGAACAAGCCGCCGACAGTTTCGAGTTGTGGCATGGCGTGCGTCCGCAGACCGAAGCTGTGTACACGCAGTTGCGGATGGGCGGCTCGCTGGCGGGCTAGAGAGCACCCAGTCCGCGAACGGCAACTAGACCAGCCCCAACTCCAGCGGTTTCGCGTTCGGGAACACCTCCGCCAACTGCGTGGTCGACAAACCGTACATGCGCCTGAACAGGCCGCCAAGGATGGCGCGATAGTCGTTGAGCACGGGGTAATCGCGATTCTGGAACAGGTGCGGCTGATCGACCACGACCTGCTCGCCCACGACACGTCCGCCACGCAACCCGCCACCCAGCGCCCAGTACACCGATCCATGTCCATGATCGGTGCCCTTGTCACCATTTTCGCGAAAGGTGCGACCGAATTCGCTGAGCACAAGTACCACAGTGTTGTGCCATTGCGGCCCGAGCTCCTGCGCGAACGCCTGCAATCCCTGGCCCACTTCATCGAGGCGATTGGCGAGATAGCCGGTCGCTGCACCCTGGCCAACGTGGGTATCCCAACCGCCGACATCAACGAAGCCAAGGTTGTACTTGTCGCGCATCAATCGGGCGATGCGCTGCGCTTCCTGCGCGAAACCTTTGGTGTTGGTGGCACCACGATTGGCCGCCGTCATCTCTTCGGCCATTTCCATCATCACGTCCTTGCGCACTTCGGCGCCCTGCTGGATCGTTGCCGCCAGCGGGTTGCCCGCATACATGCGATTGACCACCGCGGATTGCTGGGCATCCAGACCGGACTTGCTGAGGTTGAGCAGATTGATGTTGGGAACCTGCGCAGACCCGCGGAACGTCAGCGGCAATTGATCGGTAAAGGACACCGCACCGCCACCATGCAGCACGCCAGCCAATCGGTTCATGAAGCCGGAACGGAAATCGCGACTGCCGGCCACGGGTTGGCCCAACTCGATGCTGTCCTGGGTCTCGAAATGACTGCGCGTGAGGTCATCCACGCCCGCAAAGGGGATGAAAGCGGCCTGGCCGGACTGAAACAACGGATGCACGTGGGCGCGCAATGCCGGGTGCAACGACCAGTTGGCATCCAGCGGCAGCGCGGCATCACGCGCAATGGCGATATTGGGCCTGCTGGCGTAATAAAAATCGCTGGCATGCGGAACCAGCAGGCTGGCGGCATCGTAGCCGCCGCGCAGGAACACCAGCAAGAACTTGCTCGGTGCGGAAGGCGCGGCGAACAGGGTTGATGTACAACCGGCTGCGGAAGCCAGCGCCAGCATCTTGAGGACATCGCGACGTTGCATGGACATCACCTAACGGTTCATGAAATCGGGAGATGCGAGGAAATACATGTTCCATTCCTGCGGCGAGCGCGCCTGCCCCAGGGCAGTCCGCGTCGGCATGCTCAACGCTGGCTGCCATGCCTGGTAATAAAGCTCATTCTGCAATTGGGGGAAAGCCGGCACATCAGTGGCATTGGGTTGGTCGAGGCGGAACAACCCCGCGCTGCCGGAACCAATCGCCTTGGCGATTTCAAAGCGGGTGTTCATCTGACCGGAACTCACCCACGCCACTTGTCCCAACGGATAGCCATCGGGTGTTTGTCGACCGTACAGCGGCTCTCCCATGCGCCCCAACCACCCCAACATTGGCCCGGCGTTGAGTATTGGCTTGTCCTCGTAGGCGAGGCGCACCGCAGACACCACGTAGTGCATCGGGTCCTTGAAATCATGACCCAACGAGGCGCGGAATTCCTGCGAATGGAACAATTGCCTGAGCACGACAGCGATCTGGCCATCGTTGTGCAGATACGTTTGCGCCATGCGTTCCACCAACGCATCGGACACGCTGTCGCCGATGAAGTATGTCGCCAGTTTGCGCGAGAGGAAGTGCGCCGTTGCAGGGTGCCGCGCCAGGCGATCGAGCACCTCGTCTGTTTCGGCGAGGCCGGAACTTCGAATCGGCGTGCCCAGCACGATTTTCCGGCCGTAATCGTGGCGATTGGGATTGAACTCGAACAGCCCGTCTCGGTGATACTGGGCTTGCAGCGCCGGCTTGACCTTGGGTACGCCATCACCTTGATTCACGCCGAGGCCGGTCAACACCCGCGCTACCTCTTGCACGTCCTTTTGACTATAGCCGCCGTTCACGCCCAGCGTATGCAGCTCCATCAACTCGCGAGCATAGTTTTCGTTGATGTGGCCAACTGCATTCTGGTCGTTGTCGAGATAGCGCAGCATGGCCGGATGGTGCACCACCACTCCGAGCAAATCGCGGAATCGGCCCAATGACTGAGCGCGCACTGCATTCTCGTAATCGCCGAGCATCGGCCGGATATTGGACTTGTAGGACAACACCGAGAAATGGTTCATCCAGAACCAGGTCATCTGTTCCTGCAACTGGTTGGGCGAATAGAGATCGCGCAGCAGGGAGCGCGTCGCAGCTTCGCGCGCAGGAACACTCAATGCTTTCTGGTAGGCCTCCTGCGCGGCTTTTTTCTGCACTGCATCGTGAATGGTATCCATCGCTTTGCGCTGCTGTTCGAATTGTCGAACCAGCAACGGCATCGGCGTCCGGCTGATCTGCATGGCGTCGATCTGCGCCTGCACCGACGGCGGCAGCGGCGCCGAAAGGTTGGGCTGCAACTGCTCGTCGAGGTAGCGATCGATGCCAACTTGGGAAACATGCTGGAAGGTGCGCGCATCCACCCCCCAACTGATGCGATTGGCCATGTGCAGGCGATCGATCGGTGCGTCGCCGGCCTGTGCAGCCCCAATGGCCATCAGGCCGGAAGCTGCCACGCCCAACCTGCGTACACGCATGGGAAGCTGCATCGGAATCTCTGCCGGACCGGATGGTCCGATTAGGCAGCATTCCAGATTGCAATAACCTTTCCCTGATCATTGCAGTGCCGTCATGTTGTCGCGGTTACAGCAAGCCTTCGCGCTTCACCCGCAGATACCGCTCCACCAGCGCGCCCGGCAATTCCTCGCAGGTCACGTCGAGCACGGTGACGCGCTGGCGGCGGAGTGCATCGTGCACGGCGGCGCGTTGTTGCAGATAGCGCGCGGCGGCGCCGGCGCACAGCGCATCTTCCAGTTCATGCACTTCGCCATTCGCGGCGATATCCAGCGCCTGTTCGCGCAGGCTGGCGACGATCACCAGGTGGCGCGATTGCAGCATGCGGATCGCGGCGAGCATGTCGTCGCTGTCCTCGTCGCGCAGGTTGGTGACCCAGATCAGCAGGCCGCGACGGCGCTGGCGCCGCGACAGTTCGGCCGCCGCGGCGAGGAAGTCGGTGGCGACGGGTTGAGGCTGCAAGTCGTAGGTCTGTGCGAGCAGCGTGTCGATCGCGCCCATGCCGCGCTGCGGCGACACCCAGCGGCGTTCGCCGCCACTGGCAAACAGACCGACGGCATCGCCCTGGCGCAACGCCAGATACGAGACCACCAGCGCGGCATCTAGCGTGCGGTCGAAATGCGAGAGCTCGCCATCGCGCGCCAGCATGCGACGACCGGTGTCGACACAGAGAATCACCTGCTGGTTCTTCTCGTCCTGGTATTCACGCGAAATCAGCTTGCCGACACGCGAACTCGCCTTCCAGTCGATCTGGCGCAGGCTGTCGCCCTCGCGGTATTCGCGCATCTGGTGGAAATCGGTGCCTTCGCCACGCCGACGCTTGATGTGGACGCCAACCATGCGCGACGCCTGTTCCGCGCCGAGCAGGGCGAGATGGGTGAGCGGCGCGAAATTGGGGAAGACGCGCACATTGCGCGTCTCGCCGGACAAGCGCGCCTGCCGCCACAGTCGCAGCGGTGAACTCAGTACCAGCTGCACGCGCCCGAAACTGGCGTTGCCACGCTCCGATGGACGCAGGCGATAGTTGAAACGGACGATGCGATCGCGCGGCAACGTCATCCGTCGTGGTAATCCTTCCGCGAACCATGCGCCCGGATGGAGATCGTGCACGGCGACGCGCACGCGCCGTGGTGCCCGCAGTTCCAGCGCGACATCGCGCTGCACGCCCAGCGGCAGCACGTCGGGCAACTGGCGGCGTACCGCCGGTGTTGGCAACAGGCGCAACAGCAACAGATCGAGCAATGCCAGCACCGCGATTCCGGCGCCGGCGATCCACCACCACGCGTGCGGCACCAGCCACAGGCTGGCCGCGAGCCCCAGCACCGCCCACGCCGCGATGATCGCCACCAGCCACGGCGACGGTCGCGGCCAATCGCGCGCCGGACGCGGATCCTCCGTCGCGATCCCTGCGTCGCTGGCGACGACTGCACTCATTGCCGCGGCGCTTCCACCCGCGCCAACAGCGCATGCAATACGGCATCGACATCCTGCCCTTCGATCTGCAATTCCGGCGCCAGCGCGATGCGGTGGCGCAGGGCCGGCTTGGCGACTTCGCGGATGTCGTCAGGGGTCACGAAATCGCGACCCGACAGCACCGCCTGCGCGCGCGCCGCGCGCACCAGCGCCAGGCTGCCGCGCGGTCCGGCGCCGAGCGCGATGCCCGGCCACTTGCGCGTCGCTGCAACGATCCGCACGGCGTAGTCGACCACCGCGTCATCGAGCTGCACCAAGGCCGTCCCCAACTGCAGCCCGACGATCTGCTCCGGCGAACTCACGCGCTGCACCTGGGCGAGATCGAAATCGGAGGCGACGCGGCCGCTGCTGATCTCGGCGACCATGCGCTTCTCGTCGGCCAGCGAGGGATAGTCGATCAGGATCTTGACGAGGAAACGATCAAGCTGCGCCTCGGGCAACGGATAGGTGCCTTCCTGTTCCACCGGGTTCTGCGTCGCCAGCGTCATGAACGGCGGCGCCAGCGGATAGCTGCGGCCTTCGATGGTGACCTGGCGCTCCTGCATCACCTCCAGCAGCGCCGATTGCGTCTTCGCCGGCGCGCGATTCACTTCGTCGGCGAGCAGCAAGTGGGTGAAAACCGGGCCGCGGCGGATCATGAAGCTGGTGGTCTTCGGATCGTAGAAGGCGTGGCCGCTGACGTCGCTCGGCATCAGGTCCGGCGTGAACTGCACGCGCGCGAAGTTGCACCCGAGTGCCTGCGACAACGCGCGCACCAGCAGGGTCTTGCCGAGGCCGGGCACGCCTTCGATCAAGGCGTGGCCACCGGCGATCAGCGTCAGCAGGATTTGTTCGAGCACCTGCGGCTGGCCGATGAAGGCTTTCGACACCTGTTCGCGAATGGCCGCGACTTGCGCGACCAAAGCATCGCCGGTGATGGGAGTCTGCTGCGGTGTTGTATCGGTCATAGCTGTTTTCCGAGATCAATCAGGAGGGCGATGCGTTCACGCAGGGCATGGGCGTCGCCGGTGGGTGGCGCTTGCAATGCACGCTGGATGATGGCGACGGAAACGCCGGTGGTTGCGGCGATCATTTCCGCCTGCAACGCATCGGGCTGGGTGGCGGCGACGGGATCGCGCCGGCGCAGTTTGGCGATGAAGCGTGCGCGCACCGCCTGGTACAACAGATCGCCGCGGCGGAAGCGCCACAGCAACTCGCCGGATGCGGTGACGTGTTCGATCAGCGATCGACGCTGGCGCACATGCCCGGGCAACAGCGGGCCGACGCGTTGCGTGCGCCACCACAGCCATGCGGCCAGCGCCAGCAAGGCCGGCACCCACGCCATCCAACCCTTGCGCCCGATCACCAGCCACATTGATGGCAGGCCGGGCTCATAGATGAGATGGAACGTACCGTGGCCATCGTTGGGCGCCAGCAGTTGCGCGATGAGCCACGCGCTCACCGGCGATTCGACGTTGTCGCGTCCGATCGGCTGCATCGACGACAGCACATCGACCGAGCCCTTGCCATGCGCGATCCGTGCCATCACCCAGCCCCCGGCGGGATCGCGCAGCCCGAACACCGGCGAGCCTTGCGACAGATCGAAACGTGGGTTGTAGCAAAACATCTTTTCCGCTTTCGTCGCGCCGGGCACGGTAAAACGCAGGCAGCCGTCGCTGGCATCGTCATCGCCGCGCTTGCGCCGTTGCACGCCGAGGATTTCGGTGAGCGTCGGCGCACCGCCGTCACGATTGAGATCGGCATCGCCCTGCGGCAGGGCCACCACCAGGTGGCCGCCATCCTTGATCCAGTCGAGCAGGTCGTAGGTTTCGTCGGCCTGCAATCCAAGCGTGTCCTGCAGCATCACCACAGTGTCGCGTTCGCCCAGCGGCGTCAGTTCCGTCTGCAACCGGCGGCGCGATTGCACGCTGCGCCCACTCGCTCGCAAGGCTTTCTGCAATGGATAGAGGCGATTCCACGCCGCCTCGCCACGCACCGGCAGGTCGACCCATTCGGTGACGCGATGCATGCCGTGGAACCACCACGCCACCAGTACCGCGACCACGAGTGCGCCGGCCACGCCCAACGCGATGCCTCGACTGCGCGCGCTCATCGCGACCACCCGAAGCTGTTGGCCAACCCCGACACCAGGCCGTCGAACTCGGCGTCTTCCGGCAGGCGATGCGCATAGGCGGCGTACTGCCAAGCACGCACCAGCGCGCGGAAACGCGTGCGGTCCTCTTCCCCCGGCAACTGCTGCGAGACGCGCAGGCATTCGGCTTCGGTCGCGCCCGGCACCAGCAAGACTTGCGTGCGCGCGACCATCGACTCGACGCCGGCGCGATACAGCAGCGCCATCGCCTGGCGACGCGCGCCCGTCGCCCACAACGTGCGTACCGCGGTCGCGATGTCGTCGGGCAAGGCTTCCGGGACTACGATGTCTTCGATCGCGATGTCGCTGGCGCGGCGGCGCGCCACGCCAGCACTGCTCCACTGCGGCCATGCGCGCACCAGCCACCACACCAGCACGCCGACGATCACGGCAACGATCGCCCACGCGACCCCCTGCCCGATCGTGCCCAGCGTGCGCGCGAACGCATGCAACCATTCCGGCAGGTTCCACTCGCGTGCCTGTTGCGGCGTTGGCTTGCGGATGGGTTCCCAGCGCGTGATCTGCTTGCGCGGATGCAGTTCGGGATCGTCCTTCAGGTTCACCAAAGCATCGCGCAACGATTGCTGCTGCAGCTGCAGTGGTCCCGCCGTCGCTTCCAGCGGCTGCGCCGGTGCCAGTTTCTGCTGGCCGCCGCCGGCGGTTCCGTGCACCACGTTCTGCGGATTCGCGGGTTGGCCATGCACGGTGTTTTGCGGATTGGACTGCGCGTGCAACACGCGCGGCAGGAACGCAATGCATGCAACCACCAGCGCGGCACCCGCCAGCCGCTGCAAGCGCGCGCGCATCCGTCGCAACGCGATCTCCACGTCCCAGGCTTCCAGTTCGGTGCGGCGATTGAGATACAGCCCGAATCCGGCACCGACATAGAACGGTTCGATCAGCGTCGTCGCCAGCCACGCCAGTGCGTTGTAGGCCAGCGCCATGCCCGGCGTGAATCCGGCCTGCAGGGTCTGCATCGCGCCGGCCCAGGTCTGCGGCAGGAATTCCGGCGGCACGAACATCGCCACCAACAGGATCGGCGCCAGCATCAACGCCATTTCGAAGTTCACGCAGACCAGCATCAACGCCGCCGCGTGGCCGCTGGCACGCGCACCGATCACGCGCCGGCGTTCGCGACGCTGCGTGGCATCACCACCTTCCAGCAGATCGACAGGCAGGTAGAGCGAACGCGCCGGGCCGAGGCGACGCCAGAGCAGATAATCGAGCATCGGGCGCGGCAGGCCCCACTTCAATTGCGCGCGCAAGGTGCTGCGCACATCGGGAACGTCACCGAACGCAGCACGCGACAGCACGTGCAGGATGACGCGATCAAACAGCGGCTTCAGCCACCACATCGCCATCAGCGCCCACCATGCGTGGTCGAAGATCCAGCCGAGTGCGTTTACCACTGCGAACACCGGCAAGGTCAGCGCCAGCCACGGTGTCCACACCGCGCCGGCATTGCGCCGCACCAGCGCGCTGCCGAGCTCCATCGCTTCCCACGCCGAGCGCGGGCGCAGCACCACGGCGATGCGTTCAATCTGCACTTGCCGTGCCTCCCCGCCCGCCCAGCAGCAACCACGCCAGCACCAATGACCACAGCATCGCCCCGACCGCGAATTTCACCGCCGGCGGAATCGCGCCATTCGACGACCAGAACGCCTCGATCAGCGCTGCGAGGATGAGCATCGCAAAGAAACCCATGCTCAGGCGCGCGCCATCGAGTCCGGCGGCGATCAGGGCATCGACGCGTCGCCGGCGTCCCGGCGCAACCAGCGCCATGCCGATGCGCAGGCCGGCGCCGCCCGCGATCACGACCGCGCTCAATTCCGGTGCCGAATGTCCAACCACGAATGGCCAGAACGTCGAGCCTGACCCGATCTGCTGCAGGTGCCCGGCGACCGTTCCGCCGATCACGCCGTTGAGAATCAACGTGACCACGGTTCCGATCGCGAACAGGATGCCACTGGCGAACGTGCGAAACCCGATGCTGACGTTGTTCCAGATGTAATAGCCGAACATGCTGACGTTGGTGCTGGCCTCGCGCATCTCGTAATGGCTGTGATCGGCGGGGTTGTACATCCGCTCCATCTGCGCAACCTGCGCCGGATCCATCAGCGTGTAGACCATGTCCGGCCGTTCCACCGACAACACGTAGCAGACCACCAGCGGCACCACGAACAACAGCAGCGACGCCAGCATGTAGCCGCGATGCGCGCGCACCAGTCGCGGAAACTGGTTGAGCACGAAATCAACCAACGGTCGCAGGCGGGCGGCCGGGGCGCGATACAACACGTTGTGGCCGCGCTGCATCAAGTCCTGCAGTCGATTGGTCACCGACGGGCTGTAGCCACGACGCCGCGCCAATGCCAAGTGCTGGCAGATGCGGCGATAGCGCAAAGGCACGTCTTCGTCGCGCAGGCCGGTCCACGGCCTTCCCGACCAGCGCGCCTGCGGCAGTTCGCCACGTTGCTGCAACCAGCCCTCAAACTCGCGCCATTCGTCCTGGTAGCGCGCGACGAAGCGTTCCTGGCGCAGCGTGCCGCCCCCGTTCACGCCACCCATCAGCGCCCCAGCAACCAGTTGGCGATGCCGGCCAGGCGCACCACGCCCATCGGCCCGCGTTCGCCGGTCAACGGCTGGGCGATATCAGCGAGCTCCTGTTGGCGTTCGGCGCTCAGTTTCGGCAGGCGCTCGGCGAAGGCGATCACCGCTTCCTGTTCGCCCGGTTGCATCGGCCATAGCGGCGTGGCGACACCTTGCACGGTGAGATCGGCGATGGCGTGGATCGGCGCGACATGGATCACCAGCGTCGATGCAGCGAGATCGCCCAGCCGCCGGTTCCATGGATCAATCAGGCACGACAGCAGTCCGAATGCGTAGAACAACGGCAGGCCATCGGCGACGCGTAGCAAGTTGCGGGTAATCGACGCCATCCACCCCACCGGCGCGCCGTCGGCCGCCACCACTTTCAAGCCCAGCGCGCGCTTGCCCGGCGTCTGCCCGTGCCACAACACTTCGAACAGGATCGGATACCCCCAGTTCACCACGAACAACAGCACCAGCCACATGCCGGTTCCGGTCGCGCCGAGCACACCGAGGAGGATGCCCGCCAGCATCACGCAGCCCAAACGAATCACGGCGTCAGTCAGCCACGCCAGCGCGCGCGGTACCGGCCCTGCCGCCGGCAAGCGCAGCGCCACGCCTTCGGGCGTGTGGATTTCCCGTACGGTATCGAGCATCGATTGTCCCATCCCGGGAGATTACTCGCGCGGCCGGCCGGTCAGATATTCATCCTTCAACTTGACGTAGTGACTGGCCGAATAGAACAACGCCTCGATCTCCGCGTCCGACAGTTTGCGCACGAACTTCGCCGGACTGCCCAGCCACATTTCGCCCGGCCCCATCACCTTGCCCGGCGCCAGCAACGCACCCGCACCGAGAAAGCCGTGCTTCTGGATCACCGCGCCATCAAGCACGCACGATCCCATGCCGACGAGACATGCGTCCTCGACCTTGCAGGCATGGACGATCGCCTTGTGGCCGATGGTGACATCGCTGCCGATCACGGTGGCGAATCCCCCCAGCTTCGCATGTGGGCCATCGTGGCTGACATGGATCACCGTGCCGTCCTGAATGTTGGTGCGATCGCCGATGCGGATGAAATTGACGTCGCCGCGAATCACCGTGAACGGCCACACCCCGACATCGTCGCCCAGCACCACGTCGCCGATCACCCGCGCGGATTCATCGATGTAGACGCGCTCGCCGAGCTTCGGCATCCGGTCGAGATAGGGGCGGACGGTGTTGCTCATGCTTCGGCTCCAAACGTGCGTAATGTGGCGATGGTGCGATCGATCCCCGCATCATCGATATCGCGATGGACCACCATGCGGATGCTCGGCGTGTAACCGATCGACATGCGGATGCCCGCCGCGGCCAACACCTGTTTCAACGCATCGAGACGCGCAGCCGGGACATCGATGAACACCATGTTGGTGTGCTGCGCATTCACCGCGAGTCCGGGCAGGTCGCGCAAGCCGTCCGCGAGGCGCCGGGCACGCGCGTGGTCATCCGCCAGCCGGGCGACATGATGATCGAGCGCGTGCAATCCGGCAGCGGCAAGAATACCGGCCTGGCGTAATCCGCCGCCGACCATCTTGCGCCAGCGCCGTGCGTCATCGATCAGCGCGCGCGACCCCAGCAGCACCGATCCCGCCGGCGCACCCAGGCCCTTCGACAGGCATACCGACACGCTGTCGAACGCCGCAACCAGTTGCTTGGGTGCAGCGTCGGCGGCAACCGCGGCATTGAACAGGCGCGCGCCATCGAGGTGCAGCTTCAGGCCGTGGCGATCGCATAGCGCACGCATCGCCGCCGGATAGTCCAGCGGCAGGGTGCGACCCATCCAGGTGTTCTCGAGGCAAACCAGTTGCGTCCGCGCGAAATGCGGATCGACCGGCTTGATCGCGCGTTCGACATCGGCCAGTGGCAGGCTGCCGTCCGCGGCCTGCGGAATCGGTTGCGGCTGCACCGACCCCAGCACCGCCGCGCCGCCGCCTTCGTACTTGTAGGTATGCGCGTCCATCCCGACGATGTATTCGTCGCCACGCCGGCAATGCGCCAGCATCCCGACCAGGTTGGCCTGCGTTCCGGTCGGGCACCACAGCCCCGCTTCGAAGCCGAGATCGCCAGCCAAGCGTTCCTGCAGCGCGTTCACCGTGGGATCTTCGCCGTAGACGTCATCGCCGACTTCCGCACGCGCCATCGCATCGCGCATGGCGGGCGTGGGCCGGGTGACGGTGTCGCTGCGGAGGTCGATGATGTCCATGGCGACATCATGCCAGCATGCAGCAGGCCCGTTCGGAACCGGCCGGCATCACGATTTCGGCCTACACTCGCGCACATGAAAATCGCCAGCTGGAACGTCAATTCCCTCAACGTGCGCCTGCCGCACCTGCAGCGCTGGCTGCAGGACTTCCAGCCCGACGTGGTCGGCCTGCAGGAAACCAAGCTTGAGGATGACCGCTTTCCGCACGAGGCACTGGTCGCCGACGGCTACGGCAATGTCTTTTCCGGGCAGAAGACCTATAACGGCGTCGCCCTGCTCGCGCGCGGCCATGACATCACCGATGTGCAGCGCGGAATCCCCGGTTTCGACGATCCGCAACAACGCGCTATCGCTGCGACGATCAACGCTCCCGGATCCTCGGATCCAGGGCGGGCAATTCGCATTGTCGATCTCTACGTCGTCAACGGCGAGGCGGTTGGCAGCGAGAAATTCGACTACAAGATGCGCTGGCTCACCGCCGTGCACGCGTGGCTGCAGGACGAACTGGCGCGCCACCCCAAACTGGTGGTGATGGGCGATTTCAACATCGCGCCCGCCGATCTCGATGTCCACGATCCCAAGCGCTGGAAGGACAAGATCCTGTGCTCGGTGCCGGAACGCGACATGCTGGCGTCACTGGAAGCGCTCGGCCTGCACGACAGCCTGCGCCTGCTCCACCCTGACGCTGAAAAACTGTTCAGTTGGTGGGACTACCGGCTCGCGGCGTTCCAGCGCGGCTGGGGCCTGCGCATCGACCTGTTGCTGGTCTCGGATGCATTGAAGGATGCGGTGATCGCGGCCGGCATCGATGTCGAACCGCGCACTTGGGAACGACCCAGCGACCACACGCCAGCCTGGGTCGAACTCAAGCTCTGATCAGCGCATCGAACGCGCCTTGGCATCGCGCTCGACGATGGCATCGATCTCGGTGCGCGGGAGTTTCCCGGTTTCGTTGCGTGGCAAGGCATCCACGCGGACGATCCGTCGCGGCAGGAACACCGGATCGCTGGATCGACGCAATACCGCGAGGATGTCGTCATCCGCCAGGTCGTTCTCCGCAACAACGATCGCGATCAGGCGGCGCACGCCCTGGGTATCGGCCGCGGCCTGCGCCATCACGCCGTCGCGCACGCCCGGCACCTGCTGCAAGCGCCGGGTGAGATCGGCCAACGACGCGCGCTTGCCGGCGATTTCCAGCAAGTCTGCACTCCGGCCGCGCAGCGCGAAGCGGCGACCATCGAGTTCGACCAGGTCGGCCAGCAACACCGGCTGCGGCAAGGAATCGCGCAGCACCAGCGTGCCTTCCGCCTGCGGCTGCATCTCCACGCCCGGTAGCAAGGTCCAATCGCTTTCATGTGCCGTGCGCCGGCGCGCGATCACGCAGGTTTCGGTAGAACCGAACATTTCGCGCACTTCGCAGCCGTAACGCGTTTCCGCGGCCAGCGCCAGTTCCTGCGGCAAGGGCGCGGTCGCGGTCACGATCACCTTCAGTTCCGGCATTTCCACGCCAGATTCCACCAAGGCGCGCAGATGCAGCGGCGTGGTCACCAGCAGGCGCGGCGCCGGCACCTGCGCCAGCGCGGCGGCGATGTCCTGCGGGAAGAACGGTCGTCCCGCATGCACTGCAGCGGACCCCAGCAGCGGCAACAGCACCGACAACTCCAAGCCGTACATGTGTTGCGGCGGCACCGTCGCGATCACGCTGAACTGCTCGCCGCGTGCGAGCAGGCCATCGAGCGCGGCAAGATTCTGCGCGGTGCTGATGCGGAATCCGGCAAAGGTTTTCGGATAGGCCATCGGCGCACCGGTGCTGCCCGAAGTGAAGCCGATCGCGAACACCGATCGCGGATCGATCTGCGGGTCGTCGCCGTCGATGCCGGGCGCGGCGGGATCCACATGCACATCGACGCTGTCATCGGCTGCGGCGTCGCCCATGCGGTAACTGCCGGGGTGGCGCGACTGTACTTCTGCCACCACGTCTTCCGTGCGCGAGGGCGGCAGCAAGGTGACCTGGCCGCGACTGGCCGCCGCGCACAGCCCGATGATGAAGGCGTCGCGCCGTTCGCACAGGTTGATGACGTGCGTCGCCTGCGGCAGTGCCGCCGCAAGCGCACGTACGCGCGCGAGGAATTCGCCCCGCGACACGGGCACGCCATCGGGCGCGAACAGCACCGGCTGATCGCGCGATCCATCCAGCAGCGGGTGCCTTTCGGCCCCCGTCAGCGCTTGTCCTTCTATGTTCCCCATGGCGCTTACTTTACGCTGCAGGCATGACTGTTGCCCTGCCCGAGACCGTCTGGATCCCGCGCGACCACGACCACCGCGCCGAGGCGCAAGTGCGTGCGTGGCTGGCGGCGCGGACCGGCATTGCCGCGACCGACCTGCCGTTGGTCCGTGACGACCGGGATCGCCCGCATCTGGTTGGCGCACTCGACGACCACGACATCAACTGGAGCCATAGCGGCGACGGCCTGCTGCTGGCCTTCGGGTCCGGAATGCAATTGGGCGTCGATCTGGAATGGCCGCACGCCAAGCGCAAGGTGACGGAAATCGCCCGCCGCCATTTCACCGCGCACGAACAGGCGTGGCTGGAATCGCAGGCCGATGCCACGACGCGCGATCGCGCCTTCCATCGCCTGTGGTGCGCCAAGGAAGCCGTGCTCAAAGCGCATGGCCGGGGATTGAGCTTCGGCCTCGATCGCCTGCAGTTCGTCGAGGCCGATGGCGCGCTGCGGCTTGATCATGCCGACCCCGAACTGGGGGACGCGGCGCACTGGCAGCTGCGCGAATGGAGTCCCGCGCCCGGCTATCTGGCCGCGCTGGCGTGGCGACCGCGATAATGTCGCGAATGACACTCCCCCCTGAAATCGCTGCACTGCACCCGACACTGGAATCCGGACTCGCCGAACTCGCGCTCGATCCGGCGCTGTCGGTACCGCTGCTCGACTACCTCGCCCTGCTGGCGCGCTGGAACCGCACCTACAACCTGACGGCGGTGCGCGACCCCGCGAAGATGGTCCCCCTGCACCTGCTCGATTCGCTGGCCATGCACGGCCAGCTGCAGCCCGGCGCACTGGCCGACCTCGGCACCGGCCCCGGCCTGCCCGGCATCCCGTTGGCCCTCGCCCGCCCCGACGTCCAGGTGACGCTGGTCGAGAGCAACGGCAAGAAGGCGCGCTTCCTGCGCGAAGTGGTCCGCAACCTCGGCATCGCCAATGCCCGCGTGCTGGAAAGCCGCGCCGAGGCAGTGGCCGAACTCGGCGCCTATCGCCAGATCACCGCGCGTGCCCTGGCCACGCTGGCCGGCATCCTCGAGGTCGGGGGCCACCTGCTGGCCCCCGATGGCGTCCTGCTGGCGATGAAATCCGGCACCACCGCCGACGAGGGCCGCGAACTGCCGTCGGGCTGGGCGATCCGTGACATCCATCCGTTGCGCGTCCCCGGCCTGGACGCCCGCCGCGAACTGGTCGTCGTGGGCCGGGCATAATGGCCGGTCGAACCAGCCAAGCCCAATAGACGATGGCCCGCATCATTGCAGTCGCCAACCAGAAAGGCGGAGTCGGCAAAACGACGACCGCCGTGAACCTCGCCGCGGCGCTCGCGCAGATGCCGCAGCGCGTGCTGCTGGTCGACCTCGACGCCCAGGGCAACGCGACCATGGGCAGCGGCATCGACAAGCGCGGCATCGAGGCCTCGACCTGCGACGTGCTGCTGGAAGAGATGCGGCCGGAAGACGTCATCGTGAAGAGCGAGGAAGGCTACGACCTGATGCCGGGCAACACCGACCTGACGGCGGCCGAGCTCGAGCTGATGGACGAACAGGGCCGCGAGCAACGCCTCAAGCGCGCGCTCGACAGCGTGCGCGACCGTTACGACTACATCATCATCGACTGCCCGCCGGCGCTGTCGCTGCTCACGCTCAACGCGCTGACCGCCGCCGACGGCGTGCTGGTGCCGATGCAGTGCGAGTACTACGCCCTGGAGGGCCTGAGCTCGCTGATCGAAACCATCAACGCGCTCAAGGCCAAGCTCAACCCGGCGCTGCAGATCGAAGGCATCGTCCGCACCATGTACGACGTCCGCAACAACCTCGGCAACGCCGTTTCGGCCGACCTGGTCGAACATTTCGGCGACGCC
Source organism: Pseudomonadota bacterium (assembly GCA_018242465.1). Lineage (GTDB taxonomy): Bacteria > Pseudomonadota > Gammaproteobacteria > Xanthomonadales > Xanthomonadaceae > Solilutibacter. The sequence goes on along the minus strand of JAFEBY010000129.1, from coordinate 6,042 downwards.
ATCCTCAACACCGTGGTGCCGCGCAACGTGCGCCTGGCCGAAGCGCCCAGCCACGGCCAGAGCATCCTCCGCTACGACCGCGCCTCGCGCGGTGGCATCGCCTACCTGGGACTGGCCGGCGAAATCGTCCGTCGCGACCATGCCCGCAAGACCCGCACCAAGGAAACCGCATGAGCGCCGCCAAGACGCCAGCCAAGAAACGCGGGCTCGGCCGCGGACTCACCGCCCTGCTCGGCAACACCGATGCGCCCGTCGCCAAGGTCGACGTCGAACAGCCGCAGCCGGGCGATCGCCTCGATCACCTGCCCGTCGGCCAGCTGCAGACTGGCAAGTACCAGCCGCGCCAGCAGATGCGCGAGGAAGCGCTGGACGAACTCGCCAACTCGATCCGCGCCCAGGGCGTGATCCAGCCGATCGTCGTCCGCGCGATCGGCAAGGACACATACGAAATCGTCGCCGGTGAACGTCGCTGGCGCGCGTCGCAACGCGCCGGGCTCGACGTGGTTCCGGTGGTGATCCGTGAACTCGACGATCGCACCGCGATCGCGATGGCGCTGATCGAGAACATCCAGCGCGAAGACCTCAATCCGCTGGAAGAAGCGCAGGCGTTGCAGCGCCTGATCGACGAATTCGACCTGACGCATGCGCTCGCCGCGGAAGCCGTCGGCCGTTCGCGCGCCAGTGTCTCCAACCTGCTGCGCCTGCTCGACCTGCCGCCGGCGATCCGCGCCTTGCTGGAATCGCGCCAGCTCGAGATGGGCCACGCACGCGCGCTGCTCACCTTGTCGCCGGAACTGGCGTCGCGACTGGCCTCGGAAGCCGCGCAACATGGCTGGTCGGTGCGCGAAGTCGAGCACAAGGCCCAGCAATACGCCGCCGGCCACGTGCCGTCCGACAGTGCAAAACAGGCCGCGAAGAAGACGGCCGCCAATCCCGATGTCGCCGCGCTGGAACGCGAACTGTCCGATACGCTCGGCAGCAAGGTCAGCGTAAAACAGGGCGCGAAGGGCCGCGGCAAACTGATGATCGAATACGGAAGCCTCGACGCCCTCGACGGCATCCTGGAGCGACTGCGCAAATGAGCGAACACCCGCAACTCTCGGTCGTTGTGCCCGTCTACAACGAGCAGGACAACGTCGAACCGCTGATCCGTGAAATCCTCGCGGCACTGCGCGGCAACATCCCGTTCGAGATCGTCTACGTCGACGACCAGTCCAAGGACGGGACGCTCGCCGTGTTGCAACGCCTCAAGACCGAGGTTCCGGAATTGCGCGTGGTGCGCCATCTCGCCAATGCCGGGCAAAGCACCGCCGTGCGCAATGGCGTCAAGGCCGCGCGCGCACCGTGGATCGCCACGCTCGACGGCGACGCCCAGAACGATCCCGCCGACATTCCCAACCTGCTCGCCGAACGCGCCAAGGCCGATGGCGACACCAAGATGTTCGCCGGTTGGCGCGTCAACCGCCAGGACACCGGCAGCAAGCGCTGGGCCTCGAAATGGGCCAACGCGATCCGCTCGCGGATGTTGCGCGATTCGACCCCGGACACCGGCTGCGGCATCAAGCTGTTCGAACGCGACGCCTTCCTCGACCTGCCCTACTTCGACCACATGCATCGCTACCTGCCCGCGCTGATGCAGCGTGCCGGCTGGAAGACCATCAGCGTGCCGGTGAACCATCGCCATCGCGCCAGCGGTTCGTCGAAGTACACCAACTTCGGCCGCGCCATGGTGGGCGTGCGCGACCTGCGCGGCGTGTCCTGGCTGATCGATCGCAGCCGCCGCACCCGCACCGAGGAGCTCTGATGTTCATCCCCGCCGGAGTAATGGATACGCCAATCACGTGGCTGGAGTGGACCGGCATCCACATGAGCCCGTGGAAGCTGATCGGCTGGGTCGGTGCATTGATGTTCGGTGGCCGCTGGCTGGTGCAATTCGTCGCCAGCAAGCGCTATGGCAAGCCGGTGATCCCGCGCGCGTTCTGGTACATGAGCATCATTGGCAGCATGATGACGCTCGCCTACTTCATCTTCGGCAAGAACGATTCGGTCGGCATCCTGCAAAATCTGTTCCCGACATTCACGGCCTGCTACAGCCTGTGGCTGGACATCCGCCATCGCGGCTGGAAGCGCGACCGCAACACGCACTGATACGCGTGCGCTACTCTCGCCGGATTCCATTCCGGCGATCCTCCATGCAAGCCAGATCCCTGCTGCTCGCGGCCTGTCTCGCCGCATCCTTGCCGTTGCACGCGCAGACCGCCGTGCCAACGTCGGCCGATGCCCGCTTCAAGGCGATCTGGCAGCGTGAAGGCGAGTGGCGCCAGCACCTGGATGGCGGCGACCTCGACGAGGACAGCACCAGCGATGCACTCTCCGCGCATCTTCCCGATGTCTCGCCGCAAGCGCAGGCGACAAAACTCGCCTATTGGGACGACGTGCTGAAGCAGCTGGCGACGATCAACCCGCAGGAATTGTCGCCGGCCGAACGGATCAACTATCTCGTCTACAAGCCGCAGATCGAACACTACGCGGCGGAAGAGCGCTTTCGCGACTACGAAATGCCGTTCAATGCCGACAGCCAGTTCTGGTCGGGCCTCGGCTTCCTGACACGGCGGCCGCTGCGCACCGCACAGGACGTGCGCGGTTACATCGGCCTGCTGCGCGACGTGCCCCGCTACTTCGACCAGCAGATCGACAACATGCGCGCCGGGCTCGCTCGCGGGTTCAGCGTGCCGCGCGCAACCCTGGATGGTCGCGACCAGTCGATCGCGATGGTGGCCGAGCTGAAGGACCCGGAACAGTCGGCCCTTTACGAACCACTGAAGAACCTGCCCTCCTCCATCCCCGCGGCCGCGCAAGCACAGTTGCGCGCCGACGCCAGGGCTGCGATTCGCGATGCGGTGATTCCTGCGTTCGCGAAACTGCTGGTGTTCTTCCGCGGCGAATACCTGCCGAAGGCGCGCACCACGCTGGCCGCCGAAGCGATGCCGGACGGCAAGGCCTGGTATCGCGAACAGATTCGCAAATACACCACGCTCGACCTCTCGCCCGACGAGATCCATGCGATCGGGTTGAAGGAAGTCGCGTCCACCCGCGCCGAGATGGACGCGATCATCAAACAGGTCGGTTTCAAGGCGCCTCCGGGACAAGACACCTACAAGGCATTCCTGCACTTCCTGCGCAGCGACCCGCAGTTCTATGCGAAGACGCCGCAGGAACTGTTGAACGATGCCGCATGGATTTCCAAGCGCGTCGATGGCGAAGTCGGCAAGGTGATCGGCAAGCTGCCGCGCGGGCGTTTTACCATCGTGCCGGTGCCCGCCGACATCGCGCCGTTCTGGACCGCCGGTCGCGGGGGCGTCGGCACCTACTGGCTCAATACCTACGACCTGCCTTCGCGTCCGCTCTACAACCTGCCGGCGCTCACGCTGCACGAATCGTCGCCCGGGCACTCGCTGCAAGGCGCACTGGTGCAAGAGATGGGTGAAGTGCCCGAGTTCCGCAAGGAATACATCTCCGCCTACGGCGAAGGCTGGGGCCTGTACTCGGAATACCTCGGCAAGGAAATGGGCATCTACCAGACGCCCTACGAGGATTTCGGCCGACTGACCTATGCGATGTGGCGCGCCTGCCGACTGGTGATCGATACCGGCGTGCACCACATGGGCTGGACGCGCGACCAGGCACTCGCCTACCTGCGCGACAACACCGCGTTGTCGGAACACGAGATCACCACCGAGGTCGATCGCTACATCTCGTGGCCGGGACAGGCGCTGAGTTACAAGCTCGGCGAACTGACGATCCGCCGCCTGCGCGCCGAAGCCGAAGCCGCGCTGGGACCGAAGTTCGATCTCCGCGAATTCCACGACACCGTGCTGGCGCAGGGATCGGTGCCGATGCCGGTACTGGAACTGCAAGTGCACGACTGGATCGCCAAGGTGAAAGCACGGACGGCGAAGCCAACCCCGGTGAAGAACCGGAATTGACGGATCAGGCATCATTGGCATCGGGATGAGGAAACTGCAGCAGTGAAACGCTCAACGCATATCCGCCTGACGCTGATGACGGCGACATTGCCGCTGGCGCTGGCCAGTTGCAGCGACAGCGCGCCGACCGGCGCAATCGCGCAATCGATCGACGAATGCGTGCAGGCCAAGGCCGGCACCTACCAGGAATGCTCCGCCGCCTACGGGCAGGCGCTGGCCAAGCACGACGCCACTGCGCCGAAGTTCGAGGACAAGAGCGACTGTGACGCCCAGTTCGGCAACTGCACCGCACACACCGACGAACGTGGCCATTCCAGCTTCATGCCGCCGATGAGCGGCTTCCTGATCGGCTATCTCGCCAGTTCGGCAATGAATGGCCGGAGCGGGTTCGCCGGTGGCTCGCCGCTCTATCGCGACCGCAACAGCGGCGCCTTCTTCAAGGCCGACGGCGAGTCGGCGGGCACGCGCAGCGGTTTCGTCAGCGGTGAGGCTGGACGTGCTGCATCGGTGGCACGTGGCACAACGGTGGCGCGTGGCGGCTTCGGCGGCACCGGATCGGCGCACGCATCGTTCGGCAGCTGAGCGTGCAGCGCATCGAAACGAAAGAGCGTGCCGATTGGCGCGCACAAGCCGAACGCGACGGCTTCACCTTCCACACCATCGATGGCGAACCGTATTGGGACGAATCGGCGTACTACGCCTTCACCCTGCGCGAGATCGAAGACGATATCGAAGCGCCGACCAACGAACTCCACCAGATGGCGATCGCCCTGGTCGACGAGGTCGTGCATTCGGCTGAATTGCTGGCCAAGCTCGGCATCGCCCCGGCCTATTGGGACTGGATCCAGCGCTCTTGGGAGCGCCGTGATCCGCATCTGTACGGCCGCATGGATTTCGCCTATGACGGCAGCGGGCCGGCGAAACTGTTCGAATTGAATTACGACACCCCGACCAGCCTGTTCGAGGCTGGCTACTTCCAGTGGACGTGGTTGGAAGACCTCAAGCGCAGGCATCAGTTTCCCGACACTGCCGACCAGTTCAACCGCATCCAGGAAGCCCTGCAGGAACGCTTCGCCGCCATCGCCGCACAAAAACAGGTGCACTTTGCATCCTTCCCGGATGCACCGGAAGACGAGGCGACCGTGCTCTACCTGCGCGATTGCGCCGAACAAGCGGGCGTCATGACTGAAGGCATCGCCATCGGCGACATCGGCATCACCAGCGACGGCCGCTTCACCGATCTTGACGATCGCATCATCGAAACACTGTTCAAGCTCTATCCGCTCGAAGATATGTTCCGCGACAATTTCGGCGCCAGCCTGCAGCGCGACACCCTGCGTCTGATCGAACCACCGTGGAAAGTGGTACTGAGCAACAAGGGCGTGCTGCCCCTGTTGTGGGAACGCCACCGTGGCCATCCCAATCTGCTGGAATCGCGCTTCGCCGAACGCGGCGAACGTGTCGAGACCGGCTGGGTGCGCAAGCCACTGTTCTCGCGCGAAGGCGCCAACATCACCCTTGCGCTGGGGGCCGGTCATCGCATCGATACCGACGGACCTTACGACTCAGGCTTGGCAATTCTCCAGGCCGCGCGTCCGCTGACCGCGTTCGGCGGGCGCTACCCGCTGGTCGGCAGCTGGGTGGTCGGTGACGAGGCGGTCGGCATCGGCATCCGCGAGGACAGCAGTCTGGTCACCGGCAATGGCGCCCGCTTCCTGCCCCACGCGATCCTGGGCTGAGGCCCGTCACGCCGGCCAACTTGCCCTCTGACCCGATTTCCCCCATACTTTCCGGCTCGCTGCGTCCGGCTTTCTGCGGATCCGCGTGCCGGCAACACGATCCCGGCCGCAGGCAGCACCCCCGCATCGTGTGGCGAAGCAATTCGCCGGGGCCGCCACCTTCCGGGCTACGGAGGGCAATACCGACACCAAGAGGTGCGCAATGTCACGAGTCTGCCAAGTCACCGGCAAGCGTACGACGACGGGTAACAACGTCTCGCACGCGATGAACAAAACCCGCCGCCGTTTCCTCCCCAACCTGCACGAGCGCCGCTTCT
>JAFEBY010000128.1 GCA_018242465.1 Pseudomonadota bacterium | reverse complement strand
TCGCGATCGGCGTCGCGCAGCACGTCCAGCGATGTCGCCGCCGTGACGGGCAGCATCGCCAGTCCTTCTTCGACCAGCGCGGGGATGTCTAGGAAACGCAATTTCCCCTGAAGAAACGCTGAAACTGCCAATTCATTCAAGGCGTTGAGCATGGCAGGCGCAGTTCCGCCGGTGCGCAACGCTTCGTAGGACAGGCGCAACGCCGGGAAAGTTTCGAGATCGGGGGCTTCGAACTGCAGGGTGCCGTGCTGCAGCAGGTCGAGCCGGTCGACGCCGGATGCGATGCGCCGCGGCCATGCCAGCCCGACGGCCAGCGCGGTGCGCATGTCGGGCAGGCCGAGTTGCGCCAGCGTCGAGCCATCCTCGAACTCGACCAGAGAGTGGACCAGGCTCTGCGGATGCACCAACACGCGGATGCGTTCAGCGGGCAGGTTGAACAGGTGGTGGGCTTCGATCACCTCGAGACCCTTGTTCATCAGCGTGGCGGAATCGACCGAGATCTTCGGACCCATCGACCACTTGGGATGCGCCACCGCCTGCGCCGGGGTGACATGCGCCAGTTCGGCGCGCACTTTGCCGCGGAATGGCCCCCCGGATGCGGTCAGCACGATCGATGACAGCGCGCTGCGGTCGCCGTCGACTGGCAGACACTGGAATACCGCATTGTGTTCGCTGTCGATCGGCACGATCGTGGCGCCGTGTTCGCGCGCCGTCGCCATCAACAGTTCGCCGGCCAGGACCAGCGATTCCTTGTTGGCCAACAGCAGGCGCTTGCCGGCACGCGCCGCGGCCAAGGTGGAATCGAGTCCGGCGGCGCCGACGATCGCCGCAACCACCACCTCGCAGGCGTCTCCGCCAGCAAGGGCGTCGATTGCGGCCATCCCGGCGTGGGCCTGTGTTGCCAGCCCGGCATCGAGCAGGCCGTCGCGCAGGGCAACAAAGGCCGATTCGTCGGCGATGACCGCGTGGTCGGGGCGGTGGCGGCGGCACAGTTCGATCAATTCGGCCACGCGGCTGCCCGCGGCCAGCACGCTGGCACGCCATTGCTGCGGATGGCGGGCGATCACGTCGAGCGCGGATGCGCCGATCGAACCGGTCGCGCCGAGCACCGCGACCCGTACGGGGCCGGTGGGCGCGTTCACAGCCCCAGCAATCCTTTCACCAGCGCGAAGACGGGCAATGCCGCCAGCACGCTGTCGGCGCGATCGAGGATGCCGCCGTGGCCGGGGATCAGGTCGGAGGAATCCTTGGCGCCGGCGTGGCGCTTGAGCAGGCTCTCGAAGAGGTCGCCGACCGCCGAGATCAGCACGGTGACCGCGCAGAGGAGGGCGACCACAGGCAGCGAGGCCATCGTGATGCCGGTGAAACTCGCGACGATCATGCCGACGATCACGCCGAGCAGGAGGCCACCGGCCAGGCCTTCGATGGTCTTGTTGGGGCTGATGCGCGGGGCCAGCTTGTGCTTGCCGAAGGCGCGCCCTGCGAAATAGGCGCCGGTGTCGGCGGCCCAGACCGTCATCAACGCAACCAGCAGCCAGACATGGCCGGTGGGGATCAGGCCGTGGTCGAGCGTGCCCTGCGGCGTGCCGTGCAACACCAGCAACGCGCACCAGGCCGGGATCACTGCCAGTGTGCCGGCAAGCAGTTTCACCACCCGCGACCAGCTCTCGTGGTGCGAACCGAAGTCGTAACGGGCCAGCCATAGCAGGCTCAGCAGCCACCAGGCGGCGCCGATCACGATCACCACCTCGAACAGGGCCGAGGTGCCGCCCTGTGCGGTATGCGATCCCCAGGCCAGTGCCACCATCATCAGCAGGTGCAGGGCGACCAGCAGCAGGCGCGACAGGCTGTCGTCGACCCCGGAGAGCTTGAACCATTCCCACAAGCCACCGAGGAACAGCAGCGCGGCGACCACGGCCATCCAGCTGGTGGGCAGGAACAGCACCGCCAAGAGGGCCGCCGGGCCCATCACGAAGGCGGAAATCATGCGGGTACGGGTCGCTGCCATGCGTTATGCCTGTTGCCGGGACGCCTGCGCCCCGGTGAGTCCGAAGCGGCGCTGGCGCCGGGAGAAATCGTCGAATGCGGCCTGCAGTGTGGCTGCATCCATGTCCGGCCACAACGTCGGGGTGAACCACAGCTCGGCGTAGGCGAGCTGCCACAGCAGGAAATTGCTGATGCGCAGGTCACCGCCGGTGCGGATGCAGAGGTCGACGGCGGGGAGATCGGCCATCGCCACGTGGGCACCGAACATCGTTTCGTCGATGGCGTCGGGATCGATGCGGCCAGCGCGCGCGTCGATGGCCAATTGGCGGGCGGCAGCGGCGATGTCCTGGCGGCCCCCGTAATTCGCAGCGATCACCAATGTCAGTCCGGTGTTGCCGGCGGTCAGCGCTTCGGTCGCCTGCATGCGCTTCTGGATGTCGGGCGAGAACGCCTGTGCTTCGCCGATGAAGCGGATGCGCACGCCGCGGCGCGCCAGCTCGTCCACTTCGCGATCGAGCACCGACAGGAACAGTCGCATCAGGCCGCTGACTTCTTCCTGAGGGCGTCCCCAGTTCTCACTGGAGAACGCGAACAACGTGAGCGCTTCGACACCGTGGTCGATGCAAGACTCGATGGTGTCGCGCACCGCACGCGCGCCGGCACGATGCCCGACCAGGCGCGGGCGTCGGCGTTGCTCGGCCCAGCGCCCGTTGCCGTCCATGATGATGGCGACGTGCCTCGGGGTGCCAGCGTTCATGGCACCACTTTCCGAACCGCTTCAGGGCCGTCGTGAGCGCAGGTCAGGCAAGGAAGAACAACCCGAGCACGAGGGAGCGTACTGAAGTACGTGACCGAGCGCGAGTGGTTCCGATGACGCTGCATGACCAAGCGCAACAGGCCCATCAAACCGACATCAGTTCCTGTTCTTTCAGCTTCACGACCTCGTCGACATCCTTGATCGCCTTGTCGGTCATCTTCTGGATCTCGTCGTCCTGGCGCGTGGCCTCGTCCTCGGTGATCTTCTTTTCCTTCAGAAGATCCTTGGCGTGCTGGTTGGCATCGCGGCGGATATTGCGGATCGCCACCTTGGCGTCTTCACCCTCGCCATGCACCACTTTCGACAGTTCCTTGCGGCGGTCTTCGGTGAGGGCCGGGATATTGATGCGGATGGTGGTGCCGGCGGTGGTCGGGGTCAGGCCGAGGTCGGAATTGATGATCGCCTTCTCGACGGCCGCGACCATCGGCTTCTCCCAGGGGGTGATGGTGAGCGAACGGGCATCGGTGACGGCGACGCTGGCAACCTGGGCCAACGGCATGTCGGAACCGTAGTAATTCACCTTGATGTGGTCGACCAGCGCACTGGTGGCGCGACCGGTGCGGATCTTGGTCAGGGTGTGGCGCAGTGCATCGATGCTCTTGAGCATGCGTGCCTGTGCGTCCTTCTTGATTTCGTTCAGCATCCCCGGCCTCCAGCAAAAAAACGTGACCCGGGATTATAGGGGGGAACGCCGCTGTGCCGCCGGTCGAGCCGCACTCGGGGATTCAGTGGTCGTGATGATCGTGATGCGGCGCGCGATCGTGGCAGTCGTGGCTGCACTCCAGGCCGTGTTCCACCTGCAGGGTGGCGTGATTGATGCCAAAGCGATCGTCGAGCGCCTGGTTGAGGCGATCGATGAAGGCATCGTGGTCGCCGTCGTCCGCTGCGGGCGGGCGGGTGACGTGCGCGGTCAGCGCGATCTCGTTGCTGCCCAGTGACCACAGGTGGAGATGATGGACGGCGATGACACCGGGCTGTTCGCGGATGAAGGTCGAGACGTTCTCGATGTCGATGTGGGCCGGCGCTGCGTCCATCGCCGCATCGAAGCTGTCGCGCAACAGCTTGAAGCTGCCGACCAGCACCACCACCGACACCAGCAACGCGGTCGCCGGATCCAGCCAACTCCAGCCGAACAGCATCATGCCCGCACCGGCCAGCACTGCCGCCAGCGAGACTGCGGCATCTGCGACCAGATGGAGGAAGGCCCCGCGGCGATTGAGGTCGTTTTCATGGCCGCCATGCACGAAGGCGGCGGCAGCGAGATTCACAATGATGCCGATCGCGGCGACCACCATCACCGGTATCGGTGGAATGGTCGGCGGTGCATTGAAGCGACGGATCGCTTCCCAGCCGAGGGCGCCGGAGAACACCACCAGCAGCAGCGAATTGGCCAGCGGTGACAGCAAGGTGGCACGACGCCAGCCATAGGTGTGGCGACCTTGTGGGGGACGCCTGGCCAACAATGCAGCCCCCCACGCAAGAGCGAGCCCGAGCACGTCGCCGAAGTTGTGGACGGCATCGGATAGCAGCGCGAGTGAATTGGTGCTGAAGCCATACCACGCTTCCACCGCCGTGTAGGCGAGGTTGATCAGCGTGACCCAGGCAAAGGCACGGGCATTGGAATGGGAATGGTGGTGGTGTCCGCTCATCGCAGAAGTTTGGAAGATGCCGCGCGCGGATACTATTTCAGGCGGAACGCTTACGCGGCAACGAGGGTGCCGATCGCCTCGCCGTTGAGGATGCGCAACAGCGCGCCAGGTTCGTCGATGTCGAACACGCGCATCGGCAGCTTGCTGTCGCGGGCGAGCGCGAAGGCAGCGGTGTCCATCACCTGCAGGTTGCGGGCGATCACCTCGTCGTAACTGAGGCGGTCGTAGCGCACGGCGTCGGCGTGTTTCTTGGGGTCGCGATCGTAGATGCCGTCGACCTTGGTCGCTTTCAGGAGCAAGTCGGCCTCGATCTCGATCGCGCGCAGCGCCGCGCCGGAATCGGTGGTGAAGAACGGATTGCCGGTGCCGGCCGCGAAAATCGTGATGCGTCCCTTCTCGAGATGACGGACGGCGCGGCGGCGAATGTAGTCTTCTGCGACCGCGTTGATCTTGATCGCGCTCATCACCCGCGCCTTCAGTCCGACCTTTTCGAGTGCATCCTGCATCGCCAGCGCGTTGATCACCGTGGCGAGCATGCCCATGTGGTCGCCGGTGACGCGATCCATCCCGCCCTCGGCCAGGCCCGCGCCACGGAAAATGTTGCCGCCGCCGATCACCAGCGCGACTTCGGCGCCGGCGTCGTGCGCTTCCTTGACCTCGTTGGCCAGGCGCACCAGCACCTTGGGGTCGATGCCGTAATCCTCGTCTCCCATCAGCGCCTCACCCGACAGTTTCAGCAGGACACGGCGATGGGCGAGGGCGGTCATGGGCGCTCCGGGGCAGGTCGGGGGATTGCGGAGATTCTACCCGAGCGCGGGGCATGCACTGAAGTGCATGCGCTGTCGCGAAGCGCACACGACAACAAAAAAGCCCGCTGTTGCCAGCGGGCTTTCGATTTCACGCGAACGTGGAGATCAGACCTGCATCGCCTTGGCGACTTCGGCGGCGTAGTCTTCCTTCACCTTCTCGATGCCTTCGCCCACGGCCAGGCGCTGGAAGCGCACCACGTCGGCACCGGCGGCCTTGGCCGCGGCTTCGACGCTCAGGTCGGTGTTGAGCACGAAGGGCTGGCCGTACAGGGTGACTTCGTTGACGATCTTGGCGATCTTGCCGCCGATGATCTTCTCGAGGATGTCGGCGGGCTTGGCCTTGTCCTTCTCGGACATCTTGGCCAGCTCGATTTCCTTTTCCTTTTCGACGAAGTCGGCCGGCACGTCGGCGGCCTTGTTGTACGGCGGGTTCATCGCCGCCACATGCATGGCCACGCCGCGCGCGAAGTCGGCGTCGCCGCCCTTGGCTTCGACCAGCACGCCGATCTTGCCGCCGTGGACGTAGGCAGCGACGTTGTTGGCGCTGTCGATGGCGACCAGGCGACGGACCTGGATGTTCTCGCCGAGCTTGGCGATGGCGGCCGCACGGGCTTCTTCAACCGTTTCGCCCGAGGCGAGCTTGGCGGTCTTGAGGGCCTCGGCATCGGCGGCGCCGGACGTCAGGGCAGCCTGGGCAACGGCGTCGGTGAAGGCGATGAAGTTGGCATCCTTGGCGACGAAGTCGGTTTCGGAATTCACTTCGACCAGCACGGCCTTGCCGCCAGCCTGTGCCATCGCGATGCGGCCTTCGGCGGCCACGCGGTCGGCCTTCTTGTCGGCCTTGGCGAGGCCCGACTTGCGCAGCCACTCGGCCGCGGCGTCGATGTCGCCGTTGTTTTCGGTCAGTGCCTTCTTGCACTCCATCATGCCGGCGCC
>JAFEBY010000127.1 GCA_018242465.1 Pseudomonadota bacterium | reverse complement strand
CCGATCCGGGCCAGGAAGGTCGGATCAGGATGGATGTAGTGACGGGCCTGGATCCAGGCGAAATACCCCCCGAACACGATGACCAGTGCGGTCATCCAGACCCAGGCAAATCTTTCCTTCGGCAACATCATGATCGACTCCCATCAATGGTGGCTGATGGGAGTCATGTTATCTATATTTTACTCAATGTCAAATATATTTGACATTGAGTTTCCGGGATCACCTGACTCCCTGCCTTAATGCCCGTGTTCGTTCAATTTCGGCGGGTCATCCAAGGTTTCACCCAGGAAGCGTCGCACGGTGACGTAGAACACCGGAATGAACAGCAGGCCGAGGAACGTCGCGAACAGCATGCCGCCGATCACGCCGGTCCCGATGGCGTGGCGGGAGTTGGCACCGGCACCGGTTGAAATCGCCAACGGCGTGACGCCCGCGATGAAGGCCAGCGATGTCATCAGGATCGGACGCAGACGCAGGCGCGCGGCCTCGACCACCGCCTGTGCCAGCGGCTTGCCGGCGCGCCGTTCGAAGATCGCGAATTCGACGATCAGGATCGCGTTCTTCGCCGCCAGGCCCATCACGGTGATGATGCCGATCTTGAAGTAGATGTCGTTCGGCAGGTGACGAAGATCGGACAATACGACCGCGCCGAGGATGCCGATCGGCACCACCAGCAGCACGGCGATCGGCACCGACCAGCTTTCGTACAACGCAGCCAGGCACAGGAAGACCACGATGATCGACAGCACCATCAACATGGTGGTCTGGTTGCCAGAAAGGATTTCCTGATAGCTCTGCCCCGCCCAGTCATAGCCGAAGCCCTGCGGCAGATCCTTGTTGACGATGTTTTCCATCGCCTTCATGGCATCACCGGAACTGTGCCCGGGTGACTGCTGGCCCACCACTTCCACGGCGGCGAAGCCGTTGTAGCGCGTCAGCGTCGGCGATGCCATTTCCCACTTGGCATGCACCACGTTCGACAACGGAATCATTTGCGGCACGCCGCTGGCATCGGTCTGGCGGGAAGGTGTGTAGAACTCCTGCAGCGATTCCGGCCCGGTGCGGTATTGCGCGTCGGCCTGCATGTTGACGCGCTTGACGCGGCCGCCCTGGAGGAAGTCGTTGACATAGACGGGCGCCAGCATCAGCTGGATGGAACTGTAGATATCGCCCACCGACAGTCCCATCGACTGCGCCTGCAGGCGATCGACGTCAAGCTTGAGTTGCGCCGCTTCCGGCAATGCGTTCGGGCGCACCGCCATCAGCGTCTTGTCCTGCGCGGCCTTGCCCAGCAGCGATCCCAGCGCCTTGCCCAATTCGGCACGCCCCTGGCCGCCGCGATCCTGCAGGTACATGTCGAAACCGCCGAACTGGCCCAGGCCATTGACCGTTGGCATGTTCATCACGAACACCTGAGCGTCGCGGATACCGAACATCGCCATGTTGGCTTTCTGGATGAATTCGGTCGCGGTGGTCTTGCGCTTGCTCCAGTCCTTGAGGCGGACGAAAGCGATGCCGGCGTTTTCACCGGCACCAATGAAGCTGAAGCCGGAGACCTGCATCATGCCGTCGACTTCGGGCATCTGCTGCAGCTTGACTCGCACCTCGTCCAGCACGGCGTCGGTGCGACGCAGGGTCGCGCCAGCCGGCGCCTGTACGATGACGATGGCATAGCCCTGGTCTTCTTCCGGCAGGAAGCTGCCGGGCATCTTCGCGAACAGAAAGCCTCCGAGCACCGCCAAGCCGGCGAAAACCACCATCCAGCGCGGGGTATGGCGCACAGCACTGCCTATGTGGCCGACATAGGTCTTGCCGATGCGATCGTAGATCTTGTTGAAGCCGCGGAAGATCGGATTGCGTGACTCGTGGTGCGCCGTCGGCTTGAGCAGGGTCGCGCACAATGCCGGCGTGAAACCCAAGGCCAGGAAGGCCGAGAAAAACATCGCGATGGCGATCGTGAGCGCGAACTGCTTGTACACCGCGCCGGCGCTGCCGCTCTGCAATGCGGAAGGAATGAACACGGCGGCCAGCACCAGGGTGATCGCGATCACCGCGCCAGTGATCTGCTCCATCGCCTTGCGCGTGGCCTGCAACGGCGACAGCCCTTCTTCGGTCATCAGGCGCTCGACGTTTTCGATCACCACGATGGCGTCGTCAACGACGATGCCGATCGCCAGCACCATGCCGAACAGCGACAACTGGTTGATGGTGAAACCGATCATGTACATGCCGAGGAAGGTCCCCAGCAGCGCGACCGGGATCACCAGTGTCGGGATCAGGGTGGCGCGGATGTTCTGCAGGAACAGCAACATCACAAAGAACACCAGGACAATGGCCTCGGCCAGTGTCTTCACGACCTCCTCGACGGAAATCTTGACGAAGGTCGAGCTGTCGTAGGGGCAGAACCATTGCACGCCGGCCGGGAAACTTGGTTGCAGCAGGTCCATGCGCGCCTTCACCGCATCCGCCACTGCCAGCGCATTGGCACCCGGCGCCAGCTGCACGGCAAAACCCGCGGCCGGCTGGCCATCCCACTTCATGTTGAAACCATGGGCACCGGCAATCTCGACCCGTGCGACGTCCTTGAGATGCACGGCAGCGCCGTTGCCGTCGGTGCGCAGCAGGATGTTCTCGAATTCCTGCGGCGTGCTGAAGCGTCCTTCGGCAGACACGGTGGCCGTGATCATTTGCGATTTCGGCGAAGGATCGCCGCCGATGCTGCCCGCGGAGAACTGCACGTTCTGCCCGCGTACCGCCGCAAGCACCTGGCTCGCGGACAGGCCGTAAGCTTTCAATTTCTCCGGATTCAGCCAGATCTGCATGGAATACTGGCCGCCGAACACTTGGGTACTGCCGACACCAGGCACGCGCGAGATCTGGTCGACCACGTTCGAGGCAATGATGTCCGCCAGCGCATCGCGATTGACCGCGGGGTTGCTGGTGCGCAGTGCCACCACCATCAGGAAGCCGGAGTTGGCCTTGGCCACCACCACGCCCGATTGCACCACATCGCTGGGCAGGCGCGGCGTCGCTTGCGATACCTTGTTCTGCACCTGCATCTGGGCGATATCGGGATTGGTGCCCGGTTTGAACGTCAGGTTGATGCTGGACTGACCGCTGGCACTCGACGAACTGAAGTAGTCAAGATTGTCGATGCCGGTGAGCTGCTGCTCAATAATCTGCGTGACCGCCTTTTCGGTGGTTTCGGCGCTGGCGCCCGGATAGCTGGCGCCCACGCTGACCTGGGTCGGTGCGATGTTGGGATACGACTCGATACCCAGGCTGCGGATCGCAAGCACACCTGACAGCGAGATCAGGATTGCGACGACCCAGGCGAGGACCGGGTGTTCGATGAAATATTTGGGCATGGTCAGGGCCTGTGAACGCCATGGGGACGCGCCATGTTGCCGTGTCCGGTTGTCAGGTGGTCGTGCGCGGCGCAGCAACAGGCTGGCTGCCTGTTCAATCTGTGCGCGACCGCATGGCGGCCGGACATGGCAACCCGCAGGGCCGCTCCAAGTCGCACACGCTGCGTCGTCATCACTCGCTCATTTATCGACATAAATTCTCTCGTTCTTCCTCGCATCGCGTGCGACTTGGAGCGGCATGGCATGCCCCCCATGGCGTTCACAGGCCCTCACCCCTGCTTGGCCGGAGCAGCAGCCGCGTCCTGCGCTGCCGGCTTGGCATCGGCAGGCACGGCCTTCACTTCCTTGCCGGGCTGCTGCACACGCTGCACGCCACTGGTGATCACCTTGTCGCCCGGTGACAGTCCGCCCGGGACGATGAAGTCACCCCCCTGCAGGCGACCTTCCGGCAGACCCTTGCGCACGGCCTTGTTGTCGCTGCCCACTACCAGTACGTAAGGGCCTTGGGCATCACGGAGGATGGCGGTCTGCGGGATGCGGTAGGCCCCCTGCTGTTCGGCCAGCGTCGCCTTGACGGTGACGAAAGTTCCAGGCATCAGCAGGTGCTGTGGATTGGGCAGCACCGCCCGCAACTTGACCGCGCCTGTGGCGGGATCGACCACACTGCCGGAGAAATCGAGGCGTGCCTTCTGGTCAAAGGTGCTGCCATCGGGCAAGAGCACGTCGACTTCGCGCGAACCGCCGCCTTGCGCGGACAACTGGCGCAGGCGGCTGAGATCGTTCACGCCCACCGAGAATTCAATGTAGAGCGGATCGATCTGGTCGACGGTGGCAAGCAATGTGGCGCTACCCTGCCCGACCAGGGCACCTTCGGTGACCTGAGCGATGCCAGCGCGACCGCTGATCGGCGCACGCACCGAGGCATAGCTTTCGTTGATATGCGCGGTGGTGACCGCGGCCTGGGCCTGCTTGACCGCGGCATTTGCGCTGCGTTCGGCGGCCAGCGCGTTGTCGAGGTCGGCCCTGGAAATGAACTTGCCCGGGGCAAGGCCGCGCGCGCGTTCGGCAGCGGCGTGCGCATTGGCGGCGGTCGCCTGGGCGCTTGCCAACGCGGCCTGGGCCGACGCGGTGGCCGCTCGTAACGGTTCGGGATCGATCTGGAACATCGCCTGCCCGGCCTTGACGTCACTGCCTTCGGTATAGAGGCGGCGCTGGACCACGCCGGCGACACGCGCACGGACGTCGGAGCTGCGGTAGGCGGCAAGGCGGCCGGATGATTGCGCTTCGACAGCGATATCCGCCGGTTGCATCACCACGTAGCCGACTTCAGGTGCCGGCATCTGCCCACCCTGACCGGGACCGCCCTGCTTCGACGAGCAGGCCATCAGTGCCATGGCGAGAGCGCTCAATGCGAGCAGGCGCGTGGGGGTATTCATCAAGAAGGGCTCCTGAAGCCGATCGGCCTTGGGGGAAGTGCATATGGACCGGCGAGGTTACACTGCACCCTCGTCAACATCGTGTGCCTAAAGTCTAGGATGGACAAAATGCCAAAGGAAATGACCACGCACCCCCTCATGGATCTCGATCAGGTCCGACTCGCTGTCATCGGCTTGGGATATGTCGGATTGCCGCTTGCAGTCGCGTTCGGCAAGCGCTACACCACGCTGGGATTCGACATCCAGCAACGCCGTATCAGCGAGTTGCGCGACGGCCACGACCGCACCAATGAAACATCCGCGGACCAATTCGCCGCCGCCACCGGCTTGCGCCTGAGCAGCGACGAGGCTGACCTGCGCGAGTGCAACGTCTTCATCGTCACCGTGCCGACGCCCATCGACGACGCCAAGCGCCCCGACCTGCGTCCGCTGGAGTCGGCAAGCCGCACTGTCGGCCGTGCGATTTCGCCCGGCGCGGTGGTGGTGTTCGAATCGACGGTCTATCCCGGCGCGACCGAGGAGGTCTGCGTACCGATCATCGAGCAAGTGTCGGGCCTGAAATTCAACCACGATTTCTTCGCCGGCTACAGCCCGGAACGTATCAACCCCGGTGACCATGAACACCGCCTCGAGACGATCCTCAAGGTGACCTCCGGTTCAACACCGGAAGCCGCAGAAATGATCGATCGACTCTACGGCAGCATCATCACTGCCGGCACACACAAGGCCTCGTGCATCCGCGTGGCGGAAGCGGCCAAGGTGATCGAAAACACCCAACGCGACCTCAATATCGCGCTCATCAACGAACTGTCGCTGATCTTCCATCGCCTCGGCATCGATACCGGCGAAGTGCTGGCCGCCGCCGGCACCAAGTGGAACTTCCTGCCGTTCAAGCCGGGGCTGGTCGGCGGCCATTGCATCGGCGTCGATCCCTACTACCTCACCCACAAGGCCCAGCAGATCGGTTACCAGCCACAGGTGATCCTGTCCGGCCGCCGCATCAACGACGGCATGGGCTCGCACGTGGCGCGGCGCGTGGTCAAGCTGATGACGCAGGAGAAGATCAACCTGGTCGATGCCCGCGTGCTGGTGCTCGGCTTGGCCTTCAAGCCCGACTGCCCCGACCTGCGCAATACCCGCGTGGTCGACGTGATCGACGAACTGCGTCATTACCACCTCGACATCGACGTCTTCGATCCGCGCGTCGACGCCGAGGAAGCGCATCACGAATACGGACTCGACCTGCTGGTGGAACCAGTCGCCGGCGAATACGACGCCATCGTCTTCGCGGTGCCGCACCGCGAATTCCTGGATCGTGGCGCGGAATGGGTGAAGTCGCTCGGCAAGCACGACCACGTCGTCTTCGATGTCAGCCAGCGCTTGCCCGCGGGCTTCGCCAATGACAGGCTATGACGATGAAGATTCTTGTCACTGGCGCCGCCGGATTCATCGGATCGACCCTCAGCCATCGCCTGCTTGAACGTGGCGATGAGGTGCTGGGCTTCGACAATCTCAACGATTACTACGACCCCACCCTGAAGGAAGCGCGCTTGGCGCGACTGCAGGGCAAGCCGGGTTTCAGCTTCGTGCGTGGTGACCTGGAAGATCGCGAAGCGGTCGATCATGCGTTCAAGGAATTCAAACCCGATCGCGTGGTCGCGCTGGCGGCGCAGGCCGGCGTGCGCTATTCGCTTGAGAACCCGCGCGCCTACATCGACAGCAATATCGTCGGTTTCCTCAATATCCTCGAAGCCTGCCGTCATCTCGGTTGCGAACACCTGGTGTACGCATCATCGAGTTCGGTCTACGGCGCCAATCGCAAGCTGCCGTTCGCGGTCGAGGACAGCGTCGACCATCCGGTGAGCCTGTACGCGGCCAGCAAGAAGGCCAACGAACTGATGGCGCATACCTACAGCCATCTCTACAACATCCCGACCACCGGGTTGCGCTTCTTCACCGTCTACGGACCGTGGGGACGCCCGGACATGGCGCTGTTCCTGTTCACCCGCAAGATTCTTGCCGGCGAACCGATCGAAGTGTTCAACAACGGCCGCCACAGCCGCGATTTCACCTACATCGACGACATCGTCGAGGGCATCATCCGCACCCTCGACCACGTGCCCGGCCCCGACCCGGCCTATGACCCGCTGCAGCCGACGCCGGCATCGTCGACCGCGCCCTATCGCGTCTACAACATCGGCAACAGCCAGCCGGTGGAATTGCTGCGCTATATCGAAGTGCTGGAAGACGCGCTCGGGCGCAAGGCCGAGATGCGCATGTTGCCGCTGCAGCCTGGTGACGTGCCCGATACCTTCGCGGATGTCACCGCCCTCCAGCGCGACACCGGGTACAAGCCGGCGACACCGATCGAAACCGGCGTGCGCAACTTCGTCGAGTGGTATCGGAACTATTACAAAGTCTGACGATCAGGCGCTGATGTAGCCATCCGGATTCTGCGACTGCCAGCGCCAAGCGTCGGCGCACATGGCATCAACGCCGCGCGTCGCCTGCCAGCCGATGACGTCTCGTGCCCGCTGCGGATCGGCGTAAACCTCGGCAACGTCGCCTGCACGGCGGGCGACGATCTCGTAAGGCACCTTGCGCCCGCTCGCCTGTTCAAAGGCGCGCACCAATTGCAGCACGCTGACACCCTGCCCGGTTCCGAGATTGAGCGTGGTTGCCGCATGATGCGCGTGTTCCAGCGTGTTGATCGCATGGGCATGCGCGCGCGCCAGGTCAACGACGTGGATGTAGTCGCGCACGCCGGTGCCGTCGACCGTTGGCCAGTCGCCACCGAACACGCTGAGACATTCGCGCCGCCCGACCGCGACTTGGCAGATGTAGGGCATCAGGTTGTTGGGAATGCCGCGGGGATCTTCGCCGATCTCCCCGGAAGGATGCGCGCCAACCGGGTTGAAATAGCGCAGCAGGATCGCGCTGAATTCCGGGTCGGCGGCGCAGGTGTCACGGATCATGTCCTCCATCATCAACTTGGTGCGTCCGTAGGGGTTGGTCACCCGCAGCGGTGCGTCCTCGTTCACCGGGACGCTGTCGGGATTCCCGTAGACGGTGGCGGATGAACTGAAGACCAGGCGCTTGCAGCCGTGCGCTCGCATTGCCTGCAGCAGGTGGATGCTGCCGCCAACGTTGTTGTCGAAATAGTCGAGCGGCTGTTCGACCGACTCGCCAACCGCCTTTAGGGCGGCGAAGTGGACGACGGCATCGAAACGCTCGCGTTCGAACACCTGATGGACCGCTTGGGCGTCACGAAGATCGACCTGAAGCAGTCGAAATCGCGTTTCAGCAAGTTTTTCCGCACGCGCAACTGAGAACGGTGACGCATTGCAGAGGTTGTCGAGGATCACAACCTGATGATTTGATGCGGCCAATTCAATACATGAATGGCTGCCGATGTACCCGGCTCCGCCGGTGACGAGGATCTTCATGGCATTGATTTTATTCGAAATTATTGTCATCGAGCGATGGTGAATGCGCTACGCAAGATCAGAAATCCCCTACTTGCCGAGACTTGCGCGCGGGTGTAAATTCGTTGCGTTGCAAGGAGCAAGCCATGAGCAGGATGCTACGTTTGGCATGCACAGTACTGTGCATGATTTTTCTTTCCGCGTGCGCCACGACCGGAGCCGGCGTTCAAGCCGATGCACCGCCGGCGGATGCATCGCAGGCCGTCAAAGCCTATCTGATCGGCGTGGACGATATCGTCCAGGTCTCGGTCTGGCGCAATCCGGAACTCGGCATCACCGTGCCCGTGCGTCCCGACGGCAAGATCTCCGTGCCACTGATTGGCGACGTCAGCGCCGCCGGTCACACGCCCGAGCAGGTCGCCGGCGACATCAAGCAGAAGTTGACCGCATATGTGCGTGATCCGCAGGTTGCGGTGATCCTGACCGAGCTTCGCAGCCATGAATACCTGTCGCGAGTCCGCGTCACCGGCGCGGTGCGCAACCCGGTCTCGGTGCCGTGGCGCCAGGGCATGACGGTCCTGGATGCCGTTCTTGCCGCGGGTGGTATCACCGAATTCGCTGCACCAGATCGTACGGAACTGCATCGTCGGCCCAAGGACAACAATCCCGGTGGCAACTATCGCATCCGCCTCGATCAGATCCTCAACAAGGGCGACCTGGGCACCAATTACACATTGACCTCTGGCGACGTCGTTTCGGTTCCGGAGCGGACGCTATGAGTGTTCCGATGTTGTCGGGCGGCGTTGCCGCCCCTTCCCTGCAACTGCGCGAAACCGCGATCACGCCGCACGAATTGTTGCGTGGCGTGGTCAAGGATTTCGGTCGTCGCCCGGTGCGCTACGCGGCCATCTTCGCGGGCATCGCCCTGCTCGGCCTCGCGGTTGGGATCATGTTGCCGAAGAAGTACGCATCGCGGACGACCATCGTGGTCGAGGACAGCAACATCATCCGCCCGCTGATGGAAGGGCGCGCAGTCCCGACTGCGGTGGCCGATCGCGCTGCCCTGGCCAAGGAAGTCGCCTTCAGCAACAAGGTGATGCACCAGATCCTCAAGGTCGGTGGCTGGATGGACAGCAATCCGAGCCCGGTCGAGCAGGATCGCCTGATCGAACAGATCAAGAGCCGAACCCAGATCGATACCGGCGAGAAACTGATCCAGATCGAGTATTCCGATTCCGATCCGCATCGGGCTTATATCGTCACCAAGTCACTGGGCGACCAGGTCATCAGCGAAAGTCTGGCCAACAAGGAACATGAAAGCCGCGAGGCCTTCCAATTCATCGATGGCCAGGTGAAGGCCTACCACGACAAGCTCGAACAGGCGGAAGCGCGCCTCGAAGCGTATCGTTCGGCCAATCCCGATGCCCGCCCCGGAGTGGAAACCGAGGTCAACACCCGCATTGCCGACCTGCGCCACCAAGTCGACGCTGCGGACATGGACCTGCAGAACGCACGATCGAAGGAAGCAGCGATCAAGAACGAACTCGGCAACGAGAGCGAAGTCAACGCGGTGCAGACGCGCGAGGGGCAGATTCGCGCGCAGATGGCCGACCTGATGACCGAACGCGCCAAACTGCTGCTGACGTACACCGATCAGTACCCCGACGTGGTGCGCATCAACCACCAGCTCGACGACCTGCAAACCCAACTCAAGAACGCCGAATTGCGCAGCAAGACTGCTGCTGTGGCCCAAGGCGGCTCCACGCTTGAAAGCACGAGTGCGATCAACCCGCTCTATGGCGAGCTGCGTAGCAAGCTGGCCTCTGCTCGGAGCGATAGCGCTTCGATCGCCGCACGGCGCAACACCGCGGAGGAATTGCTGGGGGGCGTGATGGCGCAGAACCGCAGCATCGCCGCTGCTGCCAGTGCTCTTGCAGAACTCACCCGTGATTACGAAGTCAATCGCGATCTCTACCAGGATCTGCTGAAGCGCCGCGAGAACGCCCGGTTATCGATGAACCTCGACGAAGGCCATCGCGGCATGAGCTTCCGCGTGCAGGAGCCCGCTCTGGTGCCGGTGCGTGCCAGCGGCCTGCGCCTGATGCATGTGGCGATCGCCAGCCTGGTGGTGGCACTGCTGCTGCCGCTTGGCCTGCTTCTGGCGATGGTGAAGTTCGACCAGAAACTGCGCTCACCCGACCAGGTGGAAACGCTGTCGGCGGTGCCGCTGCTCGGCGTCACCCCGCGCTATCGCACGCGCGCCAGCCGGGCATCGATGCTGAGACAGGGTGTGCTCGCCGCGAGCCTGTTCCTGTCCGTGCCGATGGTCTATGGCGTATTGGCGCTGTTCCGCGCAGGAGGCTTGTAATGGATTCCGGAGCATTCCAGAACCAGCGTGACCTCGCCCTGATGCGGGCACCAGGCAAGACACTGACGCCAACACAGTTGCGCGAGCGCAGCACGATCTACCGTGCAAACGTGGCGCAGCCGGAAGTCGATGCCTTCCGCGATCTCCGGACAAAACTGCTTTCGATGATGGATGGCAATTTCGTTACGCTGATCGCGCCGATCTCGGCAGGTTGCGGCAGCAGTTTCGTTGCCCGCAACCTTGCAGCGGCATTCGCCTTCGATGATGCTCGTACAGCACTGCTGCTCGATTGCGACCTGCGCCATCCCTCGCAGCACGAGGTCATGCGCATCGATATGGGCAATGCCCACCTCGGTGGCTATCTGCAAGGTGAGGTGGAAGACCTCTCTGCGCTGATCCACGACACCGGCGTGCCACGTTTTGGACTGGTCCCGGCCGGCCCCCCACGCGAGAACAGCGCAGAGCAATTGGCAACGCCGCGCATGCGCCTGCTTGTCGATTCTTTGCGCAGCCACTACGCCAATCGCTATCTGTTCCTGGATGCGCCCCCAGTCGAATCCTCGCCGGATGCACGCATCTTGGCCGAAATGGCTGATGTCGTGGTGCTGGTGACCGGTTACGCAATGAATACCGCGGAAACCATCGCCCGCGCTGTCCAGCAATTCCCACCGGAAAAATTCGCAGGCGTCGTTTTCAACGACATGGGGTGAACTGTGCGACATACACGCCGAAAGGATTCCTGGCGCCCGACCCTACTCTCGGCAGCATTGCTGGTAGCCATTGGATCCGCGCCGGTTGCCGCCCAGACCGCCCAGAACAACATCGACTACCAGTTGGGTGTGTCGCTACTCCACAGCGACAACATCGGGCTGGTTCCCGAGAATGCGCAAGATGATTGGGTCATCGCACCGACGCTGACATTCGACGTGCGGCGGAACTCCAGCAATTTCCGGCTGGCGGCGCGCGGAAGCGCGCAATACATCGATTACACCCAAGGAACTTTCCAGAATGGTGCACGCGGTGCTCTTGCCGCGCAAGCCAGCTGGGTGATTTCGCCGGGGCGTTTCGAGTTCATGGCAGCCGACCATTTGACCCGGCGCCCGGTCGACAGTCTGGTGTCCTACAACCCTGCCAATGTGCAGCAGGTCAATGTCTTCGTGGCGGGACCGACTTGGGTTGCGCGGCTGTCACCCACCACCCGCATGCGTTTCGATCTGCGCATGAGCAACAGCATCGCGGAAAAAACTCACGAAATCGACGGGCAGCAATACCTGCTGTCCGGGGGTATAGATCACGATATTTCGTCGAATCGTTCGATCAGCGCTGCCATCAGCACTGAACGTGTTGATTTCACCCAGCGATCAAAAGCAAATGATTATCGGCGCGAAAGCGCTTTCTTGCGCTACGACACCCGCATGCGGATGATCCAGCTACAAGCAGACTTCGGATGGTCGCGCGCAGTTATCCCGACGATCAATGCGAGATCGTCGGGGCCGTTCATCCGCCTCGATACTGCTTGGAATCCGCGCCCTAATCAGACGCTACGCCTACGTCTGTCCCAGCAGTACGCCGACACCACCGAGGACGTGATCTCGCATAGTCTTGATGATCGCTCCGTCCTGATTCAGGACTTCCTCAACAACGAAGGCGTGGTGACGCCGCAGGTCTATCGCGATCGTCGTGCGCAATTGCATTACGATTATCGTTCCGATCGTTTGACCTTGAACGCGGAACTCGAAAGCGATCATGCCACTCCGATCCAATCTGGTGGCGAAGGCTGGAACGCGCTACTTGGAAGCATTTCAGGCGCGTGGCGATTGAGTCAGACTTGGACGGTCAATGCCTATGCCGCCGCTTTCCGTCGCACGCTGATCACCCAGCCGGGCGTGGATCGAAACCAGTTCATCGGCACCGGTCTCGGCTATCGCTGGAACTCGCACTGGAGCGCGCGCGTCGATCTCCAGCACCGCGTCCGCAGGACGCCGATCCACGTCCAGAACTTCAAAGAAAATGGAATCGTCTTCTACGTCGGCTACCAGCCCTGAGTCTCCGGCTGGATTGCTGGTAGTGACAGATACCAGTCTTTCCATCACCGGCGGCAGCGAGCAGTTCCTGCGCAACCTGTTGCGCGGACTGCCCCGGAATCGCTATGAGGTTACCGTCGTCGAACTGGCGTTGGATCCGCCTGACCAGCCATTGTCCATGCCAGGGGTGAGGATCGTGCGCGTTCCGGTTGCAGCGGTGTATGGCCGTGGCGGCTTGCGCGCCTACCAGGTGTTACGGCGTCTGGTGTCGAGCGGGCGCTACAGCATCGTGCAATCCCAACATGAAAAAGCCGACGTCCTGAACGCCTTGCTGCCGAAACGACGCGGCGTGTTCCACATCTCCAATCGCCGCGACATGGGATTCAAGAAGAGCGGCCGCCTGAAGCGCGCCTTCCGATTGCTCAACCATCGCTACGATCGGGTGATCGCGCCGGCACGTCAGATCATCGATGCGCTTGCCAGCCACGAACGATTGGCTCCTGAGCGCGCCACGGTGATCCACAACGGTGTCGACACAGAACGTTTCCAGCCACGCGACGATGCCTGGCGCCAATCGCGCCGCAGTGCGTTGGGCATCGATGCCGGAACGGTGGTGTTCTGTTGCGTTGCCCGTCTGTCGGAAGTGAAATGCCCGCTGGTACTGGTTGATGCGTTCGCACGCCTGCATGCTCAGTTGCCCGATGTCCGCTTGCTATTTGCTGGCGACGGTCCGATGGCCGATGAAGTCCGGCGCAAGGTCGACGACACCGGGCTTGCACGGCACATCGACCTGCTGGGATCGGTCAGCAGCGTCGACGATCTCCTCCCCGCTTGCGATGTTGCAGTACTGGCATCATCGTCGGAAGGCATGTCCAATGCGTTGCTTGAAGCAATGGCATGTGGCCTGCCGGTGGTCGCAACAGCAGTCGGCGGCAATCTGCAACTTGTCAGGCCGGGCGTCAATGGCGTGTTGGTTCCGGCGAATGATCCGGCCGCGCTTGCCGAGGCCATGTTGTCGTTGGCGCGTGACACTGGGCGCCGCCATGAATTGGGCGAGCGTGCGCGCCGGATGATCCTCGAAGAATTTTCCTCGCTGCGGATGATCGGCGCCTACGATCACCTTTACCGCGACCTGCTGGAGTTGGCATGAGGCCGGTCGTGCAATTGCGCTCGAGCGCGGGCCTGTACGGTGCCGATCGCATGGTGCTGGCGCTGGCCCGTCATCTGCCCGATGCTGGCCAGGCAAGTGTGCTTGCCTGCATTGACAATCACCATCTTGGCCATTCCCCGCTCCACGATGAGGCACAACGGCAACATCAGGACAGCGTGTTGCTGCCAAGCAAGGGGCGACTGGACACCGGGGCGATATCGACCCTGCGTGGATTGCTGCGATCCACCAAGGCGGACTGCGTGCACGCGCACGATCCCAAGAGCGCAGTTTACGCGTGGTTGGCAACGCGTGGCATCGACTGTGCTTGCGTGGCGACAACGCATGGCTGGATCGAAACCAGCACCGCCCTGCGTCTTTACAACCGGATCGAGCGGGCGCTCCTGAAACGCTACGACGCGGTCGTGACCGTGGCGCAACCCCAAGTCGACAACCTGGTTGCAGCGGGTGTCGCTCGTGATCGCATCCACTCGATCGCCAACGGCATCGAGATGATCGAGCCGACACTACCCCAGGAACGTCTACTGGCGCGTCAGCGTTTCCGTTGCGAACCAGGAGAGACTGTGTTCGCAGCGATCGGCCGTCTCGCCCCTGAAAAGAACCTTTCCCTGCTGCTTCATGCGATGTCGCGTATTGGCGAGGATGCGCCGATCCATCTTCTTGTGGCCGGAGATGGTCCGGAGTTCGGCATGCTGGCACTCCTGATCGAGGCGCTGGGTTTGCGCTCGCGGGTGACGATGCTTGGAGCACTGGACGATTGCGCACCGATTTACGCAGCGATGGATATGCTCGTCCTGCCCTCGCAGAGCGAAGGCATGCCGCTGGTCGTTCTGGAGGCAATGTCCGCAGGAAAACCGATCCTGGCAACGGCTGTCGGCGATGTCCCTGCGCTGCTCGCGCATGCACCGTGTTCGCGCTTGCTGCCGGCAGATGAAATCGCATGGGCCGACGCGATGCGTGCGGCGATCGGCACCCGGAGTGATGATGCCGCCGCTCGCGCTTATGTCCGCGAGTTCCATTCGGCGCCAGTGATGGCAGCACGGTACGCCGGCCTCTACCGGACTTTGCGTGGAGCGGGCGATGTCGCACGTGCAGCCTGAACCGTCACCCTCGCGCTTCCCGCTCGCCGAACGCGGGCTGCGCTGGCGCGCCCAAGCTTCTACCGCGCCATTGGGTTTCGTGCAGGAAGCGGCGCCCGCACGCCGCTACCGCAACAACTGGCCGCTGTATCTGTTCGTGTTCCTGTTGCCACTGCAGAACATCCAGACTGGCTATCTGCCACAGCTTGGAGGCGGCCTTAATTTCCTCAACGTGTTTTTCATCGTTTCGCTGATCGGAGCATTCATCTGCGGTGGCCGCTTGGTGCGCAATGAGCCCGTCAACACAACGGTATTCGTCTACATGCTGTATGCCGCCATCTCCTACCTGATCGGTTCGCAGCTGGTCAGCGATGGCGATCGCATCAATATATTGAAAGACCACCTGATTGCAGTATCGCTGGTCTTCGTCACCCAGATGAGCGTGCGCGATTGGTCGCAGGTGAAGAAAATCGTCATCGCCAGCCTGCTGCCACTCCCCTACATCGCCAAGGTCACATGGGCGCAACATACTTCGGTCGCCAAGTGGCATTACGGCGATACATTGCGGATCAAGGGGACGTTCGCCCTGCTTGGCGCCAATGAATTCGCGGCCTTCTGTGTCACCATGTGCGTGCTGTGTTTCGCCCTGCTGATCGCTGTGCGGATGCCAAGAATTCTACGTGCACTCGTTGCGATGGGGCTGGCCTGCACGGTCTTCTGCATCCTCTACGCCTATTCGCGCACCGCTTATGTCGCGGTCGCGCTCGGCCTGATCTGCGTGCTGTTGGCTTGGCGCGGGCGCTGGAAACTGATGCCGGTATTCCTGGTGGTGGCGATCGCGCTGCCGGCGATTCTTCCGGAGTCGGTGATCGAACGCTACCAGAGCACGTCTGTGGAGGAAGGCAAGCAGGACGAAAGTACGCGCATGCGCATGGTCTACTGGGGTATCGCCTGGGACAGCTTCGTTGCGCATCCTGTGGCCGGCACCGGATTCAACACGTTCGCACGCCGAGTGAATCCGTACCACATGGATACCCACAACGTGTATCTGCGCACGCTGGCGGAAGGCGGTGTCATTGGTGCGTTGGTGTTGCTGGCATTGCTGCTCGCATTGTTTTTTCTCTGCATCAAGCGACTGCGAAAGGCGCCACCAGGCGGTTGGCAATACGGAATTGCACTTGGAATGCTCGGCGCGTGGATCGCGCTCGTGGTGGGCAATATCTTTGGCGACCGTTTCACTTATTACCCGATGATCGGCTGTTTCTGGGTCTATGTCGGCTTGCTGCTCAAGTCGCGTGAACTTCCGGTTTTGGAGGCTGCACGCCGATGATCCATGAACTGTTTCCGCTAGCGAAATACGCGTTTGCGCTGATGGCGCATTACAGCGGTGCCGATTCGCTATATCGCTGGTTGTGCGGCCCATCTTTGGCAGTATTGATGTACCACCGTTTGCGTGATGACTACGATCCGGCGCCGCTCAGCACATCGCCGTCGACATTCGCACGTCACGTTGGATGGCTACGCTCCAAGCGCTGGCTAGTGTCGCTGGAAGATGGTCGTCATCATCTGTCGACGCGCCGGCGCGGACCGCGCTATGCCCTCACCTTTGATGACGGCTACATGGATAACTTGAACATCCTTTTGGTATCGCCGCCACCGCCAGCAACTCTCTACGTGGTGACGTCGCTGATCGGCGGGTCATCGCTGTGGTATTACCGCCTGGCGCATGCGATCCAGAATGCCGGGAATCCCATGCTCGACATCGAATTCTTCGAGATGGAACCGGTTGATATTTCGGACGCAGCCAACCATCCGCGTTTGCTCCAACGACTTGCAGATCGCATCAAGGCGCTTCCGCCTCGCGAAGTCGAGGCGACGGTGGATCGCATCGTTGCAGCAGCTGCGCCCACCGAACCAATGCCGGATGCCGGGGAAATGCTCGGTTGGGATGGAATCTCGGAACTTCAGACGCATGGGATCGAAATTGGCGCGCATACCCATACTCACCCGCTGTTGTCAAAAGCCGATGACGCCCAAGTGCGCGAAGAGATCACCGTCTCCACCAGCGTGCTGCGCCAAGGTCTCGGCCGCCAACCTCGCCATTTCGCCTACCCCAACGGGCGTGCCCAGGATTTCGGTCAGCGCGAAGTCGATCTCCTGCGAAAAGCCGGCTATGTCACCGCTGTCACGACCGTGGAGAGATTGAATCGCAGCGGGACTGATCCCTACCGCATGGGCCGCATCAACGCCTTCGAGGCGCGCTTCCGCTCACCGGCTGGCCGCCTGTCCAGGGCGCTGTTCTTCAGCGAAACCAGCGGATTGCTCGGCTGGTTGCGACAATGGAGGCAGTGATGAGGCGCATGCACCTGATGTACCACGGCATCCATGACGATGCTTCGTCGCAAGGACATTTCGATCCTGTCTACAGCGTCTCGCCCAAGCGGTTCGCACAGCATCTCGATTGGATTTCGGAGCAGGAACGCCCCGAGCGCTTCCACATCACATTTGACGATGGCGATATCAGCAACGTCACCACCGCATTGCCGCTCCTTGTCGATCATGGGCTGCTTGCGCGTGGCGTGCGCGTCACATTCTTCATCACCGGCGGATTCATTGATCGCCCTGGCATGCTTCGCCGTGCCGATGTGCGAACACTCGCCGAAGCTGGCATGCACATCGGTGCCCATGGCATGAGCCATGGATTTCTCGAGGACATGGATCTGGAATCGTTGCGTTGCGAATTGCGAGACAGCAAGGCAACGCTCGAGGACATCATCCATCACGAAGTCGATGCGATGGCCTTGCCCGGTGGCCGCGGCGGCGCACGTGAATTCGAGGAGGCCCTTGCCTGCGGCTATCGTGACCTCTACGGCTCGCGCCCTGGCCCTGACGACGGGCACACACAGGCCGGTTGGCGCAATCGCGTCGCCGTCACTCGACAACTCGACGAAACAAAATTTGCGGCATTGGCGAACTGGAACGGGTCAGCCGCCCGCTGGGCGCGCCTTCGTCATGGCGCCCTTGCCTTGCCCAAGCGCGTGCTCGGCAATGCACGCTACCAGCGGCTGCGCGCGGTCCTGACATGACCATGGCAATGCTCACGTTCTCGATCTGCGTGGCCGTGCCAGTCTATGCCTATCTCGGCTACCCGTTGCTGATGCGGATTCTAGGCGGCAAGCAACGGCCTGCAATCCCTGATCGCCCGGGAACATGGCCGGAGATCACCGTCGTCATCGCTGCCTGCAATGAAGAAGCCCGGATCGCGGGGCGCGTCCGCGACATCCTCGTGCAGGACTACCCCGCCGACCGCCTGCAAGTGATCGTGGTCGATGACGGCAGCAACGACGCCACCACGCATGCCGCGGATATCGGTGACGCACGTTGCCGCGTCATCACGCTTGCCCGCAATGGTGGCAAGGCGGCCGCGCTTGATGCTGCACTGCGTGCCGTCCCCACCCCGATCACGGTGTTCGCCGATGCCCGCCAGCGTTTCGCACCCGGCACCTTGCGTGCGCTGGTGCAACCATTCTCGGACCCAAATGTCGGAGCCGTTGCGGGTGAACTGAGGATCCGCGACGCCCAAGGTGGAGAGAGCGACCTCGGGCTTTACATGCGGATCGAACGCCAGCTCCGCCATGACGAATCGACGCTCGGATGGCTTCACGGTGTCAGTGGCGCGATCCATGCATTGCGTACTTCATTGTTCGTGGCGATTCCGGCTGGCACCATCCTCGACGACATGTGGTTGCCACTGCACGTCGTATTCGCGGGCAAGAGGGTCGTGATGACCGATCGCGCGATCGCATGGGACAGCGCATCCGCGCATCACGGCGAAGAATTTGCACGCAAGGTGCGTACGCTCGCCGGCAACTGGCAGTTGATGGCGCGAATGCCACGCCTGCTGCTCCCCTGGCGCAACCCGGTGTGGTTCGCGTGGT
This sequence comes from Pseudomonadota bacterium, assembly GCA_018242465.1. GTDB lineage: Bacteria > Pseudomonadota > Gammaproteobacteria > Xanthomonadales > Xanthomonadaceae > Solilutibacter. Next base: position 6,793 of record JAFEBY010000127.1, on the reverse strand, counting down.
GCTCGCACAAGCTCAGCCGCCTGCTGGCGCCGTGGGCGATGCTGGGGGCGTTACTCGCTTGTGCGTTGACACCGAATCCTGTGTATCACGCACTGTTCCTGGGCCAGTGCATCGGCTACGGCTTCGCGCTGTTCGCCATCATCCTGCCCGGCATCGCACGACGACTCCCGCTGGCATCGACCGCTGCCACCTTCCTGATGCTCAACACTGCATCATTGCTGTCGTTGCCGGCCGCCATGTCGCGCGATGGCACACGTTTGTGGAAGTCGCACTGATGGCCCACATGCTGATGGTTACCAGCCGACTGCCATGGCCTCCGACCGAAGGCCACCAGTTGCGCTCATGGCACCTGCTGCGGGCACTCTCGCGCGAGCATCGCGTCACCTTGCTCAGCTGCCTGCGCCCGGAAGATGTCGAGACCGCGTGTGGCGAGCTGCCGGCCGCAGTCGCACGCCTCGCCTTCCATCACTTGCGTCAGGACAGGATTTCCACAGCGATGCAACTGGCATCGAGTATTGGGGGAAGCCTGCCATTCGTTGTCCATCGTTATGCCGACGACGGATTGCGCGCAAAGGTCGCCGAGCTGGCGCGCGAGACCGATCTCGTCCACTTCGACATGCTGCCGTTGATGGCTTGCGCCGACCAGGTGCCGACTGGAGTCCCCGTCGTATACAACGCGCACAATGTCGAACACGTGCTATTGCGCGCACGCGCTGACAATGAATCACGACCACTGCATCGTGCTTTTCTGCGCAGCCAGGTTGATCGACTGAGCCGCTTCGAAGCCGCTGCCAGCCAGCGTGCCGACTTGGTGCTGGCGTGCTCGGAACAGGATCGCGCGCAACTTGTCGACCTCGGCGCACGCGCCGCGATCACCGTGCCCAATGGCGTCGATCTCGACGGCAACCGGCCCGGTGCGGACGACGAGGACGGCAGCCTTGTTTTTGTCGGCCAGATGGGATGGTTCCCCAATCGAGATGGGGTCGAATGGTTCCTGTCCGACGTGTTGCCGCGGGTGATTGCCCGCAAGCCGCGTCTGCGCTTCACCCTGATCGGCAAAGCGCAGGACCTTCAGGTTCCCGCGAATGTCGCCGCCAATGTCGACGTCACGGGTTTCGTCGACGACCTGCGACCGCTAGTACAGCGGGCCTCTGTCTATGTCGTCCCCCTCCGCATGGGTAGCGGCACGCGGCTCAAGGTGCTGGAAGCCATGGCCTTCGGCAAGGCCATTGTCACCACGTCGATCGGCAGCGAAGGCATCAATCTCGAGGGCGGCATCCACGCCGAATTTGCCGACGATGCGCAAGCCTTCGCCGACCGCATCTTGGCCCTGCTCGAAGATCCCGCCCGCCGTGCCGCGCTTGGACGCGAAGCGCGTCAGCTTGCGGAAGCGCGCTATGGATGGGACGCGATCGGCGACGCCATGCTCCCGTACTACGACCGGTTGTTGGCAGCATGAAGACGCCAAGCTCGCCATGCATAAGACACTCGTCCGGCCAGTTCGTGCAGCGCCTGCTCGGTCTTGAGCATGGCAGTACGGCGCGGCAGGATATAGCCGATGCCATTGGCAGTGACCACGCTGCTGGCGGCAGGAACGGCGCAGGCTTCGATGCCTGCTGCACGGAAGGCCATGGCAGCGCGTTGCAGATGCGCTGGCGACGTCACAAGTCGCGCCTGCTTCACCTGTCCGCGCAGCGCAAAGGCATTTTCCCAGGTCGTGCGCGAATGCGTCTCTTGCCGCAGTCGTTCGCGTGGAATCCCACGCTCTTCCAGCAGGGTGGAAACAACAACCGACTCGGCAATGCGTTCCGCGCCACCACCGGAAACGTACAGGATCGAGTGCGCATCGGCCGCCGCAAGGCGCCGGGCAGTATCCATGCGCTCAAAATTTTCCTTGCCGAGTGCTGCGTCGTCATTGACGGAGCGCGGCGGCCGGTCGTAGCCGGCGGTCAGCAGGACGATCGGCCAATCGGCCCGCATGACGGAACAGTCCGCGATTCCCGGATGGCGTTCTGCCAGCCACAACAAGGCGTTCGCGCACAACGGCGTGCATGCCAGCACCGCGACGATCACGACGACCCTGCACATCCAATGCGCGCGTCGTTGCAACCGCTTTCCCCACAAAACCAGCGCCAATGCAGCGAACGCAAGCCATGTCAATGGCGACAACAGGAAGTCGCTCATTGCAGGCACTCCGACATCAAGGGTAAATAGCCATGTTCTCCACGCTGAAGGAGGATTTCCGCACGTACATGGCCGACTCCGCTGGTGCGCCGGCATGGCGCAGGCCGGCTCATGCCTTCTTTACCTACGGTTTCCTGGCGACCATGATCTATCGTTACGTGCGCTGGACACGGCGCATTCCGTGGCGTCTGGTGCGATTGCCGTTCACGCTCGCCTACCTGCCAATGAAAGTCTTCAGCGATCTCGTCCTCGGCATCCAGATCTCCGCCAATGCCGACATCGGGCCTGGTTTGCACATTGGCCATCACGGCGGCGTCTTCGTGCATTGCGATGCCGGCCATCACCTCAGTCTCGGCCAAGAGGTGACCATCGGCTACAAGGGAGCCGGGAAATCCACGCGATGGCCGCGCCTTGGCAACGACATCTACATTGGTGCCGGCGCGAAGATATTCGGCGACATCACTGTTGGCAACGATGTGGTGATCGGCGCCAATGCCGTTGTCGCCCGATCTGTTCCAGACCGCATGCGCGTGGTCGGTGCGGCAGTGCGGATCACTCCGCTTGATACGCCGCAATGAACGCGCGACCGCGCTCATGGTCGTATGCCGATACCGAGCCGTTGCAACAGCTGCAACAACAACCCGCGAACGCGCGCATCCAGCGCCAGCACGATGCCTGCATAGACCAGGGCACAAGCGCCGCTCCCGAACAGGAAACGCATCCAGCCCGGATTGAGCACCCCTGTCAACCACCACGCGATGGCGAGGCAGACGGCGACACCAAGCAGAGCACGGGCGAGCACCCCGATCGAAGGAAACTGCAACAAGTCACGGCGCACGAGGACGCAATGCCCAATCCCCAGTGCCAGCGTGCTGATCGCGCTGGCATAGACCGATCCCATGACATGCAAACGGGGGATCCACAGCATATTGAGGATCACGTTGATCGTCAGGCTTCCGATCATCAGCGTCAGGATTTTCTGCGTGCGCTTTTCCAGCAACAGTCCGAAGCCGGACAGTGCCAGCAGTGGATACAACGCGAATACCATGCCCAGGATCGAGAACACCGGCCCCGACGCGATCTTGGATGGGCCGCTGAGGGCGTGGATGGCATCGGAGCCGAACACACCAAGCAGCATCGCCATGCCGATGCTGCAATAGGCCATCGGCAACAGCACCTGGCGCTTGAGCGCGCGCACTGCCTCCACGCCTTCGGTCTGGAACAGCCGGTTGGCGGTCGGAATCAGTGCTTCGAACACGCTGGTATTCATGAAAGTGTTCAGCTGCATCGCCAGCGATGCACCGACGCTGTAAATGCCGACCGCGGCAAATTCGCCGAGCATGCCCTTCAGCATCAGCCGATCCACCACAACGATGGCGACGGCAACGACTTCATTGGCCACCAGCGGCACGCCGTAGCGCATGCCTTCGCGCATCTGCCCGAACGAGACGTGCGCGCGCATGAAGCGGACGTGGCGACGCACCCATGTCGCGTACCAGCCGGTGACCAGGATCGCCGCAGCCAACTTGCCGCCGTAGGCGGCAATGGCGCTGCGATCGAGCAACACCACTGCGCCGACCATCAACCCCACTTCCAGCCAGCGCCCGACCACACGTGTTACCAGCACGGTGCGCGATTGCTCGCTCGCGCGCAGGATGGTTTCAGTGAGGCTGGAAAAGCTCGACAACGGCACCGCGAACATCGCCATCCAGAACACCAGGTGCTGGTGCGCGCCGGTGAGGCGGTCGATCGTCGCCATCACTACCAGCAGCAGCACCCACAGCACCAGCGAACAAGCCAGCGGCAGGTAGAAATAATTGGTGAAGAACGCCGCGCGATCACCGGCATCGTCGCCATGGGGATAGAAGCGCAACAGCGAATGCTGGGCGCCGAACTTGGCGATGGCAACCGCCAGCAGCATCCAGTTGTCGTAGTAGCCGAGGATGCCGTACTGGGTATTGTCGAGCAGGCGCGTCATCAGCGGAAACGACACCAGCCCGGCAAGGATGGTAGAGACATTGCCCAAGGAATAGCGCAGGTAATGGCGCCCGATCCCGACCCCTGCGGTGGTTCCCCTCATGCCTTTTGCGCCTGCTTTCCGTGCTCGCTCCTGCATTGTATTGTAACCAAGACAGGGCTAGGATCGGGTAGTTATCGTCGATCATCGCAGGACGCGTCAGACGATCAGGGAGGGAATCCGCATGGCGAGCGATTTCACGTCACTCTATGCATCGCTCGGGGTCGATCCCGATTGCGATGTCGAGACCCTCAAACGCCTGTTCCGCCGTCGCATCGCCGAGCTCCACCCCGACCGTGGCGCGACACTGAGCGAAGAGGAGTTGATGCTGCTCTATCTGGAGGCACTGCGCTTCCACCGCCGCCATGGCCGTTTCCCGGGTACCCGCATACGCAACGGCAACGGCAACACCATCCGGTTGGCGGCGATGGAGCCGCGGTCGCCGCGCCAGGAACTTGTGGCCATGCCTGCCATTCCCGGTGGCGATGGCACGTCACGGCAGCAGGTGATGACGGTGACGCTGCTGACCCTCCTTGGGCTGGTATTGCTGGGGTTCGGCATCTGGGCAATCGACGACGACGATCCCGTCTCCGCCGGGGCCGGCCCGCAGCACATCGCGCCCGCAGGCTGAATGCACCCCACCCGGCGGCGCGACCACCTTGCAGACATGCCTTGCCGTCCCTGCGGCAAATGTGGTGAGTTCGAACGTGAAGGATCACGAGCAGACAATGGCCGAGAAGTTTCCAGCTCTGGTGATGGGGGCCGGGTTTACCGGGCTCGGTGCCTTGCGTGCTACGCAAGACGCCGGCGCCCCGGTGTGGGCGGCATGCCCGCCGCGAGACCTCGCCACCTATTCACGCTGGTTCCGCCGCCTGCCCGGTGCGCCCGCCTGGGACGGCTCGACCAAGGGGGTCGAGCAGGCACTGGCTCAGTCAGGAATCGAGGGCGCGGTACTGATCCCCTGCGCAGACGATATCGCCGACTGGGTGGCGCGAAACGCGGTCAACGGCAAGGTAATGGACCGCTATCTCGCCAGCACCAGTTCCACGGAGACGATGCGCATCCTCCAGGACAAGGCGCGCTTCGCCGAGTGGCTGGATGACAAGGACATCGCCAGCCCGCGCAGTTTCCAGGTGCACGACGATTCCGATTTCGACCACCTGCCGTTCGAACGGCTCGATCGCGTGTTCATCAAGCCGATCGATTCCCAGACCTTCAGCCGCATCACAGGTCGCAAGGGCGTATGGGTGGAGAACGCACGTGCCTGCCGCGAGACATGGTCGCAAATGCAGGCACAGGGCCACGGCATGATCGTGCAGGAGTACGTCCCCGGCCCGGTTGCCAATCACGTCTTCGTCGATGGTTTCCGTGATCGCGACGGACGCTATCCGGGACTTTTCGCGCGCCGGCGCAGCCGCATCCACCCCCCCGATTTCGGCAACAGCACGTATTGCCGCAGCATCGCCCTCGAAGAGATCGAACCGGCGGTTGCCGCCTGCATGCGCCTGCTCGATCAATTGAACTATCGCGGCATCTTCAGCGCCGAATTCAAGCGGGATGAACGCGACGGCAAATACCGCATCCTCGAAGTCAACACGCGTGCATGGTGGTACGTCGAGTTCGCCGCACGCTGCGGCGTGAACGTGTGCGGGATGGCCTGGCGCGATGCGCAATCACTGCCGGTGCAGGCCGTGCGCCGGTATCGGGTCGGCAAGGGCTGCGTGAACTGGATCGAGGATGCGAACGCGCTGAAGCACGCGCGCTCGACGATCGGCACCGCCCTGCTGGACTGGCCCGGCGCCTATGAGCACGTCTATCGCTGGAATGACCCGAGACCCGCAATCCATCGCATTTCCGGCCAGTTGCGACGTTCGTTAGTACGCAGCATCCATCTCGCGCCGACCGCTCGCCCACTCGCTGCATCTTCCTCTTCGCTCACTTCCATGGATCCCCCGCCATGACACCCAGGACATCCCACTTTGCCATGCGTTGCCCACACAATCGCATGTTGCCGTTGCCACTCGCGATTGCGGCCGCCTTCCCGTTTGCCCTGCTGGCGCCGACCGCGTTCGCCGCGAACACCTACTACGTCCGCACCGACGGTGGTGACGCCACCCAGTGCACCGGATTGGTGGATGCCGCGTACGACGGCAAGAGCCGCAATTGCGCCTGGTCCAGCCCCAACATCGCCTTCCCGCTGGGGCAGACGACGGCGACCAAGCCGCTGATCGCCGGTGGCGACACCCTGATCATCTCGCCCGGCAGCTACAAGATCGGCGTTGGCGCACCGGGCACGGCGAACTGCTCGCCCAGCTACAGCTGGGATTGCTACCCGCCGCCGATCCCGTCCGGCACGACCTGGGACACGCGCACGCGCATACTCGGCAAGGATTCGACAACGTGTGCGGTCAAGCCGGAACTGTGGGCGAGCGGACGCGCCCAGACCGTGTTGAACCTCAATGGCAGCCAGAACGTCGAGGTGCAGTGCCTCGACCTCACCGACCATGCCAGCTGCGCACTTGCGCACCTCACCTCGGGCACATCGACTGCGGGTGCAGTCAAGGCGGCCTGCCCATCGACAGCGCCCTTCGG
>JAFEBY010000126.1 GCA_018242465.1 Pseudomonadota bacterium | reverse complement strand
TCACGCGCCTTCGAAGAAGCCCTGCTGGCGGAACAATTGCCGTATCGCGTGTATGGCGGCATGCGCTTCTTCGAGCGCGCCGAAATCAAGGACAGCCTGGCCTACCTGCGCCTGATCGCGTCGCGTGCGGATGACGCGGCTTTCGAACGCGCGGTCAACACGCCGACGCGCGGCATCGGCGAACGCACCCTGGACGAGGTGCGGCGGATGGCGCGCGGTGCCGGGATGACGCTGTGGGACGCTTCACGCGAGCTGGTGCACGCCGGTGATCTCACGGCGCGCGCACGCAACGCACTGGCGGCGTTCCTGCAGTTGATCGACCAATTGCAGGATGAAAGCGCCGAGTTGTCGCTGCAGGACAAGATCGACCACGTGCTGGCACGCAGTGGCTTGCGTGCGTACTACGAGAAGGAATCTCGCGGCAGCCTCGATTCGCGCACCGACAACCTCGACGAACTGGTCAGCGTGGCTTCGCGCTTCGTGCGCGGCGACGACGAGGAAACCGCGCAACTGAGCGAACTGGTCGCCTTCCTCGCCTATGCCGCGCTGGAGGCGGGCGAGGGCCAGGCGCAAGCCGGCGACGACGGTGTGCAGTTGATGACGCTGCACAGCGCCAAGGGCCTGGAATTCCCGCTGGTCTTCCTCGCCGGCATGGAGGAAGGGCTGTTCCCGAACGCGCGGTCTTCGGAAGAGAGCGGACGCCTCGAGGAGGAGCGCCGCCTCGCCTACGTCGGCATCACCCGCGCGCGCCAGAAGCTGGTGCTGGCCTACGCCGAGGCGCGACGCCTGCATGGCCAGGACATGTATGGGATTCCGTCGCGCTTCCTGCGCGAGATCCCGTCGTCGCTGGTCAACGAGGTGCGGCCGAAGGTCAAGGTATCGCGTGCCTACGCGCCGATGCCGCGTCGCGATTTCGGCCATGCGCCGATCGCGGCGCCGGGCATTGCGCTGGGCGCGCAGGTCCGTCATCCGACATTCGGCAGCGGCACCGTCACCGACATCGAAGGCAACGGCGCGCATGCGCGCGTCCAGGTGAATTTCGACGATGCCGGCAGCAAGTGGCTGGTGCTGGCGTTCGCGAATTTGTCGCCGGGGTGATCGCGCGCGCTGTCTCAGCGGGTGGCCAGTCCGGTGCGCGGGCCGCCGTGAATACATCCATGTAGGCTCATGCGCCGCATCCATGCGGCGCAATGCCCGCTTACCGGACTGGCCACCCACTGAGCGCGCGTGTTGTTGCTTTACGGAGAGCTGAAAAGCAGCAACGTGCGAGCTGTTGCTCGCACGCCACCCCCTGAGAGCAACCACCGGCGGCGTCGTGCGGTTCGTCCGCAGTGGCCGACCATACGAGGCATGGGTGAGGAAGCGCCGCTTACGCGGCATGCCGCGTGGTGATTCCGAACGCCACGAGCGTGAGCGAGTGGCCGGTCCCGCGCAGCGGGCCGAGTCGAGCCTCCATGGATGGGTTCACGGCGTGTCGGTCGCTGCGGATAACCGCTAAAGGCGGCACAGCCGGGCGATGCTTTTCAGTCCCCGCCAAGCCAGTGCGTGCGAAAATCCCCCCATGAACAAACGCCTGGTCCTGATCGACGGTTCGTCCTACCTGTTCCGCGCCTTCCACGCGCTGCCACCACTGAGCAATGCCCAGGGTGAGCCGACCGGCGCGTTGTTCGGCGTCGTCAACATGCTGCGCGCGCACCTCAAGGACAAGCCCGACTACATCGCCTTCGTGATGGATGCATCGGGGCCGACCTTCCGCGACGACCTTGATCCGCAGTACAAGGCCAATCGCCCGCCGATGCCCGACGACCTACGCGTGCAGATCGAACCGCTGATGGCGATCGTGCAGGCGCTGGGCCTGCCGATCATCCGTGAATCCGGCGTCGAGGCCGATGACGTCATCGGCACCCTGGCCGTGCAGGCGGCGACAGCAGGCATCGAGGTCACGGTTTCCACCAGCGACAAGGACATGGCGCAGCTGGTGCGTCCCGGTGTCGGGCTGGTCAACACCATGAGCGGCAGCAAGCTCGATTCCGATGCCGCCGTTGTCGCCAAGTTCGGCGTCACGCCGGCGCAGATCATCGATTATCTGTCGCTAATGGGCGACGCCGTCGACAACATTCCCGGCGTGCCCAAGTGTGGTCCGAAGACCGCGGCGAAATGGCTGGGCGAATATGGATCGCTGGATGGCGTCATCGCCAATGCCGACAAGATCGGCGGCAAAATCGGCGAGTCGTTGCGCGCGACCTTGCCGCGCCTGCCGTTGAACTACCAGCTCGCCACCATTCGCACCGACGTGCCGCTGCACGATGGGTATGGCGACCTCGCCCTGCGTGACCGCGATGTCGACGCCCTGCGCACGCTCTATGCGCGCTATGGCTTCAACCAGGCATTGAAGGAACTGGAGGGTGCGGGCGTTCCGGAATCGTCTGGCGCTTCGATCCCGAAAGCGCCGGCCGGCTTGCGCGGATTCGTCGCCGCGCCGGTCGCGACAGGCGATATCGATCCGCAGCTGTCACGTCCAGGCGAATACGAGTGCGTGACGGATGCCAAACAACTTCAGGCCTGGGTGGATGCGCTCAACAACGCGTCGATGTTCGCCTTCGACACCGAAACCGATGGCCTCGACCCGATGCAGGCGCGCATGGTCGGCATGTCGCTGAGCACGCAGTCCGGCAAGGCCTGCTACATCCCGCTCGCCCATGACGCCACCGATGTCGCGCAGTTGTCGCTCGCTGAGGTGGTGGCCGCATTGCAGCCGGCATTCGCCGACCCGGCCAAGCACAAGGTCGCGCAGAACGGCAAGTTCGATCTCCACATCCTCCATCGCCACGGATTGGAGGTGTCGCCGCCGCTGGGCGACACCTTGCTGGAAAGTTTCGTGCTCGATTCCGGCCAGCGCCACGACATGGACACGCAAGCGAAGCGCCTGCTCGGGATGGAGACCATCCAGTACCAGGATGTCACCGGCAAGGGCGCGAAGCAGATCTCCTTCAGCCAGGTCGCGCTCGACGTCGCGACCAGGTACGCCGCCGAAGATGCCGATGTCACCTTGCGCCTGCATGAAGTACTGGCGCCGAAACTCGCCGCCGAACCGAAACTCGACAGCGTGTATCGCGACATCGAGCTGCCGCTGGTGCCAGTGTTGGCGCGAATCGAACGCAATGGCGTGCTGATCGACGCTGCCGAGTTGCGCGCGCAATCGGCGGAACTGTCGCGGCGGATGCTCGAAGCGCAACAACGCGCCACCGAGTTGGCCGGCCGTTCGATCAATCTCGATTCGCCCAAGCAACTTGGCGCCCTCCTGTTCGACGAGCTCAAGTTGCCGGCGCTGGTGAAGACGCCGGGCGGCGCGCCTTCGACCAACGAGGAGGCGTTGGAAGCGATCGCCGACCAGCATGAGCTGCCGCGCGTCATCCTCGACTATCGCGGCTACGCCAAGCTGCGCAGCACCTACACCGAGAAGCTGCCGGAGATGATCAACCCGCACACCGGGCGCGTCCACACCAACTACAACCAGGCGGGCGCCGCCACCGGGCGCCTGTCGTCGAACGATCCCAACCTGCAGAACATCCCGATCCGCACCGACGAGGGACGCAGGATCCGCCAGGCCTTCGTCGCGCCCAAGGGGCGCGTCATCATCGCCTGCGACTACTCACAGATCGAGCTGCGGATCATGGCGCATCTCTCGGAGGATCCGGCGCTGCTGCGCGCCTTCGCCTCCGGCGAGGACATCCATCGCGCCACCGCCGCCGAGGTCTTCGGAAGGCCGCTGGACGAGGTCACCGGCAACGAGCGCCGCGCCGCCAAGGCGATCAATTTCGGCCTGATGTATGGCATGGGCGCCTTCGGGCTGGCTCGCCAGCTCGGGGTGCCCCGTGGCGAGGCCCAGGATTACATCGCGTTGTACTTCAGCCGCTATCCGGGCGTGCGCGACTACATGGAGCGCACCCGCGCCCAGGCACGCGAGCAGGGCTATGTCGAGACCGTGTTCGGACGCCGGCTCTATCTCCCCTATATCGATAGTCGCAATCAGGCCCAGCGGGCCGGGGCCGAACGGGCGGCGATCAATGCGCCGATGCAGGGCACTGCTGCCGACATCATCAAGCGCGCGATGGTAGCGATCGATGCATGGCTGCAGCCACAGCGCGACAAGGCGTTGATGATCATGCAGGTGCACGACGAACTGGTGTTCGAGTGCGACGAGGCTTTCGCTGCCACCTTGTGCGAGGAGGCCGGCCGATCCATGTCGGCCGCGGCTGATCTGCGGGTACCACTCGTGGTGGATGGCGGCCAGGGCGCGAATTGGGAGCAAGCGCATTGACCACCCGGTTTCGAAGGTGAACGCCGCCGTAACCATGCTTCTAAACGCGTGCTGAACCCATTCCCGATTTACGTTTTTTTTCGGTTTGATTTACGCATCGCAGACATCTTCAGTGTTTAACTACACGTGACAGATGCAACGTCTGTCTTGGATAACTCCCTCCCCTGGAGTGATTCCTGCTCAGGCACGTTCTCCCCAAACGTCGTCTGGAACCCGCCCCGCCGGTCCCCCTCCGGCGGGGTTTTTTATTTCAGCGCCGGCAATGGCACACTCGCTCATCGATCCGATGCCGTGAGCCACCCGCATGAGCGACCTGTTCCATCTTTCCGCACCGTGGTGGCACTTCCCTCTCCGCGCGCTGGTGATCTACCTGATGGTGATCGTGCTGGTGCGCGTGTCGGGCAAGCGCGCCGTCGGCCAGTTCACGCCGTTCGACCTCGTGTTGCTGATCCTGATCGGCAACGCCGTGCAGAACGGCCTGAATGGAGGGGACAACTCGATTACTGGTGCCTTCCTGCTGGCGGGCTGCCTGATCGCGCTGAATTTCGCGGTTGCGTTCTTCACCTCGCGCAGCCGGAGCTTCGACCAACTGGTCGAAGGCGTTCCCGTGGTGCTGGCGCGCAATGGCCAGGTGTTCGACGATGTCTTGCGCCGCCAGCTGGTCAGCCACGACGACTACATCGAGGCGTTGCGTCTCAACAACGTGTCGAATCCGAACGATGTCGCATTGGCGCTGCTCGAAACCAACGGCAGTATCAGCGTGATCCAGCGCCAGAACGGCGGTGATGCGCGTGCGGATTTCTATGCGGGGCAATTGCCGCCGCGCTCCCATCGCCGTCGCCGGCGTCGCCCTGGCAGCCCCCAGAACGATTGATCGGTCAGGCCAGTTCGCTCAGCCAGTCGCGCGCGCGCAGGTAGTCGGCGAGGCGGGCCTCGGCACTGCCGGGTTCCGGCAGGTAGCCGTATTCCCAGCGCACCAGCGGCGGCAGGCTCATCAGGATCGATTCGGTGCGTCCGCCCGATTGCAGGCCGAAGTGGGTGCCGCGGTCGAAGACCAGATTGAATTCGACATAGCGGCCGCGCCGGTAGAGCTGGAACTGGCGTTCGAGTTCGCCATGCGGCGTATTGCGACGGCGCTCGATGATGGGGAGATAGGCGTCGAGGAAGCCGTCGCCGACCGCGCGCATGTAGGCGTAGTCGCGTTCGAAATCGTCCTGGAGATCGTCGAAGAACAGGCCGCCGACGCCACGCGTCTCGCCGCGATGCTTGAGCAGGAAATACTCGTCGCACCAGCGCTTGTGGGCGGCGTAGCGCGCCTCGCCGCCGAAGGATTCGCACAGCGCACGGGCAGTGCGATGCCAATGCAGCACGTCTTCGTCGACGGGGTAGAACGGCGTGAGGTCGAGCCCGCCACCGAACCACCACGCGACCGTTTCGCCATCCTTCTCCGCGCGGAAATGGCGGACGTTGGCGTGGGTGGTGGGGACGTGGGGATTGCGCGGATGGAACACCAGCGAGACGCCGCAAGCACGCCATTGCGCGCCAATGAGCTCAGGGCGCGCCGCAGTGGCCGAGGCTGGAAGTTGCGTTCCCGACACGTCGGAAAAACCGATGCCTGCCTGTTCGAATACCGCGCCGTCGCGGAGGATGCGGGTGCGCCCGCCACCGCCCAGCAGGGTGCCGTGACCTTCACGCGCCCATGCATCTTCGATGAAGCGGGCACCGCCGTCGGCGTGTTCGATGGCTGTGCAGATGCGGTCCTGCAGGCCAGCCAGCCAGTCGCGAACGTCATCGAAAGAAGTGGTCGGGAGCGTTGTCATGTCCGACATTGTCGCAGCGGATCGAGCTGCGGACGATAGGCGTTGCTGTGCACCTGCATCAACCCGAGCAGGAAGTCGAAGATGTTGTCGTGGCTCCAGGGGTGCGCACCCTGGCGCGTCACGCAGGCGGCATCGATGCCGTCACGCTGGCGGAAGCCGTCGGACATCCACAAAGTCATCGGGATATGTGTCTGCACGTCGGGGGCGAAGGCATATGGTGCGCCGTGCAGGTACAGGCCGTTTTCGCCCAGCGATTCGCCGTGGTCGGAGACGAACAGCACCGCGCCGTCGATGGCGTGGTCGTCCCGCAGCGTGGCGATCACCGAGGCGATGACCGAATCGGTATAGAGCACGCTGTTGTCGTAGGCGTTGCGGATTTGTTCGGGCGTGCAGGTCTGCAGCTGGTTGCTGCGGCACACCGGCTTGAACTGTTCGAATTCCGCCGGGTAGCGCTGGTAGTAGGCCGGCCCGTGGCTGCCCTTCACGTGCAGCACGATCACGCGATCGCCATGCACCTCGGCCAGGGTCTTCTTCAGGGCATCGACGAGAATGCCGTCGAAACAGTTGCGCGCACTGCACCACTTGGGATCGGTCGAGTTCTGGAGTTCGGTTTCGTGCACGCGCTTGGCGATGCCCTTGTCGCCGGTGTTGTTGTCGAACCAGGACACGTCGACGCCGGCATGGGCCAGTACGTCCAGCGCGTTTTCGCGGGCGAGGGCGGCGCGTTCGCTGAAGTCCCTGCGGCCAAGGTTGGAGAACATGCACGGCAGCGAGACCGCGGTATCGGTGCCGCAGGAGCGCACGTCGGCAAAATTCGTCACCGCCAGTTGCGCGAGTTGCGGTGTGGTCTGGCGTGCATGGGAGGACAGGCCCCAGCTGGCCGCGCGCACCGACTCGCCGGCGATGAACACCAGCACCTGCGGTTTGGCGCCAGCGGGTGCGGCGGGTCGCGTCGCATCGCGCCCCAGCGGTTGCACCACGATCGCGGCCTGTGGTCGCGCATTGTCGACATAGGCGTACAGCCCGCTGGCGATCGCCATCGGATTGATGACGTGGCCAAGTTCGCGCTGGGTGCGCAGGCTGGAGGCGACGCCGCGACCGCTGATGCCGATCGCGATGGCGCTCGCAACGATCACGACCAGCACCAGCTTCGCCCGCGACCACAGCTCGCGGGGGAAGGGCTGCCAGTCGATCCGCGTCCACAGCACCAGCAATGCCGGCAGTACGCCAGCCGCGCCGATCTTCCACGCCATTCGCCACGACAACCACTCGCCGGCCTCGCGCGAATTGGTCTCGAACACGCTGCGCAGGGTGTGGCGATCAACCACCGCGCCGAAATCGTCCATGAAGAAGGCGGCGGCCGCGGCGCACAGCAATACGATTACCAGCCACGGCTTGATCGCCCATTTGAAGCTGAGCGGCAGCAGCACGACGAGGATGGTCATCGCCAGCAACACGCCCAGGCACAGCAGGAACAGCCAGTGCGGCAGGCCGCCGGGATCGAGCGATGCCAGCAGTTTCCATGCGCTGGAATTGGCGAATATCAGCACCCATGCCGTGCACAGCAGCAGCACGGTGTTCGCGCGCATCAAGGGTCCGCGCATCATGGCGAGGTCGATTCCGGAGCGTGAAGATCACCTAGGCTAACGCAAGCCAATCTGAATCGGCGGTTCCCTTGCGACGATGCTTCCCCCACAATTCCCCGGATTCCGGAAGAGTTGCATGCGCGCCTACGTCTACAAGAGCACCCGCAAGGCCGATACCTATGTCTTCCTCGCCGCGCGCGACGAGGGCGCAAAGTTGCCGGAGGCGTTGCGCACGCAACTCGGTCCGCTGCAGTTCGTGCTGGAAACCGAACTGACGGCCGGGCGCAAGCTGGCCCGCGAAAACCCCGAAGAAGTGATGGCGAATCTGGCCGATCGCGGCTTCCATCTGCAGATGCCGCAAGAGTTGTCGCTCGATCCCATGACCTCGGATTGGGGGACGGATGCCTGACCAGCAACGTCCCGCAGTCGTGGGGCAATCCGCGGTGCCCTGGCAGGCGGCGGCTGCCGCCGGCGTGCTGGCCCTGCTCGCGACCGGATTTGGCGGCTGGATCGCCGCGATCGGCGGCGCCCTCGGCAGTGGCCTGCTGGCCAGTACCTGGCCATTGCGCGGAAGTTCGACGGAGCGCGTGCCCCGGGTCATCACCAGCCATGTCGTGGTCTGGGCCGCCGCGGTGGTGGCCGGTGCGGCGCTGGCGGCGTGGCCGCTGCATGCCTGGATGACGTCGGGCTCGTTGCCGGCCGCGCTCGGCCTCGGGTTGGCGGCGGCGATCGGCGTGATCCTGGCGTGGCGGGTATGGCCGCTGTGGACCAGCGATGCCGGCGACGCCCGCTTCGCCTTCCACCACGCCCTGGGCGAACGCGATCCAGCACGGCGCTGGGCCTGGAGCGGCTTGCGTCCGGCCGTCGCGGTGGCCTGCGTGGTTGCGCTGGTCCTGGTGCTGGCGTGGCCGGGGGTGGTCAACGGCTCGTTGCGCTGGGCGCTCGCCGTCCTGTTGGCGTTGCTGCTGCCGGTGCTGCGCTTCTCCGCGCGCATCCAGCGGGTGGCGAAAGAGGTCAAGGCGACGATGCCGACCCCGGCGCCTGCACGCAACGCTGAACCGGTCAGCCTCGATGCCTTGCCGGAATTGCATCTGGAGGATGAAGCCGCGGCCGATGCTGTCGTGGATCTTCCCGCCACGACCGGCAATGACGAACTGGATCGTGAACTCCACGCTGCTGCCCGCAGCGGTCGCGTCGAACGCGCGCTCGCGCTGCTCGATGCCGGCGCCCGCGCCGATGCGCTGCCGGCGACGGACGATCGTGACCAGCGCCGCCTGCCGATCCTTGCCGCGGTGCTGCCCGACCTGCGGCTGCTGCGCACGCTGATTGCCCATGGCGTTTCGCTCGATGCCGATGCCAGCGGCATCACGCCGTTGCTCGCCGCGACGCGCGACAGCTGGCACGGCCGTCCCGATGCGGTGGCGATGCTGCTCGCCAATGGCGCCGATGTCCGCGCCACCGATCCCCAGGGCAACACGGCGCTACACCACGCCGCGCGCAGCACCGATCCCGGCGTCGCCGCCTTGCTGCTCGATGCCCAGGCGCAGATCGACACCGCCAACGACAACGGCCAGACACCGTTGGCGATGGCCTGTGCCGCCGGCAACTGGCGGCTGGCGAAATTTCTGCTCGAACGTGGTGCCAGCGTCGCCCCGGCGAATGCGCTGGCGCCGTTGCTCGCCGCTGCAACCGCCGATGACGACGATCCCGCCGGTGTGCAATTGTTGCTGCGCCATCGCGCGCAGGTGGCGGATGCGGTGGATGGCGACGGTCGCAGCGCATTGCATCTCGCTGCACAGGCCGGGCATTCCGCCATCGTCCAGACCTTGCTCGACAGCGGCGCCGGCGTCGATGTCCGGGATGCGACGCAGACCACGCCGCTGATGCTGGCGGCGCAGGGTGGTCATCGCGACGTGATCGATGCCTTGCTGGAATCGAAGGCCGATGCCGCCGCGCGCAATGCCGATGGCCACGATGTCCTGCGTCATGCGGTGGAAGGCGAAGTCGCCGGTGCCGACATCATCACCGTGTTGCAGGCCGCCGGCGCGCGTGCCGATGCGATGGATGATGCCGGCATCGATGCGCTGTCGCGCGCGAAAGCGCTGGGCCGCTGGTCGGTGGTGCAGGCGCTCGATCCCGCTTTCGTGCCGCCGCCGGTTGCCGGCAGCGACGGCGATGTCCCTGCGGACGATGCCGCACCGAACCGGCCACCGTACGCCGTCGTCAGCGATGCCCTGCGCGATGGCGACAGCGCCACGCTCGAACGTTTCGCGCCGCTGCTGGAACGCAGTGAATTCACCCGCATGCTCGCCGAACTCGCGCCATCGTCGCCGCAGCTGGTGCCGTGGCTGCTCGCACGCGGCGCCGATGTTGATGCCAGCCGCGAGGGTCACAGTCTGCTCGGACAGTTGCTGCGCCTTGCGCCCGGCGATGTCGCTGCGGCACAGGGACTCGACCTGTTGTGGCGGCGCGGCGCCAGTCCTGCGGGTGCCGGCGTGTTCGCCAACCATCTGCAGGCCAATCGTGCACATCCGTCCGAACATGGCGAAATGTTTGCGTTGCAATTGCTCGAACGCGGTGCCGATCCCTTTGCCAGCGACAGTGCCGGCGATCCGCCCTTGCATCACGCCATTCGTTTGCATTGGCCGCGGCTGACGCAACGCTTGCTCGACAGCGGAGTCGATCCCTGCGCAGTCGATGGTTCCGGCTTGAGCGCGCTGCATGTCGCGACCGCATGCGGCGACGCCAACGCGGTGCGTGCGCTGGTCGCCGTCGGCGCAAGGCCCGATGCCCGCGCCCCCGATGGCCAGACCGCGCTCGGCGTCGCATTGGCCAATGGCCGCAAGGATCTTGCCGATTGGCTCGACTGGCGCGGCTGGCCGTTGCCGGGCCGCGCCTTGCGTCCGAGCGATCTGCCGGCTGCGGCGATCACCGGTGACGGCGATGCAGTGCGACGCATGCTTGAACTTGGCTTCCCTGTCGATGCGCTCGATGCCCAGGGCTGCAGTGCGTTGCTGCGCGCGGCCGGGGGCGGCCATGCCGATGCGGTGGAACAACTGGTCGCGCACGGTGCGGATGTCGGACTCAGCGCCAGCACCGGGGCCACGCCGTTGTCGGCAGCGGTCAGCATGCGCCACGCCGTGGTGGTCGATCGCCTGCTTGCAGCCGGCGCCGATCTTGGCCAACGATTGCCCGGTGACGTCACGGTCCTGATGCTCGCGTCTGCACTGGGGTTGCCGGAAATGGTCACGCGATTGCTGCGCGCCGGTGCTGATGTCGCTGCCGCCGATCCGCAGGGGTTGGCGCCGATCCACTGCGCTGCGCTCTACGGGTTCACTGCGCGCGACCGCACGCGATTGGTGACGCTGTTTGATACCTTGCTGCTCGCAGGAGCCGATGCCAATGCCCGCGCCGAAGCCGGTGTCACCCCGTTGCTGTTGCTGCTCGGTGCCCGCGCCGAGCCGGGCACCGGCTGCGACGAAGCAGTGATCCTCGCCGGACTCGAGCGCATGCTCGATGAAGACGTACTGCTCGATGCCCAGGACCCGCGTGGCTTCGGTCCGCTGCATATCGCTGCGTTGCACGGACTGATGTCGGTGGCACGACGCCTGCGTGACAGCGGGGCGCCACTGGGTCAGCGCGATCGCCTCAACCGCACCCCGCGCGACATCGCCCTGATGCGCGGCTTCGTCGACGTCGCCGCCGAGCTTGCCGAAGCAACGCCGACGGCACAGGATCTGTCGATGGCGCGCATGCTGCGACCGCAGGATCGTTCGCACTGATCGACATGGGCTTGCGGTACGATCGCTTCGTTACGAAAAAGCCCCGTTTCGCGGGGCTTTTTCATTTCGGGTGATGCCGCGACTCAGCGCTTCATCGAGCTGAAGAACTCGTCGTTCGACTTGGTGTTCTTCATCTTGTCGAGCAGGAATTCCATCGCCGCGATTTCGTCCATCGGATGCAGCAGCTTGCGCAGGATCCAGATTTTCTGCAGCAGGTCGGGCTCGATCAGCAGGTCCTCGCGGCGGGTGCCGGAGAGGTTGACGCCGATCGCCGGGTAGACGCGCTTCTCGGTGATGCGGCGGTCGAGGTGCACTTCCGAGTTGCCGGTACCCTTGAACTCTTCGTAGATCACCTTGTCCATCGCGCTGCCGGTATCGACCAGTGCGGTGGCGATGATGGTCAGCGAGCCGCCTTCTTCAACATTGCGCGCTGCGCCGAAGAAACGCTTCGGGCGATGCATGGCGTTGGAGTCGACACCGCCAGTCAGCACCTTGCCGCTCGACGGCAGCACGTTGTTGTAGGCGCGGGCGAGGCGGGTGATCGAGTCGAGCAGGATGACGACATCCTTCTTGTGCTCGACCAGGCGCTTGGCGCGCTCGATCACCATTTCCGCGACCTGGACGTGGCGCGCGGCCGGTTCGTCGAAGGTGGAGGAGATGACTTCGCCACGCACGGTGCGCTGCATTTCCGTCACTTCTTCCGGGCGTTCGTCGATCAGCAGCACGATCAGGTGGACGTCGGGATGATTGGTCGTGATCGCGGTGGCGATCTGCTGCATCATCATCGTCTTGCCGGCTTTCGGCGGCGACACGATCAGCGCGCGCTGGCCCTTGCCCTGCGGTGCCATCAGGTCGAGGATGCGGCCGGCGATGTCTTCGGACGATCCGTCGCCGCGCTCGAGCTTGAAGCGCTTGCGCGGGAACAGCGGTGTCAGGTTTTCGAACAGTGTCTTGTTCTTGCTGGCTTCGATCGGCTCGCCGTTGATGGTGTCGACGATGTTGAGCGCGAAGTAGCGTTCACCATCCTTGGGCCAGCGGATGCGGCCGGCGATGTGGTCGCCGGTGCGCAGGTTGAAGCGGCGGATCTGGCTTGGCGAGATGTAGGTGTCGTCGGGGCCAGCCAGGTAGCTGGCCTCGGCCGCGCGCAGGAAGCCGTAGCCATCGGGCAGGATTTCCAGCACGCCATCGGCGGCGACGCCTTCGCCGTGGCGGGTCAGCACCTTCAGCAGGGCGAAGATGATGTCCTGCTTGCGGGCGCGGGCCACGCCTTCGTGGATCTGCAGCTGCTCGGCGATATCGAGCAGTTTCTGCGCCGGCATGCGCTTGAGGTCGCCCAGCGAATACTGTGGGAAGCCTTCGGGAATGGTCGGCATCGGTCGCGCCGAGGGCGGCGGTCCGTTGGGCTGGCCGTCGTCGTCGCTTGGCAGGCCCTGGTCGCGATAGCGGTCGCGCTGGCGATCGCGGCGATTCTTGAAGCGCTCGCGGCGATTGTTGTTGTTGAAGCGTTGACCGTCTTCTCTCGGGCCGCCGTTGCTGCCCTGCTGCTGTTCGCCGCCATGGTCTTGGTCATGCGACTGCGCGGGAGCGCTCGGCTGGCTGGCGACGGGTGCCGCGGTCGGCGCGGGTGCGGGTGCCGGGGGCGGGGTTGGTGCAGGAGGGGGGGCGGTCTCAACGGCAACGGGTGCCGCGGCGGTGTCGGTGGCTTCGGGGCGCACTTTGGGCGGACGACCACGACGCTTCGGGGCGGGCTTGATTTCTTCTTCAGACAAAGGGGAATCCTCGCAATGGCGAGCGCCAGGCCAGAGGCCGGCGGGGTGGTTCGGGAATGGATTCGGTGCAACGAGATGGGTGCGGCGGAGATGTCGAGTGGAACGGACAGGCGCGCCGGACGCCTAGAAACTAGCACTGCCGGCGCGCCGCGGCAAGCGGTAGCCGGCAGATATTCAGGATTCGGGGACGATCAAGCGACCGCGCGGTCGATCATCTGGGACAGCACCGACTTCACGTTCGGCGGCGCGCCCATCTGGGTCGCGGCGATCTGGCCGCCCTTGAACATCACCAGCATGGGGATGCTGCGGACGTTGAAGCGCATGCCCAGCTGCGGGTTGGCCTCGATGTCGACCTTCACGACTTTGGCCTTGCCCTCGTAGGTATCGGCGAGCTGGTCGAGGCTGGGGGCGATCATCTTGCATGGACCGCACCACGGCGCCCAGAAATCCACGAGCACGGGCTGGTCGGACTTGAGGACGAGGTCGTCGAAGTCCTTGTCGGTGGCATGGAAAACGTTGGCGCTGCTCATGGACACTCCGGAATGGGGACGGATCGGAAGGGGGACGGAGATAGCTTCTCACGTCCCGGTCGCAGCAGCTGTGACGCGGCTGCAGGTTCGACTTGCTAAGATGTGCGGGCTTGCAGGCGGACTTCAAGACCCGGCCTGCCTTCCCGGAATGCCACTTCCGGCGCCCGCCCAGCGCGTGGCCGCCGATCCCCAAGCGCCGATTGCGCGCGTATCCCGCACAGAATTTCATGTCCGACAAACCGCTGACCGACGTCGCCTTTTCCTCCTTCGACCTGCATCCCGCACTGCTCGCGGGGTTGGAAGCCGCCGGCTTCAACCGCTGCACCCCGATCCAGGCGCTGACCCTGCCGGTCGCGCTGGCCGGGCGTGACGTCGCCGGCCAGGCCCAGACCGGCACCGGCAAGACGCTGGCCTTCCTGATCGCGGCGATCAATCGCCTGCTGACCCGTCCGGCGATGGCCGAGCGCAAGCCGGAAGATCCGCGCGCACTCATCCTGGCCCCAACCCGCGAGCTGGCGATCCAGATCCACAAGGATGCGATGAAGTTCGCTTCCGACCTTGGCCTGAAGATCGCGCTGGTCTACGGCGGCGTCGATTACGACAAGCAGCGCGAGCAGTTGCAGCGTGGCGCCGACATCATCATCGCCACGCCCGGTCGCCTGATCGACTACGTCAAGCAGCACAAGGTAGTGAGCCTGCACGCTTGCGAGGTCTGCATCCTCGACGAAGCCGACCGCATGTTCGACCTTGGGTTCATCAAGGACATCCGCTTCCTGTTGCGCAGGATGCCGGCGCGCACCGAACGCCAAACCCTGCTGTTCTCTGCGACGCTGAGCCATCGCGTGCTCGAGCTCGCCTACGAGCACATGAACGAGCCCGAGAAGCTGGTGGTGGAAGCGGAGACGGTCACCGCCGCCCGCGTGCGCCAGCGCCTGTATTTCCCGGCCGACGACGAAAAATTGCCGCTGCTGCTCGGCCTGCTCTCGCGCAGCGAAGGCGCGCGCACGATGGTCTTCGTCAACACCAAGGTCTTCGTCGAGCGCGTGGCGCGGGCACTGGAAAAGGCCGGCTATCGCGTTGGCGTACTGTCCGGCGACGTGCCGCAGAAGAAGCGCGAATCGCTGTTGAAGAAGTTCCAGGCCGGCCAGCTCGAACTGCTGGTCGCGACCGACGTCGCCGCCCGTGGCCTGCACATTGATGGCGTCTCGCACGTCTACAACTACGATTTGCCGTTCGACGCCGAGGACTACGTGCATCGCATCGGCCGCACCGCGCGCCTGGGTGCCGAAGGCGATGCGATCAGCTTCGCCTGCGAACGCTACGCGATGGGCCTGCCCGACATCGAGGCCTACATCGACCAGGAAATCCCGCGCGCCAGCGTCGATCCGGAATTGCTGGTGGCGTTGCCGCGTCCGGAACGCCCGAAGCCCGAAGCCGGTGTGGGTGACGAAGACGACAGCATCGGCACCATCTTCAAGGAAGCCCGCGAGGCACGCGCCGCCGACGAGGCCAAGCGAGGTGGTGGTCGTGCGCGCACTGGCGGTGGCAGTGATGGCCGTCGCCGCGGCGAAGGCAGTCGTGACGGCGAACGTCGTGGCCCGCGTCCGTCGCGCGCACCGCGTCCGGAAGTGCAGGACAACACGCCTGCGGCTTCGGTCGCTGTCGCGGAAGGCGACGAAAACAAAGCGCCGCGCAAGCGCCGTCGCCGCCGCAAGGGCCGCCCGGTCGATGGCACTGCAGTCCCGCAACAGGAGACGTCGACGCAACAACGCGCGCCGCGTCGCGACAACACCGGCGGCAAGCATGATCATGCTGGCGTGAAGCCGGCCGCCGAGCAGGCGAAGCCGGGCTTGCTTGGCCGCATTGGCCAAGGCCTGCGCCGATTGGTCACGCGCGGAGCGTCGCGACAACACTGATCCCGGCATAATGCCGGCATGAGCCTTCTCCGCTTCGACGGCGTCAGCAAACAGTATCCCGGCGGTCGCCACGCGTTGGCGGACGTCGGTTTCGCGGTGGAACCGGGCGAAATGCTCTTCATTACCGGGCATTCCGGCGCCGGCAAGAGCACGCTGCTCAAGCTGATCCAGCTGGCCGAGCGCCCCAGTCGCGGCGCGGTGCTGTTCGACGAACGCAACCTCCACACTGTCCGCGGCCGCAAGGTCGCGCTGCATCGACGCGATGTCGGCGTGGTCTACCAGAACCACCAGTTGCTGGCCGATCGCAGCATCTTCGAAAACGTGGCGCTGCCGCTGATCCTGCGCGGAATGCCGCGTCCCGAGATCGGCAAGCGCGTGCGCAGCCAGCTGGAGCGCCTCGGACTTGGTGGTCGCGAGAAATCGCTGCCGCCGCAACTCTCTGCCGGCGAGCAACAGCGTGTCGGCATCGCCCGCGCGTTGATCGGCGAACCGCGGATATTGGTGGCCGACGAACCGACCGGCAACCTCGACCCGGCGCTGTCCGCCGAGATCATGGAGTTGTTCGCGTCGTTGCCGGAGCGCGGGACCAGCGTGCTGGTGGCCAGCCACGACCTCAACCTCGTCAAGCGCATGAAGAAGCGGGTGCTGGTGTTGAACCAGGGCCAGCTGGTCGACGACATTTCGCCCGAGGATCTCGCCGATGAGTAACCAGCGCGTCGAAGCACCACGCGCAGGCGTCGGGACCTGGATCGACCATCATCTCTACAGCGTGGTCGCCAGTCTCGGCCGCGTGGCGCGCAAGCCGTTCGCGTCGCTGCTGACCATCGCGGTGATCGCGCTCGCGTTCACCTTGCCGCTGGGCCTGTGGCTGGTGCTGCAGAACGTCCAGCGCTTCACCGGCGACGTCCAGCGTTCGCGCGAGATCAGCGTCTTCCTCAAGCAGGACACCAAGGTCGATCGTGCCCGCGCACTCGCGGAGGAAGTCCGGGCGCGCCCCGACGTCGGCAACGTGGTGTGGAAAACGCCGGACGAAGGCCTCGCCGAATTGCGCAAGAGCAGCACCCTGGGCGACGCGCTGGATGGACTCGACGGCAATCCGCTGCCCAACGTGCTGGTGGTGACGCCGAAGTCCGACGAGTTGGCATTGGCCGATGCCCTGAAGAAAATGCCGGAAGCAGACCTCGTGCAGCACGATGCGGTGTGGCGCAAGCGCCTCGACGACTGGCTGCAGCTGGGTACGCGGCTGGCGCTGGTGCTGGCGGTGATGCTCGGCGCCGGCGCGGTGCTGGTGATCGGCAATACCGTGCGCCTCGATATCCAGTCGCGTCGCGAAGAAATCGGCGTGCTGCAATTGCTCGGCGCCACCGACGGCTTCATCCGCCGGCCCTTCCTCTATCTTGGCGCGTTGTATGGATTGGGCGCGGGATTGCTCGCGCTGGCGGCGCTCACCGCGGCCAACATTGCCCTGCAGTCGCCATTGTCGACGCTCGCCGCGAGCTATGGATCGCATTTCGAACTGCAACCGCTGACGCCGGTACAGGCACTGGCCGCGGTGTTCGCCGCGACCTTGTTGGGATGGCTGGGTGCAGGTATCGTCACCGGCCACTTCCTGCGCCAGACGCGGCCCACCGAACGCTGATGCCGACTCCAACCCGCGATCTGCGTCATCTTGTCAGCGAAGCGCCGCGCGTGATGGTGGTCGATGGCTCGCGCATGGTGCGCAAGCTGATCGGCGACGTCCTCCTGAAGGAATTGCCGAATGCCAGCGTGGTGCCCTGCGATGGCGTCGCCAGCGCGCAAGCGGCGCTGGCCGCGGGCCATGTCGATCTCGTCACCACCTCGCTGGTGCTGCCCGACGGCGATGGCCAGGATGTCGCGCGCGCGGTGCACGAGGCGGCGGGCCATGCCTATGTGCCAGTGATCGCGGTGTCGTCCGATGTCCAGCACCGGCTGGAAACGCGCACCCTCGGCGACGAGATCACCGATTACTTCGACAAGGAACTCGGTTACGGTGCGTTGGTCGCGTTCCTGCGCGGATACGTGCAGCCGCAACCGATCGCCGGTGCGCGCGTGCTCTACATCGAGGACAGCCGCGTCGTCGCGCTGGCGATCAAGCGCATGCTGGCGGTGCAGGGCCTCGATGTGATCCATGTCGAAAGTGCCGAGGCCGCGCTCGATTATCTCGCCGAACATCGCGGAACCTATGATGCGCCGGGTGCCAATCTCATCCTCACCGACGTCTACCTCAACGGTCCATTGGGCGGCGGCGACGTGCTGCGACGGGTGCGTGGCGAATTCCATCTCGGAAAACGCGCGCTGCCGATCATCGTGATGACCGGTGACGAGAACCCGGACAAGCAGCGCGACCTGCTGGTGGCCGGTGCCAACGACCTGGTGCTGAAGCCGGTGGAGGAACGCCTGCTGGTGACCAAGATCCTGTTCCAGCTGCATGCGGCGCGGTTGGTCCGGCACTGAACCGGTGATGGCGGACAGCGATTCCATCCGCCTCGAATCGTCATGGAAGGCGCGCGTCGGCGACTGGCTGCAGCGCGAAGACATGCGCGCACTCTCCGTCTTCCTGCGCGAACGCCTGCATGCCGGGGCACGCATCCATCCCGAGCCGAAACACATCTTTGCCGCCTTCGACGCCACGCCGTTCGACGCGGTCAAGGTGGTGATCCTCGGCCAGGACCCCTATCACGGTCCCGGCCAGGCGCATGGCCTGTGCTTCTCGGTGCTGCCGGGTATCCCGGTGCCACCGTCGCTCGACAACATCTACAAGGAACTGCACCGTGACCTCGGCCTGCCGCGTCCGGCCAACGGCGACTTGATGCCGTGGGCACGGCAGGGGGTGTTGTTGCTCAATTCGGTGCTCACGGTCGAGGAAGGACAGGCCGGTAGCCACCAGGGCCGCGGCTGGGAAGGCTTCACCGACCATGTGGTCGATGTCCTCAACCGCGAGCGCGAAGGGCTGGTCTTTCTGCTCTGGGGCAGCTACGCGCAGGCCAAGGGCAAGGTCATCGACCCGCGCCGGCATCGCGTACTCAAGGCCCCGCACCCGTCACCGCTGTCGGCGTATCGCGGCTTCATTGGCTGCGGACATTTCTCTGCCGCCAACGACTATCTGGCGCGCCACGGCCAGGCCCCGATCGACTGGTCGCTACCGATGGCGAGATGACAGTCATTTAATGCCGGCGGATGGCCGCCACGGCCTAGAATGACCGTTGGTTCCCGTTGAGCTGCGCATGCCCCGCGTCCCGGCCGTCCTCCGTTCCCTGCAGTTCCTCGCCATTGCCTGCCTGTGCGCGGCTGGTGCGCTTGCGTCCGTCGCGCGCGCCGCGATCGTGCCGCCGGAAGTCACCGTGCTGTGCTACCACGAGATCGCGGAACGCAAGGACGCGCTGACGCCGTCTTACGCGGTGCCGCCGGCGTTGCTGGAAAAACAGCTGCAGTGGTTGAAGGCGAACGGCTACCATTTCGTCTCGGTGCAGGACATCCTCGACGCACGCGCCAAGAAGAAGCCGCTGCCGGTGAAGCCGGTGCTGATGACCTTCGACGACGGCTACGAATCGGTCTACAAGAACGCATGGCCGATCCTCAAGCGCGAGAAGATTCCCGCAGTGGTCGCGCTGGTCGGTCATTGGCTGGAAGTGCCGGAAGGCAAGGACTTCGATTTCGACGGACGCCCGCTGCCGCGCAACGAACTGATGGCGTGGAGCGAACTGAAGAAGATGCAGGACAGCGGACTGGTCGAGATCGCCAGCCACAGCTTCGACCTGCATCGCGGCATCCTCGCCAACCCGCAGGGCAACCGCCAGCCGGCGGCGACCGCGCTGCAATGGGTTCCCGACCAGCAGCGCTATGAAACCGTGGACGAATACCGGGCGCGCATCCGCCGCGATTTCGCTCGCAACCGCGCACTGATCAGCAAGCGCCTCGGCAAGGCGCCGCGGGTGATGGTGTGGCCGTACGGCCGTTACAACGCAGATGTCAGCAAGATCGCCGAACAGGCCGGCATGCCGCTCGGCCTCAATCTCGACGATGGTCCGAACAGCGTGGCGACGCCGCTGTCGGCACTGCGCCGCGAACTGGTGATGGGCGATACCACGCCGGAAGTGCTGGCCCACCTGCTGCGTGTGCGCGAACGCAACGTGCTTGACCAAGGCCGCGCCGCCAAGGTCGCGCAGATCGACCTCGACTACATCTATGACAAGGATCCCGAGCAGACCGAAGCCAACCTCGGCAAGCTGCTTGATCGCGTGCAGCGTCTCGGCATCAACATCGTCTACCTGCAGGCGTTCGCCGATCCCGATGCCAATGGCGCTGCCGATGCGGTGTATTTCCCCAATCGCCACATGCCGATGCGCGCCGATCTGTTCAACCGCGTTGCCTGGCAATTGCTGACACGGACACAGGTGAAGCGCGTGTTCGCGTGGATGCCGCTGCTGGCGTGGCAGCCGCCGGCCAGCGATCCGGTGTCGAAGGACGTGGTGGTGACGCTGCCGAACAAAGCCAACCACCTGGCGATGGGCTATCCGCGACTGACGCCGTTCTCGCCACGCGTGCGCAAGTGGGTGAAGGACATCTACGAGGATCTCGGCCGCCAGGCGACGTTCGACGGCATCCTCTTCCATGATGACGTCACCCTGTCCGATTACGAGGACGGCAGCCGCTGGGCGAAAAAGCAGTACCGTGCCTGGGGCCTGCCGCAACCGCTGCCGACCCTGCGCAGTGATCACGCCCTGCTGCTGAAGTGGAGTGAGCGCAAGACCGATTTCCTCGATGGGTTCGCCTTGGATGTCGCCGCTGCCGTGCGTGCCGAACAGCCGGGCCTGCTCACTGCGCGCAACCTCTATGCGCAGGTTGCGCTGAATCCCGAGGCCGAGACCTGGTACGCGCAGAACCTGCGCAAGTCGATCCAGCGCTACGACTACACCGCGATCATGGTCATGCCTTACATGGAACAGGCCGAAGATCCGCAGAAGTTCTACAAGGACATGGTGGCCAAGGTGAAGGCGGTGCCGCACGGCATCAACCACACCGTATTCGAACTGCAGTCGGTGGACTGGCGCAAGAATGATGCGCCGCTGCCGCCGAACGAGCTCCCCGACACCATCCGCATGCTCTATGGAATGGGCGTGAAGCACGTTGGCTACTATCCCGACAATGTATTCAACAACGTGCCCGATGCGGCACTGCTGAAGCCGGCGCTCGACAGCAAGCTCAACCCGCAGGACGACGACGAGGACGACCAATGATTCCGGGTTCGTTCCAGGCATTCCTGCCCACGGCCTGGCTGACGCTTCAGGGATTCGTCTATTACTACCCGGTATTCATGTCCTACCTGTGGATGCTCGGGGCGATCCTGTTCTACTGGCGGATCGAGCGCCGCGAACCGTCGTTCGATCATCCGCCAATCCCTGCCGACGCCCCCGGCATCAGCGTGCTGATTCCCTGCTACAACGAAGGCCCGCACGCGGCCGAAACCATTGGGCAGGCGCTCAAGCTCGACTATCCCGACTTTGAGGTCATCGCCATCAACGATGGCAGCAAGGACGACACCGGCGCGATCCTCGATGCCATGGTCGCCGACAATCCGCGCCTGCGCGTGGTCCATCTCGCCCGCAACCAGGGCAAGGCGATGGGCCTGCAGGCCGGCGCGATGCTCGCGCGCAACCGCCTGTTGATCTGCATCGACGGCGATGCCTTGCTCGATCCGCATGCCGCGTACTGGATGGTGCGCCACTTCGACAATCCGCGCGTTGCTGCCGTCACCGGCAATCCACGCATCCGCAACCGTTCGACCCTGCTCGGCCGCGTGCAGGTCGGCGAGTTCTCGTCGATCGTCGGCATGATCAAGCGCGCGCAACGGGTCTTCGGCGCGCTGTTCACCGTTTCCGGCGTCATCACTGCATTCCGCCGCTCGGCGGTGCGCCAGGTCGGTTACTGGAATCCCGATGCGCTGACCGAAGACATCGACATCACATGGCGCCTGCAGCGTGGCGGCTGGGACGTGCGCTACGAACCGCATGCGCTGGTGTGGATCCTGATGCCGGAAACGCTCAAGGGCTTGTGGAAACAGCGCCTGCGCTGGGCGACCGGTGGCGCGCAGGTGTTGCGGCGCAATCTTGGCGTGATCTTCCAGCCCAGCCAGAACCGCCTGTGGCCGTTGCTGCTGGAGCTGGTGCTCAGCCTGACGTGGGCCTACGTGATGCTGGCGATGGTGGTGGTGTGGCTGCTCGGCTACGTGCTGCCCGATGACTGGTTTCCGGGCATCGGGTCGCCGCTGATCCCGCAATACAGCAGCGTCTTCCTCGCCTTCACCTGTTTGCTGCAATTCGCCGTCAGCAAATGGCTGGACAGCCATTACGAGCACGGGCTGGGTCGCAACTACTACTGGATGGTGTGGTATCCGCTGATGTTCTGGCTGATCAACACCGCCGCCACCGTCGTCGCCTTCCCCAAGGCGTGGATGATGGGCGAGGGCAAGCGTGCGCGCTGGGTCAGTCCCGATCGCGGTGTCCACATGAAGAGTGGGGGCGGCGACCATGGCTGAGCCGCGCGCCAAGCCGCCGATCATCAATGCCCGCGGTGAACTCGGGCGTGGGCGCCGGCTGATCTCGGATGGCGCGACGCTGCTGGTGTGGATCGGCTGGATCCTGCTATGGATCCCGGCGTTCCGCGTCGCGTTCCGTTCCCTGCGCGAAGCGCATCGCCTCCACGTCGACTGGGACCTGGCCGCCCAGGAAGCGATCGACACCATCACCCCGGTGTCGCTGTCGCATTCGGCGCTGCTGGTGTTCGGCACCTGTGCGCTGCTGTTGCTGTGGAGCCTGATCCCCAACCGCAAGCCGGTGCCGGTCCCCATGACGGAAACACTGGAAGATGAAGCGCGTCGCCTGCAGGTGCCGCGCCAGGAATTGCAGGATGGCCGCGACAGCCGCATCTGCGTGGTCCATCACGATGACGATGGTGCGATCAACTCGATCGAACGCAGGGTTTGATCTTCGATTGAATCAGGACGAATGAAAAACGCGGCCCGCTCCGATCAGGAGCGAAGCCGCGTTTTTCGGTTCCGATGCTGCGGATCGATTACTTCGCGCCGCAGGTCTTGCCGCGTGACGCACGGGCACCGGCGGCAGTCGCGGCGCTCTCGCTCATGTACTGGCCGTCCTTGCTGGTGCCGTACCAGCGATCACCCTGGCAGTGATAGACCTTGGTCTTCATGTTGACCCAGACCTGGCCATTGCCGCCGCCGGCTGCGACCGGGCCGGGAGCCGGCATGGTGCGTGGCGTGCGTGCTGCCGGCGCAGCGGCCGGGGCGGGTGCCGTGGTGGCCACCGGGGCCGGACGCGCCGGGGCTGCGGCGGGTGCAGGGGCCGGGGCAGCAACGGGCTTGGTCGTGGTGGCCGTGCTGCCGTACCACGTCTGCACACCCTTGTGGCCGCGGCAGGCGCCGGACTTGGAGGCGGCGTTGGTGGATGTTCCGTCCTTGCACAGGCCGGTGGCGCCGGCGGTGGACGTCGCGACAGGTGCAGCTGCTGATGCAGGTGTCGCCGCCGGTTTTGCCGCTGCGGTCGCGGACTTGGCCGGCTTCGCGGGCTTGGCCTCGGTCGCACCGAACCAGGACTGGACGCCCTTGTGGCCGCGGCAGGCGCCCATCTTGAAGCTGGCGGAGGTATAGCTGCCGTCCTTGCACTGGCCGGTGGAGCCGGCCGGGGCGGCGGTCTGGGCCATGGCCGGCAGGGTGGCCGACAGCGCGAGCGAGATCAGGGACAACAGGATCGGGTGCTTCATGCACGACTCCGGAAGTTAGAGGGAAGGCAGGGCTACGCTACGCCTGCGATGTGCAGGGGACCTTTCGCCACCATTGCATCTTGTCCATGTCGTCCCCATAGGGATAGGGAGGCGGTTGGAGTCCGGGTTTTCCTGTCCCTGAACGCCCGAAAACGGGGCCGTATGGTTGTTTGGCACTCATCACACCGGACTGCTAAGATTCGCCCATGACTGCAATGACCCCCACGCGGGTGCCGGTCACCCGCGCCGCGAGCACCGCGCTCACGCTGCCCAGCCCCCTGGGTTCCTTGGACGCGTACATTTCCGCCGTGCATCAAGTTCCGATGCTCAGCGCCGACGACGAGCGCGCGCTGGCTGCGCGCCTGCGCGATCACAACGACCTGACCGCCGCCCAGGAACTGATCCTCGCCCACCTGCGCTTCGTGGTGCACGTGGCGCGTGGTTACAACGGCTACGGCCTGCAACTCGGCGACCTGATCCAGGAAGGCAACATCGGCCTGATGAAGGCGATCAAGCGCTTCGACCCTGAAGTCGGCGTGCGCCTGGTCAGCTTCGCGGTGCATTGGATCCGCGCCGAGATGCACGAGTTCATCCTCAAGAACTGGCGCATCGTCAAGGTCGCGACCACCAAGGCGCAGCGCAAGCTGTTCTTCAACCTGCGCAAGTCGCGGACGCGGCTGGGCTGGATGAATGCCGAGGAGGTCAAGGCCATCGCCCGCGATCTCAATGTGCCGGAAAGCGAAGTGTTGGAGATGGAAGCGCGCCTGTCTGGACGCGACATCGGCTTCGACATGTCCTCCGACGAGGATGACGAACACGCACCACCGTCGCCGGCCGCCTATCTGCGGACCGAAGACGAGGATCCGTCGCAGGCCTATGAACGTGCCGACAGCGAAGACCACCAATTGGCGCTGCTGCGCGATGGGCTGGCCGATCTCGATGCGCGTTCGCGCGACATCATCAAGCGTCGCTGGCTGGATGCAGACAGCAAGGTGACCTTGCAGGAACTCGCCGACGAATACGGCGTCAGTGCCGAGCGTATCCGCCAGATCGAGGCGAACGCGATGAAGAAGATGAAGGCGTTGTTCGCGGCTTAAGCACCGTCGCGATCGAAGCAACAGCGAACGGCCCGGAGCGATCCGGGCCGTTTGCATTGGGGGTCAATCGCGCGGGCGTGCTACCGGCAATTGCCAGCCGTGGCGCATCGCCATGTAACGCAGCCCGAAGCAGACCAGCGCGCCGACCAGCATCGCCGGATGCCGCGGCAGTTGCAGGTATGCGGCCAGCGCGACCACGCCGCCACCGACCAGCGCCGCCACTGCATACAGTTCGGCCTTCAGCACCACCGGCACGCGCGCCACGAGTACGTCGCGGGCGATGCCGCCGCCGATGCCGGACACCATTCCGAGCAGCATCGCAGCGAATGGCGATAGCCCGAACGCCAGCGCCTTGTCGGTGCCGAGGACCGCGAACAGCGCGAGGCCGGCGGCATCGAACAACTGCACCGGATTGCGCAGGCGTTCGATCGCATCGTGCCAGCGAAAGGTCGCCAGACCCGCGACCATGGCCGTGACCAGGTAGCGCCAGTCGGCGAGTGAGGCTGGTGGATGCGCGCCGATCAGGACGTCGCGGACGATGCCCCCGGAGACAGCAGCGGCGCACGACAGCACCAGCACGCCGAACAGATCGAGTCGCATCCGTACTGCAAGGGTGCCGCCGCTGAGGGCGAACACGAAGGTGCCGACGAGATCGAGGGCCAGCAGCAGTGTCGCCGCTGTGTTCATGGCCGCTCCATTGCGGGATGGTCGCGATCCTCGCCGAGGATGATCCGCGCTGCGCGCTGATAGCTCCAGTACGCCCAGAACCAGTTGAGCAGCACGACCAGGCGATTGCGGAAACCGATCAGGAAGAACACATGCATGACCAGCCAGAACCACCACGCCAGGATGCCGGAGAAGCGCAGCGTGCCGAGATCGACCACGGCGGCCATGCGCCCGATGGTGGCGAGGTTGCCGTAATCCTTGTAGACGAACGCGGTGGTCGTTTCGCCAGCCAATCGCGCGCGGATATTGCGCGCGGCCAGCCGACCCATCTGCTTGGCCGCGGGTGCGACGCCGGGGACCGGTTTTCCATTCGCCTGGACCAATGACGCAAGGTCACCGGCAACAAAGATGTCGGGATGACCGGGGATCGACAGATCGGGTTGCACCAGCACGCGACCGGCGCGATCGAGCGGCACGTCGAGCATGGCACCCAAGGGGGATGCCGCCACGCCCGCTGCCCACACCACGGTTTTTGCCGGGACGAAGGTGTCTCCCAGGGTATAGCCGTCGGCAGCGATGCCCTTCACCGGCGTCCCCAGCGTGACTTCCACCCCCAGATGTTCCAGCTGCCTGCGCGCTTTCTCCGACAATTCCTCCGGGAACGCGGCCAGCACGCGCGGGCCGGCTTCGACCAGGCGCACGCGCGCCTGCGAGGGATCGATGTTGCGGAATTCGTCCCGCAGCGTTTCCCGTGCGATTTCCGCCAACGTGCCGGCCAGCTCCACGCCAGTCGGGCCACCGCCGATGATGGCGAAGCTCAGCCATGCGTCGCGTTCGATGGGATCGCTCGCGGCTTCCGCGCGCTCGAACGCGAACAGCAATTTGCGCCGCAGGTCGAGCGCATCATCGAGCGTCTTCAGGCCGGGCGCGTGTTCCGCCCACTGATCGTTGCCGAAATAGGCGTGGGTTGCGCCGCTGGCGAGCAGGAGGCGGTCGAAGTCGAGCGTTGTGCCGTCATCGAGGGTGACGCGCTTTGCATCGGTGTCGATCGCGGTGACCGTCGCCATCCGGACTTCGACGTTCTTCTGGCGGCGCAGGATGTGGCGCAATGGCGCGGCGATGTCCGGTGCCGACAGTCCTGCGGTCGCGACCTGGTAGAGCAGCGGCTGGAACAGATGGTGATTGTGGCGATCGACCAGGGTGATGCGCGCGGGCATGCCCGCCAATGCGCGCGTTGCCCAAAGCCCGGCGAAGCCGCCGCCGATGATGACGATGTGGGGAGTCGCTGCCATCACCGGAAGATGATCAGCCGCGTTCGCGCAGCAGCGCTTCCAGCTTGCCCTGGTCGATCGCGAACTTGCGGATGCCCTCGGCGAGCTTGTCGGTGGCCATCGCGTCTTCGTTGTGCTGCCAGCGGAACGCGGATTCGGCGAGTGCCGGCGGCGCCGGTTGGCGCGTGCCGTCGTCGACCAGTGCGCGGGCAATCGGATCATTCGACTGTGCCAGTTCGCCCAGCAGTTCCGGCGAGATGGTGAGGCGATCGCAACCGGCCAGCGCCAGCACTTCGCCGGTGTTGCGGAAGCTCGCCCCCATCACCACGGTCTGGTAGCCGTGCTGTTTGTAGTAGTTCCAGATGCGCGTGACCGATTGCACGCCGGGATCGTCCTGTGGCGTCGCCGGCTTGGCCATGCCGTTGGCGACGTGCCAGTCGAGGATGCGGCCGACGAAGGGCGAGATCAGGAATACGCCGGCCTCCGCGCACGCCACCGCCTGCGCGAACGAGAACAGCAGGGTGAGGTTGCAGTGGATGCCTTCGCGTTCGAGTTTTTCCGCGGCGCGGATGCCTTCCCAGGTCGCGGCAACCTTGATCAGCAGGCGTTCCGTGCCGATGCCGCTGCGCTGGTAGAGATCGACCAGACGGTGGGCCTTGGCGATGGTGGCGTCGGTATCGAAGCTCAGTCGGGCGTCGACTTCGGTGGAGACGCGGCCAGGAACCAGCTTGAGGATTTCACCGCCGATCGCCACCGCAAGGCGGTCGCAGGCATCGGTGATGCGGGCATCGCCCTGGCCTTCGGCCTCGCGGAGCGCGGCATCGATATGTCCTGCATAGGCCGGCAGAGCGGCGGCCTTCAGCAGCAGCGACGGGTTGGTGGTGGCGTCCATCGGCTGGTAGCGCGCGATGGCGTCGATGTCGCCGGTATCGGCAACCACGGTGGACAGGGTTCGGAGCTGGTCGAGCTGGCTGGCCACGTGAATGGGTCCATGCATGCGGAGAGAGCGGCCATTGTCGCGCATTCGCCACGATCGGGCGTGCCGCAGCGCTGGTGCGTGGACGTTAAACTGTCACATGCAGAGGGGGAGGGAAGCGTTGGAACCAGAACCGATTCAGCTCACGTCGATCCTGATCGTGGAGGATGATTCAGCGATGCAGGCGCGGTTGCGCATGCTGATGCGCGAGGTCGCGGGGCCGGAAGCCCGGATCGATATCGCCCCGGATCTCGCCAGCGCCGGCAGCCTGCTGCGCGAGCAGCGCCCGTCACTCGCGCTCGTCGACGTGCGCCTGCCCGATGGCAGCGGGATCGAGTTGATCCGGCGCATGCAACTGGATTCGCCGGACACCCAGGCCGTGATCGTCTCTGCCTTCGCCGAGGAGGAAACCATCCTCGCCGCGTTGCGCGCCGGTGCGATTGGCTATCTGCTCAAGGACCGCGAGGACATCGAACTGGTGCTGTCGCTGCGCAGCCTGCAGCGCGGCGGCGCACCGATCGACCCGATGATCGCGCGCCGGATCCTTGCCATGGTGCCGACAGCAGCAACGCAAGCGCCGGCGGAAACGGTGGCCGTGCCGTCGTTGTCGGGACGAGAACTCGAGATCCTGCAACTGGTGGCCCAGGGCTTGGGCAATCGCGACATCGCCGAGCGCACCAGCCTGTCGCGCCTGACCATCGAAGGGCATACCAAGAACATCTACCGCAAGCTTGCGGTGAAATCGCGCACCGCCGCTGTCCACGAGGCACGTGCCCTGGGTCTTCTGGAATGATCCGGCTGTTGTGCGCGCTGGTGCTGGCGTTGCTGGCGAACTTCGCGAGTGCCGCCGAACCGACAGTTGTCACCATCGATCAGGCCGAAGCGGTGCGTTCGGACTGGAATGCGACCATGCCCCCGAGCGACGGCTGGGTGCCGGTCAAGCTGATGGATCAGTGGAGCTTGCGCTGGCCTGGCTACAGCGGAGTGGTGTGGTATCGCGTTCGCTGGAATCAGGCCGATGCCCGCGTGTCGGTGGGGCTCCTGCTCGATTACACCTGCATGGCAGCGGAGGTGCGACTCAATGGCAGCGTGATCGATCGCGATGCATCGCTGGTGGAGCCGCTATCACGCAAATGGCATATTCCGCGCTATTTCGTTGTGCAGGCACCGCTGCTCAAGCAGGGGCAGAACGAGCTTCTGGTACGGGTGTCGGGCCTCAGTGAATACGCGCCGGGCTTCGGAACCGTGTCGGTCGGCGATGCGGCTGCACTGAAAACCCAGTTCGACAACGCGGTCTTCATTCGTCGCGACCTGCAGATCCTCGATTTCGCCATCGGCATCGTGGTGTCCGCGATGTTCGGGTTGTTCTGGCTGCTGCGCCGGCAAGACACCACCTATGGCTGGTACGCACTCAGCGGTTTCTTCGGGGCGTTGTACGGCAGCAACTACATCATCGAGAGTATCCGGCCGTTCCCGACCACCAACATGTGGCAGGCCTTCATCGCCGCCAGTTTCGTCGCGATGGTGATTGCGCACGCGATCTTCCTGCTGCGCTACTGCAATCGACGCTGGCCGCACATCGAGCGTGCGCTGCTGGTGATCGTGGCGCTGGCGCTGGTGCTGGTGCCAATCGTCCCCGACTGGATGGGTCCGCAGCGCAATACCTACCTGCTGCCCGCGATCGTCTTCGTGTATGCCGCCAACCTGGCTTTCATCGCCTACGCGTTGCGCAATCGCCGCAGCGACTACCTGGTGCTGGCGGCGTGTGTCAGCGTCCCGCTGGTGATGTCCTTCCACGATCTCTTAGTTTATTTGTGCTGGATGAAGTCCTCCAGCTACCTCGGCGCCCTGTTGTCGCCGCTGACCATCCTCGGCATGGGGTTCGTGCTGGCCTATCGTTTCGCCACCACCATGAAGCGGGTTGAAGGCTTCAATGCCGAACTCACCCGTGAAGTCCAGGCGGCGACGTCGCTGCTCACGCAGACGATGAGCCAGCAGCACGCGCTTGAGCTCGCGCACAGTCGCGCCGGCGAACGCCTGCGGCTGGCGCGTGATCTCCACGACGGCTTTGGCGGCACTCTGGTCGGCACCATTGCCGAGCTGAAGCTGGCACCAGACGACATGCCGAAGGCACGCGTCATCGGCATCCTCAGTGAAATGCGCGATGACTTGCGGCTGGTGATCGACAGTACCGCGCGCGAACACGGCGACCTCGCAGAATTCATCATCCCTTTGCGGCATCGAACCAGTCGCCTGCTGGAGGCGGCGGACATCGAGGATCACTGGGCGCTGCATGGGCTGGAGGGCGTCAATCTCGGCAGCGCACGCAGCCTCGACTTGCTGCGCCTCTTGCAGGAAGCGCTCACCAATGTGTTCAAGCACAGTCAGGCGCGACGTGTCGACGTGACGCTGGAATGCACGGCAGAAAGCCTGCGCATGCAGGTGCGCGACGACGGCATCGGCATGCCGATGGCGAAATCTGAACCGCAAGCGAACAGAGAGGGCGGTACCGGCATGGCCAGTATGCGAACGCGGGCACAGAGGCTTGGGGCAGTGTTCGAAGTCGTTCGTGACGAACATGGAACGGAGATCAACCTTCTGATGCCGCTTAGCCCATGGAACGGAAAAGTCACCTGAATTTGGGGGTGTTTTTTCATTGCGAATATGTTCAATCTCTGCGCCGGCACGAGGGAGGCGCAGTTTTAGCCATCCCCCGAACCGAAACCGTAGTCGGAGTTCCCAGGACGTGGTTGTCTTGGCCGGCAAGGTCAACACGGTGGCAATGACAGGATGGCGTTGCTCCCGTGGTGCAGGCGAATGGATTCGCCACGCGCGTGAAGTCGGTCGACTTCCGCGTGGAACAAAGGGAGGCACGTGCGGGTGACCCAGGGAGGGGGTCACTCGCATGTTGCCAAACACACAGCGCCTCAATACAGATCAGCTGGATCGACGTCCAGTGACCAGCGCACCCGACGCGCTTCCGGCATTGCGTACAACAACGGCACCCAAGCATCCAGCACCGATTGCAACGCCGCGCGTGATGGCGACGACAGGATCAGTTGCATGCGCTGGTAACCGGCGCGTCGCGGCATTGGCGCCGCCAGCGGCCCATGCACCTCGATCGCGACATCGGCAGCATGTCTCTTTGCTGCTTGCAGGAAGTGCATCACCGGATCGCCATGCTTGGCCTCGGCGCGCAGCAATGCCATGTGCGCAAACGGCGGGAAACCCGCCGCTTCGCGTTCCGCCAGTTCGCCATCGGCGAAGGCGTGGTAGCCCTGCGTCACCAACGTCTGCAGCAACGGATGGTCGGGATGATGGGTCTGCAGCAACACGGCTCCGGGCTTGTCGGCGCGGCCGGCGCGGCCAGCAACCTGCACCAGCAGTTGCGCGAGTTTTTCGCCGGCGCGGAAATCCGCCGAGAACAGCCCTTCGTCGATGCCGACCACCACCACCAGCGTGAGGTTGGGCAGGTCGTGGCCTTTCGCCAGCATCTGGGTGCCGATCAGGATGCCGGGGTGCGTGCCGAGTGCGTCGAGATGTTTCTGCAGGCCGTCGCGCGCCTGGGTGCTGCCACGGTCGATGCGCAGCACCGGGACGTTGGCGAAATACTGCGACAGGAATTCCTCGATGCGTTCAGTCCCGTTGCCCTGTGGTTGCAACGCGAGGCCCGCGCATTGCGGACAGGCCGGTGGCACCGGTCGTTGCGCGCCGCAGTGATGGCAGATCAGGCGTCGTCCGGCACCATGCACGGTCATTGGCGAATCGCAGTGGCGGCATTGCGCGCTCCAGCCGCAGTCGTGGCAGAGCAGCACCGGTGCGTAGCCGCGACGATTGCGGAAGACCAGTACCTGGCCGCCAGCGGCGAGCGTGGATTCGATCGCGGCAACCGCTTCCGGCCCGAGTCCGGCCTGCAGCGGACGCTTGCGCACATCGATCACGCGGACCTGTGGTGGGTGGGCGCTGCCTGCGCGCCTGTGCAGGCGCAAGTGCGCGTAGCGGCCCGCCTGGGCGTTGTGCAGCGATTCCAGCGATGGCGTGGCGCTGCCGAGCACGATCGGTATGCCGAGCGCTTTGGCGCGGACAATGGCGAAATCCCGGGCGTGGTAGCGGATGCCGTCGAACTGCTTGTAGCTGCCGTCGTGCTCCTCGTCGACAACGATCAGTCCCGCTTCCGGCAAGGGCACGAAGGCCGCCGAGCGAGTGCCCACGATCACCCGCGCCTGTCCGCGCAATGCCGCCGTCCATGATCGTGCGCGCTCACCCTCCGGGAGGCCGGAATGCAAGGCATGGATCGGCACGCCGAGGCGCGTGCGGAAGCGCTCCAGCATCTGTGGAGTCAGGCCGATTTCCGGCACCAGCACCAGCGCCTGGCGGCCGCGCGCCAACGTGCGTGCGATGGCGTCGAGATAGACCTCGGTCTTGCCGCTGCCGGTGACGCCGTCGAGGAGGGCGACACTGAATGATTCATTCGAGGCGATGGCATCGGCAGCGGCGCGCTGTTCGTCGTTCAACACTGGCGGCGGCACCGTGGGGGCCGCGACCACTGCATCGATCTTGATGCGTTCCACCAGATCGCGTTTCGCCAGCGATCGTGCATGGGCACGCCAGCCCGGATGTCGGGCATCAAGGTCCTCCTCGCTGTGCTCTCTAGTTGCCAGCAGTTCGGCGAAACGCCGTGGCGCACCGGCGCGCAGGCCTGCCAACGCGGTGTGGCCGGCTTCACTCAGCCGCCAACCGTGCGCCTGGGTTTCCGGCAGCGCCGCGCCCTGGCGCAACGATGCAGGCAAGGCCGTTGCCAGGACCTCGCCGACGGGGGCGTGCAGGTAGCGCGCCAGCCACACCAATGACGACCACAATTCACCCTGGAGGATGGGCACGGCATCGATCCGTTCCAGCACCGACTTCAGCGCGCCGGTGTCGCCCTGGGGCACCTGTGCCTCGTCGACGGCGATGCCGACCGTTTCACCGCGGCCCAAGGGCACGCGCAGCCGGCAACCGCGCAGCGGAGAGGCTGCCACGTTGGCATCGAGGCAGTAATCGAAGGGTGTGGGCAGGGGCCGGGGCAGCGCAACCGCGACCCGGCGAACGGCATCAGGCATGGTCTGAGTTTATCCACACGGGATGTGGATAAGTCTGTGCAGGCAATTCCGATCGCGGGCGAAACAGGGCGTTTTTCGTCACAATCCGATGAATGGTGAAAAAAGTGCCAAAAGAACCAATTCTTTTTTAATTCAGGAACTTGCAAGTGAATTCTGCGGAATCACTGAGTCATCACGGCCAAGTATCCGGTTTCGTGACAACCGCATGAACCCTGTGTACAACCTTCCATCGGGATGCACAGTTCCGGTTGCGATGCAAGCCCTCCGGGCATGACTGGCGGTACAGGACGGGAGTGGGCTGCACGCTATCATTCTGCGGATGCCGCATCTCATCGCCTGATCCCGTGACACCTGCTCCAGGCGTGTTTGGATTGTCCCGGCGCAGCTGGTCCTGGCTGGTCGGGGTGGCCGTGCTGACCGTGGCGGCCCTGCTCTCGACTTGGGTGGGCGACTGGCCGCAGGCGCTGGCTGGCGATGATGGCCCGCATATCACCACCCAGGCACTGCCGCAGACGGCGTTGCCGCCGGAGAACGATCAGGTGTCCTCCGCGCGCGGCGAACTGGCCCCAGACGACAGCGACGCCGCGGTGGTGCACGATCTCGAATTCCTGTCGTGGTACTCGCAGCGCCATGAGGCAGGGACGCCTGCTGCTGACGTGCTGCCCGAACTGCCCGAGACCATGAGCGACGGTGAACCGCCGGAGGCCAACGATGCGCAGTGAGGGAGCTGGCTTGCGCGTATTCGCGACGTTGGTGATGGTGCTGGTGGCGGGTTGCCAGCGCACGCCGCCACCGATGGCGGAAACGTCGGCCGGCCAGCAGCGCATCGATCTCGACCGCCAGCGCGACCAGCGC
The DNA here is from genome assembly GCA_018242465.1 of Pseudomonadota bacterium. Lineage (GTDB taxonomy): Bacteria > Pseudomonadota > Gammaproteobacteria > Xanthomonadales > Xanthomonadaceae > Solilutibacter. Next base: position 75,845 of record JAFEBY010000126.1, on the reverse strand, counting down.
GAACGCCAGTCGGCGTGGCTGCAGCTGGATGACGCGCAACGCCAGCGCATCCGCGATGCCGCGACGGCGTTTGCCACATTGCCCGCGGACGAGCAGTCGCGGTTCCGCGCCGAATTCGCGCAACTCGATCGCTCAGAACAACGCGGCTGGCTGCTCGGTCCGCAAATCGGTGCGTTGTGGCCGCAGCTGTCGCCGTTGTTGTCCTACGTGCCCGAGGATGAGCGCGCGCCGTTGCTGCGCATCCTCCATGAAATGCATCCTGATGAATTGGCCGTGCTCGGACGCATCGCCTGGCGCACGCCGCCGGAGCAGCGCGACGCGCTGCGCAAGCAATTGATTGACGTCCCGGCTGCGAATCGGGGGGCATGGTTGTCGCAGATGTCGGACCGCTGAGCAGCGCTTAGCCGGCCAGTGGCTCGAGAATCCTGCGGCTCGCGCTGAAGCGATCACCGAAGCGCAGGATGCCGTCGCCGCGCATGGCGGCGGCGTGGTGGTCGAAGTAGTCCTGGAGCGCGGCGCGACTGCGAACGCGATAGTGCACACACCACAGGATGCGTCCCGGAGGCGGGTCCTCGACCGCGAAGATCCGCGCATCGAGGAAGCCGGGCAACCCGAGGATCTCCGCAACGTGGTCGCGTAACCACGCGAGATAAGCGTCGGCGATCGCGGCATCGACGTCGAGATTGACCTCGTAGACCACGTTGGTCATCAATGCCGTCCTACTTGAGGAAGACCAGCAGCAACGCGAACAGTGCGCCGAACCCGAGCAGGACCCAGTAAATCGAGCCGATCGCGAGCCACTTGGCCAGCGTCAGCATCCACCCCTGCCGGTACACGCGCTTCTGCGTCCACAGCAGGATCACCATCATCGCCATCACCAGAAAGCTGATCATCGCGCTCACGGGGCCCGAGCCCAGCAATGTGCGCAAGGACATCGACAGCAGGAAGGACACCAGGCTGCCCAGCAGCAGGAAAGCATGGCTGTAGAGCGCGACCACCAGGTGTTCGAGGTAGGTCCAAGGCGTGAACAGGTAGAACACGCGCAGCAGCAGGGCGAAGAACGGCACCATGAAGAACAGCGCAGTCGGGATCGAGCCGATGAAGGCCTGGAACAGTTCCGAACGATCCTTGGAGAAGCGCTTGGCGTTCTTGGCACCGCGTTGAACCGCATTGTTGAGGGCGTCGTTGGCGAATTCCGGCAGCCACGCGACGTGGATCTTCCGGGTGGTCACGTTCCAGTCGCTGCCGTCGTTGTGGTTGTCCGATGTATCCACCACGAATGCAGGGGATGGCGGGGGCACTGGCTGGCCTTTGGCCTTGGCGTTTTCGAGTTCGTGGATGCGCTGGTCGGCCTGTGCCTGCACGGCTTGGCGCGCTGCATCGAGTACGCCCGCGACGAACCCCGGATTGTGGTTGCCCTTGGCTGTGCCTTCGTTGATGTCAGCCAGCGCCTTGTCGCGCAGCCGTTGGACTTCTTCCACCGTGGTCGCGGCGGGAATGCCGTTGGCATCGGTGTTGTTGAACTGGATCGGCCCGGTTTCGGAATGGATGGCAAAGTGGGCGACGAAGAACGTCACCAGACTGAGGATGACGAAGATGCGCAGCGGCGGGATGTAGCGCACGCGCTGGCCGCCCAGATAATTGTTGATGATGCGCCAGGGCAGCAGCAGGTCGCGCAGGGTGCGGAAGATGCGACCGTCGACATGCCAGAACGATTCGAACACGTCCTCGATGGCGTGTTTGAAACTCTTGAGCGGGTTGTGGCCGTGCTGGCCACACGCGTGGCAGTACGGGCCCTGCAACGCGGTGGTGCAATTTTCGCAGTACTGCGGATGCGGGCCATCGTGCGACATCGTCGCGGTGATTGGCTCGATCGGATCCAGCGGCTTGGTCATCGGGTCACTCCGGGCGAGGCGTTAAGATACCGGGCCGCGGCATGTCGCGGCCACCCCGTTGTCGTTGCAGGTCATTCCGTGGCATCCAGACCAACGTCCTTTGCGCAGGAAATGCGCACCAGCGCCCTGCTGGCGGCACCGCTCACGCTTGGCCATCTGTCATCCGGCCTGATCGGTTTCGTCGATTCGTCGGTGGCGGGCCACCACGGCACCGATACCCTGGCTGGCGTTTCGGTCGGCAACGCGTTGTTCTGGCTGCCGATGCTGGTGCCGATGGGGACGCTGATGTCGTTGCCGCCGCGCGTGTCAGAACTCGATGGCGCAGGTCGCCGCGACGAGATCGGCCCGTTGTTCCGTCAGTCGCTGTGGCTGGCGTTGGTGCTGGGTGTGCTGATGTTCGGCTTCCTGACGCTGGCGGCGAAATTGCTGCCGGCGATGGGGATCGCCGTCGAGGTGCGCCCGCATGCGCAAGCCTTCCTGCTCGGCATCCGCTGGGGCATCCCGGCCTTCACCTTGTACCTGTGCATGCGTTACCTCAGTGACGGATTGCACTGGACCCTGCCGACGATGCTGCTCGGTTTCGGTGGTCTCGCCGTGCTGGCGCCCCTCGGGTATGCGATGTGCTTCGGGCGCTTCGGTTTCGAGGCGCGTGGTGCCGCCGGCCTCGGCACCGCCTCGGCAGTGATGATGTGGATGCAGGCTTGTGCATTCGCGCTGTACCTGTGGCGATCGCCGCGCTTCACCCGCTTTGCCTTGTTCGCGCATCTGGAAGCGCCGAACTGGACCGAATTGCGGCGCTTGCTCACGACCGGCCTGCCGATTGGCGTCACCGTGGCGATGGAAGGCAGCCTCTTCATCGTCACTTCGCTATTGATCGGGCGATTGGGCGCGATCCCGGCGGCCGCGCACCAGATCGCCATCAACGTCGCCAGCCTGTGCTTCATGATTCCGCTCGGCCTCGCCGAAGCGACGACAGTGCGCGTCGGCCACGCCCGCGGTCGCGCGGACGGCATGGCCTTGCGGCGTGCCTTGCGTGCGAGTTATGCCCTGTTGCTGATCACCCAGACCCTGACCGCGCTGGTCATGGTGTTCGGACGCCACTTGATCGTCGGTGCCTACACCCAGGATGCGATGGTCGCCGCGCTGGCGGCGCAATTGATCCTGTTCGCGGTGGCGTTCCAGTATCCCGATGGCGTGCAGGTGATTTCAGCCGGGGCGCTGCGCGGAATGCAGGACACCCGCGTGCCGATGCTGCTCGCCGCGTTCGCCTACTGGGGCGTCGGCATGCCGGTGGGCGCGGGGCTTGGGCTCGGGTTGGGCATCGGCCCGCAGGGCATGTGGGCGGGGCTGATCGCCGGCCTGACCGTCGCCGCGATCCTGCTCGGTCGGCGCGCCTGGCGCAGCAGCCGGCGGGTGGCCTGAATCCTCGGTAACGAAGGCGCATTCTTCCGGCACATGCAGGCAACCGCAGGACTGCTAGGCTGTCCGCATCCACCTGTGATTTTCTTCCGATGAACCAGCCCGCACCACGCCCTTCCAACCCGATTTTCAGCTTCTTCAAGGGCGTCTGGGACGTCGCCAACTTCACCCGTCGCCTCGTCCTCAATATCGTCTTCTTCGTGTTGCTGTTCCTCTTCGTCGGCTTCCTGTCGATGAGCGGACGCGCGGCGATCACGCCGGTGCTCGATCGCACCACGTTGGTGCTGGCACCGGAAGGCAAGGTGATGGAAGAGGATGGTCGTGACGCGCTGACCAAGCTGATCGCGCAGAACAGCGAAGAGGATCCAAGTCGCAAGGTCGTGCGCCTGCGCGATCTGGTCAAGGTGATCGATGCCGCGGCGAAGGACAAATCGATCGAGCGCGTCCTCCTCGACGTCGACAAGCTGACTCCGTCGGGCATGGCCAGCACGCATGAAATCGTCGCCGCGCTGCAGCGCCTCAAGGCCAGCGGCAAGCAGGTGATCGCGTTCTCCGAAGGGATGACGCAAGGCCAGTACCTGATCGCGGCCCAGGCCAACCAGGTCTATCTCGATCCCGACGGCCACGGACTGTTGCTGGAAGGCCTGTCGAGCTATCGCCCGTACATGCGCGAAGGCCTGCAGGACAAACTCGGCATCGATTTCAAATTATTCAAGGTGGGCGAATACAAATCGGCAGCCGAACCCTATGTGCGCGACAACGCCTCGCCGGAAGCGAAGGAAGCCGACCTGTTCTGGATGAACGATCTTTGGCAACGCTACATCGGTGACGTCGCCAGCGCACGCAAGCTGACGCCGGACGTGGTCAAGGCCGGCATCGACGGCATCGCGCAGGGAGTCGCCAATACGCAAGGCGATCTCGCGAAATACGCGCTCGAGCAAAAACTGGTCGATGGCCTGAAGACGCGCGCCCAAGTCGAGGAGATGCTGGTGAAGGCCGGCGTTGCCGACAAGGATGCCGATGGCGGTTTCCGCCAGGTCGATTACGACCAGTACCTGCGCAACCTGCGCACGCAATTGCCGGTCGGTGACGGCAGCCAGCAGGTCGCGATCGTGGTGGCCGAAGGCGAGATCGTGCCGGGCAAGCAGGGCGGTGGTCGCGTCGGCGGCGATTCGACCTCGGAATTGCTGCGCGAAGCGCGCCTTGACGACATGGTGAAGGCGGTGGTGCTGCGGGTGGATTCGCCCGGCGGCGAAGTGTTCGCTTCCGAACAGATCCGTCGCGAAGTGCAGGCGCTCAAGGACGCTGGCAAGCCGGTGGTCGTGTCGATGGGTGATGTCGCCGCATCGGGTGGCTACTGGATCAGCATGAACGCCGATCGCATTTATGCCGATCCGTCGACGATCACCGGATCGATCGGCATCTTCGGCCTGATCCCCAATGCATCGCGCGCGCTGGGCAAGATCGGCGTGCATACCGATGGTGTCGCCACCGCGCCGCTGGCCGGTGCGATGGACATCACCCGGCCGCTGGATCCGGGTGTCGCCACCATCCTGCAGTCGGTGATCGAAAAGGGATATCGCGACTTCACCGGCAAGGTCGCGCAAGCACGCAAGCAGAGCGTCGAACAGATCGATGCGATCGCGCGCGGTCGCGTGTGGAGTGGCGCACAGGCGAAGGAGCGTGGCCTGGTCGACGAATTCGGCGGCTTGCAGGCTGCGGTCGATTTCGCCGCGGGCAAGGCGAAGATCGCCAAGGACTCAGTGCGCGTGCGCTACATCGAACGCCGTGCCGGCACGCTCGATACCTTGTTGTCCGGCAATGTCGAATCGCGCCTCGCCGCAAGCATGCTGGCGCGTTCGTCGTGGCTGCGCGGGCTGGCCGAAGGTGGCGCCGATGCCCGTGTCGAACATCAATTGCAGGATCTGCGCGAACAATTCATCCGCGCGCGTTCGCCGGTGCAGGCGATGGCGCATTGCTATTGCGGTTTCGATTCGTTGTAACCACGGAGCACCCGACATGCACAATCCGCGCTGGCGACTGGATGGGCAAACCGCACTGGTCACCGGCGGCAGCGCCGGCATCGGGTTGGGGATCGCGCGCGAACTGCTGGGCCTGGGTGCGGAAGTGATGCTGGCGGCGCGCGACGCCGGCGTGCTGGAACAGGTCGTTGCCGACCTGCAGGACGAATTCCCCGATGGCGGCGTGTTCGCGTACAACTGCGATGTCAGCGACGAGGAAGAACGCGGTGCGTTGATGGATTGGGTCGAGGACCAGGGCGGCCTGCACATCCTCGTCAACAATGCCGGAACCAACCACAGCCGGCCCACCGTCGAATATGGCGAAGACGAGTGGCGGCAGATCTTCGAGACCAATCTGTTCTCCGCGTTCGAGTTGTCGCGCCTGGCGCATCCTCTGCTGACGCAACACGCGGCATCAAGCATCGTCAATGTCGGCAGCGTGTCGGGCCTGACGCATGTGCGCACCGGCGCACCCTACGGCATGAGCAAGGCCGCGCTGCACCAGATGACGCGCAATCTCGCGGTCGAATGGGCGGAAGATGGCGTGCGGGTGAATTCGGTGGCGCCGTGGTACATCCGCACCCGCCGCACGTCGGCGAAGTTGTCCGATCCCGAATATCTCGACGACGTGCTGCAACGCACGCCGATGGGGCGTATTGGCGATCCCGAGGAGGTTGCCGCCGCTGTCGCGTTCCTGTGCCTGCCGGCGGCGAGCTACATCACCGGCGAGTGCATCGCGGTGGATGGCGGGTTCCTGCGCTACGGGTTCTGACGCTCAGCGTCTCGATTGCAGTGCAGGCTGCGCTGCAATGTCAGGAGCCACTGCGGCGTCCGCGTGCGCGAGCGATTCACGCAACGCCACTGCGGTACCCGGCCGCACCTGATCGATCGCCACACTGACACGCATGCTGGCCGGATCGACGAGATCCCCCTGGACCGCGAATACCCGACTGCCGTCACTGGATGACACCACCGAGACCGGCAATGCCGGCGCGAACCCTTCGCGACGCCCGGCATCCACGAGCGCATAGGCGATGTCTTCCGCACAGACGCCGGCTGCCATGCGCGTGATCGCGGCGGCGGGAATCCGAGCGACCATGCTTTGAGCGAGATCGGCATGGTTGCGGAATGAGGCCTGGCTGCTGTCGCGGGTTGGGCGATCACCATGCATGCCGAGTTGCTTCAGGCGTTCTTCCAGCGTTTCGACCAGGGCATTGGTCTGCTGGCGCCCCCAGTGGTAGTCGCTGCCATCGATGCGCAACGTGCCAGCGGGGTGAGCCTTGGCCCAGCCGAGGTAGTGCAGATACTGGTCGATCAGGAACTGCGTCTGCATCGACGCCACCGCGCCGCTGCGCCGCGACGGGACCTGGTCCAGGGGTTCCTGCATCGAGGCGTCGAGCAGGCGGTTCGCCTTCGCCAGCAGTTCGCCGCGATGTTCCCGAGCGACCATCGCCAGCGGCAAGTCGCTGGCGCGCAATGGTGCGGGTTCGATGATCTGTGCACCCAAACGCTCACTGCCGGGCTCGCGTGCGATCCCGAGACTGAATTCTGGGATGGTCAATCGCTCGAGTTCCACCACAAGCACGGGCATCCGGTCAGGCGTCTGGATGATTCAGGGCAACAAAGTGTGACTACTATCAAACTTTCAGTGCTGCGTCAAACATGAACGATTCATCACCTGCTGCGCCTGATCGCGCTGCCGGGTCGCCCGTTCGACCAGATCCGGGTTGCCGAGTTCCAGCATCGACCTGGCTTCGCCCAAGCGTTGCTTCCAGGCTGCGCACAGTTCCTGGTCGGGAATCCGCTCGCAACGATCGCGCTCCATCTGGCATTCGTGGTCGGGCACGTTCTGGGAGCTGCTGATGTTCACCAGCGGCACATCGCGACAGCGTTCGGGTGGCGTGTCGGTTTCGTTTGCATAGCTGCCGCCTGAGGAGGTGCGGCAGAGATAGAGCGGAGGCGGCGGCAAGGGCGTGTCGTCGGCAGGTGCGACGGGCGTTGCTGCCTGTGGTGCCGGCGCGGTGCTTGCGACCGGAGTGGTGGGCGTGGCATCTGCGATCGGCATGGGCAGTGGATCGACCGGCCGAGCGATCACGCTGCGTTCCTGGTGCTGGCCACGCGGACACGGCGTGCTCTGGATGCTGAGCATGCCGCCGGCATCGGTGCAGCGATAGATCACGGTGGCATTGGGATCATTCGCCGGCGCTTTCCCCTTGCGCGTGCGCATGGTTTGGCCGGCGCTGTCGCCAACGGCACATGCCAGCAACAGGCCCGTCGCGATGATCGCCTTGGTCATGCTCGTCAGTTGTTGCATTCGTCGCGCAATCTCGCATTGATGGAGGATTCTTCGGCATCCAGCTGCGCCTGTTCGCTGGGTTGGCGCAGCACGTTGCGACGGCGGATGTCATCGCGTCGCTGCATGAGCGTCGCGCACATGCGTTCCTGCGGCATCGGCACGCAACTATCGCGCACCCATGCGCCGCCAGCGTAGGCGATGCCGGGGTAGGCGCCGATTCCGACGCCATGCGCGATGCGGATGTTGGTGTGACGATCCTGGTAATGCACTTGTGTTCCGCCACCGCCCAGCGGAGCGACGGGTGGCCGCATGCCCCATGGCGGCACAGCAACCCATCCCGGTTGCCAGCGCAGGGTTCCTTCGCCGCTTTCGCTGGTATAGCGGCTGCCGTCGGCGGCCGTGCATTCGTACAGCGGTCGCGGCTGGCGCAGCACGTAACGTACTTCGCGCGTGTTGTCCCGTGCCGCTGGCGGAGTGGGTGCAGGTGTCGACGCGCTTGGGGGCGCATCCTTGGGTCGCAACATCTGTCGCGTTTGTTGGTGTTGATTGGCGGGGCAGGGACTGTCGCGCAGTTCGACTTGCCCGCGGGCATCGGTGCAGCGATAGACAGTGACTTCACTGTTCTGCGCGGCCCGCGTGCAGGTGCAAGCGAGCAGCATGGACAGGGCGATGGCGGCAGCCGGGCGCATGGCGCCATCTTGCGCGTGTTGCCACGTGCCGGAAAGGGTGGCTCGCCTACGCCAGCATCGCCGCGATACTCGCCGCGGCGTCGCGACCTTCCTGCACCGCGGTGACCACCAGGTCCGGTCCGCGCACGCAGTCGCCACCGGCGAACAGGCGCGGATGCGTGGTCTGCCATGGAAGACGGGTCTCGCCGGCCACCACCAGGCGACCGTTGGCCTGTGCCTGCACGCCGGCATCGGCCAGCCAGTCCGGCAATTGCGGTGCGAATCCGAAGGCGATGATCACCACGTCGGCGGCGATGGTGGTTTCACTGCCGGGTACGTTCATTGCATTGCGGCGGCCGCGCGCATCGGGTTCGCCAAGCGCGGTGGTGGCCACGCGCACGCCCGAGACCGCGCCATCGTCCCCTGATTCGATCGCCAACGGCTGGCGATTGAACAGGAACTCGACCTGTTCCTCGCGTGCGTTGGCGACTTCGCGCGCGGAACCGGGCATGCTGGCTTCGTCGCGGCGATAGACGCAGCTGACGTTCGCAGCGCCGAGGCGTATCGCCGAACGCACGCAATCCATGCCGGTGTCGCCGCCGCCGAGCACCACCACGCGCTTCCCGGCGAGATCGGGCAACTGCAATCCGTATTCCCAGCCGGCGATCGGATGCGCAGCGTCGGCGGTATCGCCCGCGACGCGACGTCCATTCTGAACCAGGAATGGCAGCGCCGGCATCACTCCACGCAGGTCTTGTCCAGGCAAGCCGCCATCGGTGTAGCGATAGGCGCCAAGGCCGAGGAAGACCGCGTCGAATTCTTCGAGCAGGGTGTCGAGTGCGATATCGCGACCGATCTCGACGCCGAGGCGGAATTGCACGCCCATGCCTTCGAGGAGTTCGCGCCGACGCGCAACCACTGATTTTTCGAGCTTGAAGGTGGGGATGCCGAATTGCAGCAGTCCACCGACCTGTTCGTAGCGATCGAACACGGTCGCGGCGATGCCCTTGCGCACCAGTCGATCGGCGCAGGCGAGTCCCGCCGGCCCCGCACCGACGATCGCAACGCGCTTTCCGGTGGCTTGCACGCGCGACAGATCGGGGCGCCAGCCTTGCGCGAGCGCAGTCTCGACGATGTATTTCTCGGTGGCGCCGATCGTCACTGCGCCGAAGCCGTCTTCCAACGTGCAGGCGCCTTCGCACAAGCGATCCTGCGGGCAGACGCGGCCACAGATTTCCGGCAGCGGATTGGTTTCGTGGCAGAGCTCGACCGCTTCGATGATGCGGCCTTCCTCCACCAACCGCAGCCAGCGCGGAATGTGGTTGTGGACCGGGCAGGCGTTCTGGCAGTAGGGATTGCCGCAATCGAGGCAGCGCCCCGCCTGCTGCTTCGCCGCAGGCACGTCGAAGCGTCCGTAGAGTTCGCTCCAGTCGCCCTGCAGGCGCAGTTGCAGCGGCTGTTTGTCGGGCATCTGCCGCGCAGCGTCGAGGAACTGGAATGGGTGCTTGCGGCTCATGCGGCGCGCCTCAATTCATCGGCCAGTGCATCGAGATCGGCGGCCTTCGGTTTGGCCAGCCAGAACTTGCCGACGAAATCGCGGAAACCGTCGAGGATGTGCGCGCTCCATGCGCTGCCGGTGAGTCGTGCATGTGTTTCGATCAGTTCGCGCAGGTGCTGGCGATAGGTGTCGAAGTGTTCGGCGGTGATGCGTTGGATGTCGATCAGTTCGTGGTTGTAGCGATCGACGAAATCGCGTTCACGATCGAGCACATAGGCAATCCCGCCGGTGAAGCCGGCACCGAAGTTGAGGCCGACATCCCCGATCACCACCACGGTGCCGCCGGTCATGTATTCGCAGCAGTGATCGCCGGCGCCTTCGACCACCGCGATCGCGCCGGAATTGCGCACGGCGAAGCGTTCGCCGGCACGACCTGCGGCGTACAGCTCGCCGCCGGTTGCGCCATACAGACAGGTATTGCCAAGGATCGGCGTGGCTTCGCTGGCGTAACGGCTGCCTGTAGGGGGGCGCAACACGATGCGGCCACCGGCCATGCCCTTGCCGACATAGTCGTTGGCATCGCCGGAGAGATCGATGTGCAGACCGCCGGCATTGAATGCGCCGAGGCTTTGTCCGGCGGTGCCGCGCAAGCGCAGTGTGACCGGGCGATCGTTCATTCCGGTATTGCCGTGATGCTGGGCGATCAAGCCGGACAGTCGCGTTCCGATGCTGCGGTCGGTGTTGCGGATGGCATGACTGGCTACGCCGCCCGTGCCACGCGCGATGGCATCGGCGAGTTCATGCTCGAGCGTCGCCGCGAGACCATCTGGCGCAGCCTGCAACGCCGGCGAACCGCAATAGCTGGCGGCCTTGCCGGGGTCGCTGCGCAGCAGCGCCGACAGGTCGATGTCGACATCGTCGCGAGTGTGGTGGATGTGTTGCTCCAGCAGGTCGCTGCGACCAACGAGTTCGCCCAGCGAACGCGCGCCCAGCGCGGCGAGATGCTCGCGCACGTCTTCGGCGACGTTGCGGAAGAAGGTTTCGACGCGTTCCGGCAGGCCCTTGAAGTGCTGCTCGCGCAGGCGTGCGTCCTGGGTCGCCAGTCCGGTCGCGCAATTGTTGAGGTGACAGATGCGCAGGTATTTGCAGCCGAGTGCGATCATCGGCGCGGTGCCGAAGCCGAAACTGTCGGCACCGAGGAGCGCTGCCTTGATCACGTCGAGCCCGGTCTTCAGGCCGCCATCGGTTTGCAACAGCACCTTGTCGCGCAGGTCGTTGCCTTGCAGCGCCTGGCGCGCTTCCGAGAGGCCGAGCTCCCACGGCACGCCGGCATAACGAATCGATCCGATCGGACTCGCGCCGGTACCGCCATCGTGTCCGGAAATGGTGATGAGATCGGCACCGGCTTTGACGACGCCTGCAGCAATGGTGCCGACACCAGCATGGCTGACCAGCTTCACCGAGATCAGTGCGCGCGGATTGATCTGGCGCAGGTCGAAGATCAGCTGTGCGAGATCCTCGATCGAATAGATGTCGTGGTGCGGCGGTGGCGAGATCAGGCCGATGCCGGGCTTGGCATAACGCAGTCGCGCGATCAGCGGATCGACCTTGCTGCCCGGCAGCTGGCCGCCTTCGCCGGGCTTGGCGCCCTGCGCGAGCTTGATCTGCAACACATCGGCGTTGATCAGGTATTCCGGGGTGACGCCGAAACGTCCCGAGGCGATCTGCTTGATCTTGCTGCGGCGATCGTCGTGGTAGCGCGCGGGATCTTCGCCACCCTCACCGGAATTGCTGCGTGCGCCGAGTCGGTTCATCGCGATCGCCAGCGCTTCGTGCGCTTCCGGCGACAGTGCGCCGAGACTCATGCCGGCACTGTCGAAGCGACGGATGATCGCTTCGATCGGTTCGACTTCATCGAGTGGAATCGCCGGACCGATCGGCTTTGCGCGCAACAGGTCGCGCAAGGCCGCAGGCGGACGTTCATCCACCGCGGATGAATAACGCTTCCAGTCGTCGCGATCGCCGGTCACGACTGCGCGTTGCAGCGACTGCACCACGTCCGGGTTGTACTGGTGATATTCGCCGCCGGGCAAGTAGCGCAGCAGGCCGCCGGCTTCCGGAAGCGCGTTGAGATCCCAACCTTGCACCGCCAGCGTGCGCGCATCCGCTTCGAGGCGCGCGAATCCGGCACCGCCAATCCGCGACGGCGTTCCGGCGAAACATTGTGCGACCACGTCCGGATCCAGTCCGACGATTTCGAACAACTGTGCGCCGCGATAGCTCGCAATCGTTCCAATGCCCATCTTCGACAGGATCTTCAGCAAGCCCTTTTTCACGCCGCGCCGATAGCTGCGGCCGACCTGCAACGGCTCGCCATTGGTCTTGCCGCCGAGGATGCCGCGCCGCGCCAATGCGTGCAGCGATTGATAGGCGAGATAGGGATAGACCGCGGTAGCGCCGCAGCCGACCAGGCAGGCGAAATGATGCGGATCGCGCGCGGTGCCGGTCTCCACCAGAATGTTGCTGATGCAACGCAGGTCGTGGCGAACGAGATGTTGATGCACGGCGCCGGTCGCCAACAGCGCGTGTACCGCGGCGCAGCCGCGCAGCGGACGCCGATCGCTGAGGATCAGCAGTTCAATCCCGGCCCGGGCGGCGTCTTCCGCTTGCTTGCAGATGCGGAGCAACGCATCTTGCAGCGAGGTGTTGGCATCGAAATAGAGGTCGATATAGAGATGTGATTCGGCGAAGCGCGGCAGCGTCAGCAGCTGGTGCAACTTGCGTTGCGACAGCACCGGCGAATTCAGCAGGACATGGTTGACGTTCGATGCGGCATCCACGAACAGATTGCCTTCGTGGCCGATCTGGGTGGTCAGACTCATTACGCTGCCCTCGCGCAGCGGATCGATCGACGGATTGGTGACCTGCGCGAACGCCTGGCGGAAACAGTCGTAGAGCGGACGGATGCGCTGGCTGATCGCCGCCATCGGCACATCGTCGCCCATCGAGCCGATCGCCTCCTGTTCGATTTCTGCGAGCGGGCGCAGCACCTGCTCCTGTTCCTCGCGACTGAGCTGGAACAGGCGTTGGAACCCGAGCAGGGTTTCGTTGTCGAACGGTGCGTCGGTCAGCGCGGGATCGATCAACTCGGTATGCAGATAGGACATGCCTTCGCGCAGCCATTGCTTGTACGGCGCACGGGTGCGGTTGATGGCGTCGATGGCATGGGTATCGAGCAGTCTTCCCTGCTCGAGATCAACAGCGATCATCTCGCCGGGGCCGAGCTTGCCCTTGGCTTCTATCTCTTCCGCCGGCAGATCCCACACGCCGGTTTCCGACGCGATCACGAATACGCCATCGCGCGAGAGCGTCCAGCGTGCCGGACGCAGGCCGTTGCGATCGAGCGTGCAGGCGGCATGGCGGCCATCGCACATCACGATGCCGGCGGGACCATCCCACGGTTCGGAATTGATCGCGTAGTACTCGTAGAACGCGACCAGGTCGACATCCTTGTATTCCAGCGATTGCAGCGCCGGCGGAATCAGGATGCGCATCGCCTGCAGCAGGTCCATGCCGCCGAGTTGAAGCCACTCCAGGGCGTTGTCGAGGCTTTGCGAATCGGAACCGTTGGTGGTGACCGCCTGTTCGAATTCGCTGACGTCGAGCAGCGGCGACTTCCAGACATTGCGCCGCGACTGCGCCCAGGCGCGATTGCCGGCGATGCTGTTGATCTCGCCGTTGTGGGCGAGGCGGCGGAACGGCTGCGCCAGCGGCCAGCGTGGTTGCGTGTTGGTGGAGAAACGCTGGTGGAACACCGCCACACGCGCACTCAACGCGGGATGAGCGAGGTCGGGATACAACTGGCGCAGGTGCTCGGGCAGCACCATGCCTTTGTAGCCGAATAGCTTGGCCGACAGGCCGACGACATGGAAATCGGCAATGTCGCGCAAGGCTTGCTCGGCACGGCGGCGGGCGAGGTAGAGATTGCGCTCGAAGGCATCGGTATCGCTTCCGGTATTCGCGACGAAGACCTGTTCGATACGCGGCATGTTGGAGCGTGCCAGCGCGCCGCAGACACGATCGTCGGTCGGCACCACGCGCCATCCGACAACCGGCGATCCGACGCGTTGCAGTTCGCGTTCCAGTGCTTCGCGACAGAGCGTGGCACTTTCTTCATCACGAGGGAGGAAGACATTGCCGGCGGCGATGCGTCCATCGGGCAGGGCGATGCCGGCATCCTTCGCCAGCGCACGCACGAACGGTTCGCAGCCGTGAAGCAACACGCCGCAGCCATCGCCGCTCAAGCCGTCGGCGGCGACGCCGCCGCGATGCTCCATCCGCGACAGGGCTTCCAGCGCCGTGTCGACGATGGCGCGCGAGCCCGGGCCGGCGATATCGGCAATCAGGCCGAAGCCGCAGCTGTCGTGCTCGATCGCGGCGTCATACAGACCGCCAGCCAGTGGGTTGCGCCGGTCGTCCATCGTGGTCCAGTCGTGTTGGTGGTGAGAGGGCGACTCGCGCGTGCGGAGTCCCTCTTCACCCGACTAGACCACAATTTGTGCACTGCCACAATTTTCGTTTCAAGCGAAACGAAAGCCCGATTTTCAGCCGCGCAGGATGGCTCCACTGCGGGCGTCGCGGATCGGCGTCGCTTGCAGCAATCCACCGGTTTCGCCAGCAAGCACGCCATCCAGCAGTGCAAGAACTTCGGGATCCAATCCGGATCTTCGCGTCGGCGCATCGCGGCCAGCGCGATTGGCGCTGGTCGAAACCAGCGCGCCGCCGAAGGCATCGCAAAGTGTGATGACGGGCGGATGTGCAGAGACCCGCACCGCGATGCCGTCGTGCTGACCGGTGATCCAGCGCGGGGCCGCCGCCGATGCCGGCACGATCCAGGTCGCAGCGCCTGGCCAGGTCGTGCGGACCGCCGTGCATTGTGCATCGCCCAGCACATCCATCGACACGAACGGTGCGAGTTGCGCTTCGTTCGCTGCGATCAGGATCAGGCCTTTTTCGACCTCGCGCTGTTTGATCGCGAGGATGCGCAGCACCGCCTGTTCGTTGCGCGGATCGCAGCCCAATCCCCACACGCCTTCGGTCGGATAGGCGATTACGCCGCCACGCCGGATCAGCGCAGCAGCGGAGTCGACATCAAGCAGATCCACGGAGATGGCGCTCAGGCCAGCGTCAACGTGACCGGGATGTTGCCACGCGTCGCGTTGGAATACGGACAGACTTGATGCGCGTCATCGATCAGTTTCTGCGCAGCGGCGCGATCCATGCCCGGCAGATGGATGTTCAGGCGAACGGCGACGCCGAAGGCCTGGCCGACCGGTCCGAGGTCGACTTCGGCATCGATGCCGACACCTTCGGGAACTTGCAAATGCTGGCGTGCTGCGACCGCCTTGATCGCGCCGATGAAGCAGGCCGAATACCCAGCCGCGAACAGTTGCTCGGGATTGGTGCCGTCGCCCTTGCCAGGGGGTGTCATACGCACGTCAAGGTGGTCATCGTCACTGCGGGCATGGCCATTCTCGCGGCCGCCGTTGGTGTGGACGCGGGCAGTGTAGACGACCTTGTCGAGATTGTTCATCGTGGGCTCCTGAAGGCGGGAGCATGAATCATGCGCCCGGGCCTGTTACGGAAACGCGCATGCCCTGCAGGCAGGCGGCATGGTCAGAACGGTGGCGCGTCGTCCGCGGCAGTGTTCTTCGCCGCGGCTTTCTTCGTTGCCGTCTTTTTTGTTGCCGTTTTCTTGGTGGCTTTCTTTGCCGTGGCTTTCTTTGCCGTGGCCTTTTTCGTCGTGGCCTTTTTCGCCGGGACTTTGCTCGCTGCTTTCTTCGCGGTCGCTTTCTTCACTACCGTCTTGGCAGCTGCTTTGCGACCCCAGCCCTTGCGTGCCGGCTTGCCGGTTTCCGCCATCAGCTGCGTCACTTCCTCCAGCGTCAGCGATGCCGGTTCGCGATCCTTGGGGATCTTGCCGTTCATCGCGCCGTCGCTGATGTAGGGGCCGAAGCGGCCGTTCAACACCTGGATGTCGCTGCCTTCGAACGACTTGATGATGCGGTTGCGCGCGATCTCCTCCTTCTCCTCGATCAGGAACACTGCGCGGGCGAGATCGATCGCGTAGGGATCGTCTTCCTTCTTCAGCGAGGCGTAGGTCGAGCCGCGCTTGGCGAACGGACCGAAACGGCCGATACCGACCGTCACCTGTTCACCGTTCGATTCGCCGAGCATGCGCGGCATGTCGAACAGCTTGAGCGCTTCTTCCAGCGAGATCGAATAGATGCTCTGGCCCGGCTGCAACGACGCGAACTTCGGCTTTTCCTCGTCCTCAACGGTGCCGATCTGCACCATCGGGCCGAAGCGACCGATGCGGGCACTGATTGGTTTGCCGCTGGCGGGATCGATCCCGAGTTCGCGGGCACTGCCGGCATCGGTGCGATCCACGCTCTCGGTCTTGTCGGTCACCAGTTCCTTGAACGGGCCCCAGAACTTCTCCATCAGCGGGACCCATTGCTCCTCGCCGCGGCTGACCGCGTCGAGTTCGTCTTCCATCTTCGCGGTGAAGTCGTAGTCGACGTAACGGGTGAAGTGCGCGCTGAGGAACTTCGATACCGCGCGACCAACGTCGGTCGGGCGGAAGGCGCGGCCTTCCATCTCGGTGTATTTGCGGAACAGCAGGGTCTGGATGATCGACGCATAGGTCGAAGGACGGCCGATGCCGTATTCCTCCAGTGTCTTCACCAGCGACGCTTCGGTGAAGCGCGGCGGCGGCTGGGTGAAATGCTGGTCGGCGTGCACGCGATTGAGTGGCACGTTATCGCCGGTCTTCATCGCCGGCAGCTTGCGACCCTCGTCGTCGTCATCTGCGGCCTTCTGGTCCTTGCCTTCCTCATACACGGCGAGGAAGCCGGGAACCACTACGGTGGTGCCGCTGGCGCGGAATGCGTGCTGGTTGCCGGCGGCGAGTTCCACCGACACGGTGTTGAGCGTGGCCGGGATCATCTGGCTGGCGACGGCGCGCTTCCACACCAGGTCGTAGAGCTTGCGCTCGTCGTCGCTGAGGTAGCGGGCAATCTGCGTCGGGGTGCGCAGGGCCGATGTCGGGCGCACCGCTTCGTGTGCTTCCTGCGCATTCTTCGATTTGGTGGTGTAGAAATTCGGCTTGTCCGGCACCGAGGCGGTGCCGTAGTCGCGCGCGATCACGTCGCGGATTTCGCTCAACGCATCCTGCGACAAGTTGACCGAGTCGGTACGCATGTAGCTGATCAGGCCGACGGTGCCTTCCTCGCCGATCGCCACGCCTTCATACAATTTCTGCGCGACCTGCATGGTCTTGCGGGTGGTGAAGCCGAGCTTGCGCGCCGCTTCCTGTTGCAGGGTGGACGTGGTGAAGGGCGGCGACGGCCGGCGCTTGCGTTCCTTGCTGGCGACGTCGGTGACGTGCAGGCGACCTTGGGCGGCCTGGACGATGCGGGTGCGTGCATCCTCGGCGGTGTCGCCGTCGGTAATCGTGAACTGTTCGAACTTCTTGCCGTCGAGCTTCACCAGCTTGGCCGAGAATGCCTGCGACGGATGCGCGCATTCGGCCTCGATGGTCCAGTACTCGCGCGCCTTGAACGCTTCGATCTCCTCTTCGCGCTCGACGATCATGCGCAGCGCCGGCGACTGCACCCGGCCGGCCGACAATCCGCGCTGGACCTTGCGCCACAGCACCGGCGACAGGTTGAAGCCGACCAGGTAATCGAGGGCGCGGCGCGCCTGCTGGGCATCGACCAGCGGCATCTCGATCTCGCGGGGCTGGGCGATGGCGGCCTTGATCGCGCGCGGGGTGATTTCGGTGAACACGACGCGATGCAGCGGCTTGTCCTTCAGCAGCTTGCGTTCGCCGAGGATCTCGGCGATGTGCCAGCTGATCGCCTCGCCTTCGCGATCCGGGTCAGTCGCCAGCAGGATGTCGTCGGCGGTCTTGGCAGCCTTGGCGATCGCCTCGACGTGCTTCTCGTTCTTTTCGATCAGGTCGTAGCGCATCCGGAAGCCGTGCTCGGGATCGACTGCGCCTTCCTTCGGGACCAGATCGCGGACATGGCCGTAACTGGCGAGGACGGTGTAGTCCTTGCCGAGGTATTTGTTGATCGTCTTGGCCTTGGCGGGCGATTCGACGACGAGCAGGTGCTTGGGCATGGCAACAGGATTCCGGGGCCGGCAACAGACCGGCAAATGGGGTGGTCGAGACGCCAACGCCCGGGACATGGGGCCCGGGCGTCTGGTTCAACCTCTTTTTATAGTGGAATCACGCCGTGAGGTGGCTGTCAAGCTGTCTCAGTGGCGACTGAGAATAGGAATGGCAATCGCGGCGCACATGGCCAGGAAGAACAGGGCAATCAGGGCAATGCCGATGCCCAGGATGATCTTGGTCCCGGTCCCGAGGGTTTCATCCTGGCGGTCGGGGTGATCGGTATAGGCCCACTGGTCGACCACGTAGGTCGAGGCGATCATGTCGTGGAGCGCCTGCTTGCGGTCGGTGAACGCAGCCAGCACATAGCCGATGCCGAAAGTGAAGCCGCTCAGCAGGAACGCGAAATAGCGACCGATGCCGCGGGCGAAGCTGATGCGCTCGCCTTGCATCCCGGTGACCTTGATACCGATGGCGCGCTTGCCCAGTGTCGCCTGCCGGTCCGAGGAGTGGAACCAGGCGTAATAGGTTGCCTGGATCGCGATCGGAATGAGGTAGGCCAAGAGGAGCCCGAAGATCGTCATCGACCCGAAATTCCCCTGCGCCAGCGATGAAGCATTGAACCCGATCGCCAGCAGCAACGGCAATTGCACGGCATAACCGACGACGCCCAGCAGGACGCCATCGATGATGTAGGCTGCCACTCGCTTCCAGAACCCGGCATCGACGACATGCCCGCCACGCACGGGAAGCGCGTTGGTGGTGCCGATGGCCGCGCGTGGTGCCGCGTAGGGATCGCTGGCCTGCGCGACCGGGGCTGCTGCCTTCTCGTACATCGAATAGCTGCCGCCGGCGACGGGAGCCGCGGGCACGGGCGTCGCGCTTGGTGCCGGCGCAGGCGCCACGACGTCGGCCATGGACGCCGCAGGCGTCACCATCTCGTACATCGAGCTGCCCTGCATCGGCGATGCGGTTTCGGTTGGCGACGGCATCACCTCGTTCGCCACGGTGGCGAAGGCCTGCCAGTTCGACATGCCGTTGCGCCAGACCAGCGTGTCCGGGGCAATCTGCCCGGCATTGCGCAAGGCCAGCAATTCCTGCGACTGCACAGGACCACGCTGCTGGCCCTGGCGATCGGCGTAATACCACTCGGTCATTCGATTCCCCTATGTATCGATGCGCTGTTGCGAAGGGGCAGTCTGCGTGAGCTCAGTCTGCGCGGCAAGTCGTTGGCAGGTAGCGATTGTCGATGTCGGAGCGACAATTCCAGGCGGAGTCGCCGGACTTCGCGCGATCCATCCAGATCGTCTTGCCGTCGAGTTGGGTGCTGCCGGTGTTGCCGAGGTGGATGGCGTAGGCGCAACGCGTCGCGTCTTCGGCAAGTTGCCCGATTTCCACGCGCTCGACGCCTTGCATGCCATTGAAATCGGTGTCGGCGTTGCCCGGGCATTCGCCGCCTTGCGCGAGCCGCTTGTCGATGGCGACTTGCGCCGGGCGCGTGGCCGCGATGGCCGTCATCACCTTGGATCGCAACACGTATTGCTGGTAGGCCGGGAGCGCGATCGCGGCGAGGATGGCGATGAGCGGGACCATGAGCGCGGCAGCGACCGCCAGTGCAATCAGGCACCCGTTGTTTTTCGACGTTGCTGGCGGTTGTGGCTGCACCGCCGTTGGCAACGGCGGTGGCAAGGGGGGCGGCAACGACATCGTCAGTGCAGCGGTTCGGGATCGTCCGCGAACATCTGCGTTTCCATCCACGCGTACGCAGCCTCGGACCCCGGCTGGTTGAACAGCACCATCAGCACGACCCATTTCAGATCGTCGAGGTCGAGTTCATCCTGGTCGAGCGCCATCGCGCGGTCCAGCACCAGTTCGCGCTGGTCGGCATCAAGCACGCCGTGTTGTTCGAGGTAGATCAGGAAGCCGCGCGCCTCGATGTCGAGCTTGGACAACTCGCCGCTGGTGAAGACACGGGTTGGTCCCGATGGCCCCTGACTGGTGAATGTGGGGCGGCGTTCCGCCAGGCCATCGAGCCAGTCGAAGGCGCGATTGGCTTCGGCAGGACTGAATCCGGCTGAGAGCAACGTCGATTGGAGTCCGTCGCGATCCTGCGGCGGCGCGGTGTCATCGGTAAAGCAGTGTTCGAAGAGATACAGCAGGACGTCCAGAATGCTCTCTTTCATCGATCCCCGGCCTGCGCCCGTTGGCGCGTGGATGGCGGAAGCCTTGCTTCACCCGGGAGTGCGGAGGTAGCGACCATGTTTGACCGTGATTGCCCCCTGCAGCTCCATGGTCAGGAGAATGGAGGAGAGTCGGGCTGGCGTCAATGCGGTGCGATCCGCCAGTGCATCCATAGGGGTTGGGTCGTGACCGAGTGCCAACCACACGTTCTTGTGGTCGCTGTCCCAGCCCTTGGCAGTCTGAACAGGCCCCTTGAGGGCGCTGCCATTGGTTGGCTTCGCGCGCTGGCCTGCCCGCACCTGGGTGGGTGCCAGCGATAGCAACACGTCTTCCGGACTTTCCACCAGCTGGGCGCCATCGCGGATCAGGCGGTGGCAGCCGCGTGCGTGGGGGTCGTGGATCGATCCTGGAACCGCCCAGACCTCGCGACCGGCGTCGACGGCGAACTGCGCGGTGATCAGGGCGCCCGAGCGCGCGGCGGCCTCGACCACCAGGGTGCCCTGCGCGAGTCCGGCGATGATGCGATTGCGCGCCGGGAAATGGTCACGCAGCGGCTGGGTGCCGGGCGGATATTCGCTGACCAGCAGTCCGCGCCCGCCGATCCGTGCGTGGAGATCGCGATGCTGGGCGGGATAGCAGAGATCGGGGCCGCTGCCGAGGACGGCGATGGTGTTGCCGCCGACTTCGAGCGCACCTTCGTGGGCGGCGCCATCGATGCCGGCGGCGAGTCCGCTGACCACCACCATCCCGGCATCGGCGAAGCGATGGGCGAACTGCCTGGCGAGGCTGCGTCCGCCGGGGCTGGCGGAACGGGTGCCAACGATGGCGATGGCGGGATCCTGCAGCAAGGAGGCGTCGCCGGCGGCGAACAGCATCAGCGGCGCGCCGGAAACGGTGCGCAAGGCGGCGGGATAGTCGGGATCGTGCCAGGCGATCAGGCGATGTCCTGGGCGTTGCAGCCATTCCGCGGTGCGCAGCCAGATGTCCGGATCGGCGCCGCGGCGCAAGCGAATGCAGGTGTCCTCCGACAACCCGGCCGCGCGCCACGCGTGCGGGCCCGCGGCCAGGACTGCACCGGCGCTGCCATGAAGCTGCAGCAATTCGCGGCGGGGTGCGCGCCGGCCGCCGGCGCACAGAAGCGCCAGCCGTGCCGCCAGTTCGGGCATATCGAAGTCGACCATGCCGCCAGCTTGGGGCGGAAACGACGACGGCGCCCTAGGGCGCCGTCTCGCTACCGTGTCGGAAAAATCTGATCCTTTCCGGGCACGATCAACCAGATGCCGTTCAGTACGGAGCGTCCGGGTGCTTGAGCTCGTAACCGACTTCGGTCGGCTTGATGCCGTCCATCACCAGCGCGTAGCTGACGTGGTCGAAGGTGCGGAACACCATCGCGTGGCCGGAGAACTCGTCGGGCAGGCGGACGCGACCGTAGTTGCCGACCAGATCTTCGGTGCGCTGGTACTTCACTCGGTCGACCTTGTTGCTGCCCATGCGCCACAGCGAGAACACGGTGCCGTTGTCGACGCCGTCCCGGCTGCCGACCGAAATCGCGATGACGTCACGCGGCCCAGCGGTGCGCAGGCGATCGGCCACGGCCAGCACTTGGGCGTGGCGATATTCGAACTGCGCCTTCGGCGGGTGCGGCACAAAGTAGGGATCGTAGGACTGGGCATCGACCGGGATCAGTCGGTCGCCTTCGCGCACTTCGCGCCCCGCTTCATCGAGACGGACGGTCGAGGCCTCGATGCCGCCGACTTCGCCGCGGGTCACGGTGCCGATGTTGACGCGCTGCAACTCGTAGCCGAGCAGGTCGTGTCCGCGGTCCGGGGTGATCGCCGCGGTCCAGAACTGATCGAAATCGATGGTGCGCTTGCCCCGGAAGTCGAGGTCGGCGGTATCCATGATGTCGCCGCCCTGGCGGCGGTCGAGGCGGGCGTACCGCACGTTCGGGCGCACGATCAGGAAGCGCTGGCCGACCGCGCTTGCGGGCAGGCCCTTGGCGTAGACGACGTAGCCCTGCGAGCCGCGCAGGCGATCATCCTCGAGGCCGACCACATAGGGCAGCTGGTCGAAGCTGTCGACCACGCGCATGTCCTTGAGCCACGGCTCGACCTGCGCCAGCGGAATGCCCGGGATCGGTGCTTCGGCGCGATGCTGCGCCTCGGCGGTGCGGTTGATGTACGCCAGGCTCAGGACGTCACCCGGGTAGATCAGATGCGGATTCTTCACCTGCGGGTTGGCCTGCCAGATTTCCGGCCACAGCCATGGGCGGCTGAGGAACTTGCCGGCGATATCCCACAGGGTGTCGCCCTTCTTCACCACGTAGGTGTCGGGATGATCGGGGCGAATGCCCGGATTCCCGGCGATGGCGAGGCCGGCGACGGTGAGTGCCGCGGTGGCGGCAACGGTCTTGAGCGACAGGTTGAAGCGCGAAAGGAGCGAGGCCATGGCCTGAGGTTCCCCGACAAATCCCCAATACGGACGGCCATTTACACCACAAAGTTCACGGTTTCACAAGACCCTTACATTTAAATCCCCGATCTGATTGGCCCGAGCATCCCTGAATGCCCGGCCAGCCGGCGTTGGGAGAGGCTGGTGCCCGCCGCGTTACACTGGGCGCCTGCGCTGGCGGCGATGTTCCCGCACGCATTCCGGACCCCGACCATGGCACTGCTCACGATCCTCGAATTTCCCGACGCCCGGCTGCGCACGAAAGCCGTGCCCGTCGATGTGGCCGGCATTGCCGCCCCCGAGTTCCAAAAACGCCTCGACGACATGTTCGAGACCATGTACGACGCGCCCGGCATCGGCCTTGCGGCCAGCCAGGTCGACGTGCACCAGCGCTTCATGGTGATCGACATCAGCGAAGAGAAGAATTCGCCGATGGTCTTCATCAACCCGGAAATCCTGGGCAAGGAAGGTGAAGAGGTTTGCCAGGAAGGCTGCCTGTCGGTACCGAACATCTTCGCCGACGTGACGCGTGCGGCGAACATCCGCGTGCGTGCGACCGACCGCAAGGGCGCGAGCTTCGAGATGGATGCCGATGGCTTGCTTGCAGTGTGCATCCAGCACGAGATGGATCATCTCGACGGCAAGCTGTTCGTCGATTACCTGTCGCCGCTCAAGCGCGAGATGGTGAAGAAGAAGCTGGCCAAGGCGGCGCGCGAAAAAAAGGCAGCGTGATTTGAGGATCGTGTTTGCAGGCACGCCGGAATTCGCCGTGCCGGGGTTGCGCGTGGCTTGCGAACGCGCCGAAGTCGTTGCCGTCTATACCCAGCCCGATCGTCCCGCAGGTCGCGGTCGTGTGCTGACACCTTCGCCGGTGAAGCAGGAAGCGCTGCAACGCGGCATCGAAGTGCGCCAGCCGGAGACGCTTCGCGATCCCGAAGTGCAGACGCAATTGCAGGCGCTCGAACCCGACCTGATCGTCACCGCGGCCTATGGCCTGATCCTGCCGAAGAAGGTGTTGAAGATTCCGCGCCTCGGTTGCTGGAACCTGCACGGTTCGTTGCTGCCGCGCTGGCGCGGCGCAGCACCGATCCAGCGTGCGGTCGAGGCCGGGGATGCCGAAACCGGCGTGTGCCTGATGGAGATGGAAGCGGGCCTCGACACCGGGCCGGTACTGTTGCGCGCGGCGACTGCGATCGGTGCCGATGAAACCTCCGGCCAGCTGTACGAACGCCTCGCCGGGATCGGCGCGGATGTCTTGGCACAAGGCCTGACGATGCTGGACGCGGGAACGCTGCCGGCGGCGCAACCGCAATCGACGGAGGGCGTGACCCACGCCGCCAAGATCGAGAAGGCGGAAGGGCGCCTCGACTGGAGCGATAGCGCCGAAGTGCTGGCACGCAAGGTCCGTGCATTCCAGCCGTGGCCAGTGGCCGAAGCGGTGCTGGCGGGCGAGCGTGTGCGCATCCATGCGGCGAAGGCAGTTGCTGCCGATGTCGATGTCGATGCTGCGCCGGGATCGGTGGTCGCGGCCACTCGCGACGGCATCGATGTCGCCTGCGGCGATGGCGTGTTGCGCCTGTTGACGTTGCAGCGCGAGGGCGGACGTGCGGTGTCCGCTGCCGATTACCTGAATGCTCGTCGTGGCCAGCTTTAAACAAACACGGCCTGATCAGGCGCGAACGGGCGGCGATCGCGGTGCGGGCGTGCGTGCCGATGCCGCGCGCGTGCTCGATGCGGTGATGCATCGCGGGCGTTCGCTGAAGGTCGAACTGTCGGCGGCGCAATCGCGAATCGCCGATGGTCGCGATCGCGCGCTGTTGGAGGCGATGGTGATGGCGGCGCTGCGCAACCGCGCCGACTACGACGCGACGTTGAAGGCCTGGCTGCCGCGGCCATTGGGCCAGCGCGACAACGACCTGCGCGCGCTGCTCTACGCCGGATTGGCGCAACTCGATGCGATGGGTTTGCCAAGCCATGCCGCTGTCGATGCGACGGTGGAGGCCGCGCGCCTGCTCAAGCGCAGCCATCAGGCCGGATTGGTCAATGCGGTGCTGCGCCGTGCCACGCGCGAGCCGCTGGTGCGCGCCGATGCGCAAGCGGGTTGGCCGCAATGGCTGCTTGAACGATTGCGTGCGGATTGGCCGGAGGATGTCGAAGCGATCTTGCGCGCCAGTCGCACGTCGCCGCCGATGTGGTTGCGGGTGAATCGCGGCAAGACCGATCGTGATGCCTATGCAGCGCAGTTGCGCGAGAACGGCATGGATGTGCGGATTCCGGATCACCCCGCCGATGCCCTGATGCTGGAAACGCCGGTTGCCGTGAGCGCGCTGCCCGGTTTCGGCGAAGGGACGGTGTCGGTGCAGGATGGCAGTGCCCAGCTGATCGCCGATGCATTCGCGTTGAAGGCCGGCATGCGCGCGCTCGATGCCTGTGCCGCGCCCGGCGGCAAGACCACGCACTTGCTCGAACGCGAACCGGGGTTGCAGGTCATCGCGGCGGACATCGATGCGCGTCGCCTGCGCCGCGTCGAGGAAGGCCTGCAGCGCCTCGGGCTGTCGGCGCAACTGCTTGCCGCCGATGCCACCACGCCGGATGCATGGTGGGATGGCCGCGCGTTCGACGCCATCCTGATCGATGCGCCGTGCAGTGCGACCGGCATCCTCCGCCGCCAGCCGGACATCCTGTTGCATCGTCGCGCCGAAGACGTTGCGGCGCTGGTTGCGCTGCAGTCGCGCATGCTCGATGCGCTGTGGCCGACGCTCGCGCCGGGCGGCACGCTGGTCTATGCGACGTGCTCGATCCTGCGCGAGGAAAACGATCGCCAGGTCGAGACATTCCTTCAGCGCATGGCCGATGCGCGACTCGATCCGCTCGATGCGACCTTCGGCCGTGATACCGGCTGCGGCCACCAGCGCCTGCCCGGCGAGGGCGGCATGGATGGCTTCTTCTACGCACGCCTGCGGAAACAATGATCGACGGGTCTTCCCGTATGATCGCGCCATGCTGAAGACTCGTTCATCCCGCGATACCTGGCTGTTCTGGATTGCCGCGCTGCTGATCGTCGGTGCCGGCATCGGCCTGCGCGATCCCTGGCCCGCAGACGAGCCGCGTTTCGCATTGGTCGCGAAGCAAATGGTCGAGAGTGGCAACTGGCTGTTCCCGCATCGCGGCATCGAACTGTATTCCGACAAGCCGCCGATGCTGATGTGGTTGCAGGCGGCGTTCTTCGAGGTTTTCCGCAATTGGCGCGTCGCCTTCCTGTTGCCGTCGCTGCTGGCGACGTTGGCGACGCTGGCCTGTGTTGCGGATCTCGGCAAGCGCCTGTGGATGCCGAAGATCGGCTTGTGGGCGGCGTGGGCGGTGCTGCTCGCGTTCCAGTTCACCTATCAGGCCAAGAAAGCGCAGATCGATCCGCTGGTGACCTGCTTCATCACCATCGCCAATTACGGATTGCTGCGCCATCTCCTGCTGGGTCCGAACTGGCGCTGGTGGTGGATCGGCTGGTTCTTCGCCGGACTCGGCACCATCACCAAGGGCGTCGGCGTGCTGGCATTGCTGATGCTGGTTCCGGCGATCTTCGCCAGCGTGCGCGGCTGGCAGTCACGTGGTGAACGCGTGTCCTTGCACCTGCGCGATTGGCGATTCTGGATCGCGCCGTTGTTCCTGGTCGCGGCCATGTGCATCTGGCTGGTGCCGATGGTGCTGGCGGTGCGATCGCATCACGATCCCGCTTACGACGCCTATCTCAACGACATCCTGTTCCACCAGACGGCGAAGCGTTACGCACAGTCGTGGGACCATGCGCAGCCGTGGTGGTATTTCATCGTGGTCGTGCTCGGCATGTGGCTGCCGGCGATGCTGGCGTTGCCGTGGGCGATTCCGGCGTGGAAACGCTGCCTGCAACGCATGGACGCACGCTATCTGCTGCCTTTGGCCTGGGGCGTGCTGCTGGTGATTTTCTTCAGCATTCCGTCGGGCAAGCGCGACGTCTACATCATGCCGGTGCTGCCGATGTGGGGTCTCGCCCTGGCACCGCTGCTTCCGGGATTGTTGAAAAAGGCATGGCCACGGCGATTGCTGGCGACGGTGCTGGCAGTGATGGCGATCGGGCTCGTGATCGGTGGCGGATTGCTGGCCTTCGGTCACTCGAAATCGACCACGCACTTCCTCACCGAGCGTGGACTTGAATCCGGCGCCGGCATTGGCTGGATGCTGCTGGCGATGGGCGCCGGCGTGATCGTCGCGCTGGCATGGTGGCGCAAGCGCCTGGAGATCGCCACGATCGTGTCGCTGGGCACGCTGTGGGTGCTGTTCGGCGTATTCGGCTATCCGTTGCTCAACGATTCGTCATCGGCGCGTGGACTGATGCGCGATGTCGGTGCCCGCATCGGTCCCGATGCGCAACTCGCGCTGCTCGGCTGGAAGGAACAGAACCTGCTGATGGCCGATCGCCCGGCGACGAATTTCGGGTTCACCCGCGACATGCAGGCGCAGACCACCGACGCGATCCATTGGCTGCAGGCGGATCCGCAGCATCGCTGGCTGCTGGTGCAGGACACGGTGCTGCCGAAGTGCATTCCGGATTCCGCGCTGGAACAGGTGCCGCATTCGAATCGCCGCACGTGGTATCTGGTGCGCGGTGGGGCTGTTGCCGGGTGTCCGCATTAACGGCGTGTCGGACACTGCGGATAACCGCTAAAGACGCACAGCCGGGCGATGCTTTTTTTGCGAGTCTGCCTAATGCGTGGTGCCTAAGCGCGTCAATTCACGCAGCTTGCGATACTTCTCGTACACATAGCCCGCATGCAGCGCGTGATAGCGTGCGGACTTGCCGCCATCGAGGAAGCCGCCGCGCAGCACGTAGTTCTTCAGCCAGTAGCTGGCGGCGTGCAGCGGCGCGGCGATCACACCGGCGCGTCGTCCCTGTGCGTGGCGTTGTTGCGCCCATAGCGCGGCATAACGGTGCAGCTTGGTTGCGTATTCGTCATCGCTGCGCGCGGTGTCGTGCTCGATGCGTGCGCCGAGCGTAGAGATGCGCTTGGCGGCGAGATCCAGCGCCTCATGAACGCTCGCCGGTTTGTAACGCAGGTCGTTGCGGAACAGGCGCGCGACCTTTTCCTTGCCCCAGCCACCGTGGTTCAGTGCGGTGCCGAGATAGTGCGTGCGCCGCAACAGGTTCCACACATCCGCCTGTTCGACGCGGCCATCGGCGAAGGCGTTGCGAATCATGTCGTCGGCGCCATCCGCAAGCCATTCGTCGGAATCGAGCAGCAGCACCCACGGAGTCTGCACCAGCGCGATCACCGCGTTCTTCTGCGCGGCGAAGCCCAGCCATGGTTGCTGCACTACGCGTGCGCCGGCCTTTTCGGCGGCCGCCACGGTGTCATCGGTCGATTGCGAATCCATCACGATGACCTCAAAGCACAGCGGCACGAGGCTCGCCACGCAACGGCCAATGCGATCGCCTTCGTTCTTCGCGATCACCACGCCGGTGACCGGTAGTTTCGGCGCGGACTTGCTCATCGCGGCCTCGAATGCTTTTCGAAGTCGGCGTAGGGGTTCACTTCACCGCTGCCGGGTGGGCGCAGGGTGTAGCGTTTGTACGTCCACTGGTATTGCGCGAGATCGTAGCGGGCGATGCGCTCGATGTCGCGATTGAGCGCAGCGACCCCGATCTTCGGATCTTCGTCGGCGATCTCGGGATCGGCGCGTTCGATGCTGATGCGAAAGCGCGGCGCGTCCGACGCGCGCTGGCACCACGCGTGCAGCACGGTGGCACCGGTGCGCTGGGCAAGGCGATTGAGCAGGGTCATCGTCAATGCCTGCTTGTCGAAGAATGGTGCGAACTCGCCGTCGCCGGCCTTGGGCTGCTGGTCGGGCAGGATGCCGACCACGCCGCCGGCGGCCAAGGTTTTGAACAGCGCGCGGATCGCCGTGCCTTCGGCGCGGACCTGGGTGATGCGGTCGGGTGCTTCGTCTGCGCGCACGCGGCGCAGGAAGGCTTCACCAACCTTGGATTCCGGCGGCTTGTAGAGGATCGCCAGCGGCGTCTGCGCGGCCAGCCATTGGTTGAGTAGTTCCCAGTTGCCGAAATGCGGCGCCGAGACGATCAATCCGCGTCCGGAACGCAGCGCGTCATCGAACAGTGCGCGCCCATCCTCGCCGTCGATCAGTCTCAGATTGTCGGCGTGCGAATGGGTCCATAGGTGCATGGTCTCCATCATCTGGCGGCCGGTGCTGCGCAGTACCGCGCGTTCCAGCTTCGTGCGTGCGCCGCTGTCCAGTTCCGGCATCGCCAACTCGAGATTGCGGCGGGTGACCCGCAGTTCGCGACCGCCACTCCAGCGCTGGATGCGCGCCAAGCCGTCGCCGCACCGGTTGAGTACGGCCCACGGCAGGTGGCCGAGGCCCGAGGCGAGGGCATGGAGGAGGCTGGCGGTACGGTCGGGATTCACCGGGCCAAGTCTATCGGGCGCGTGCTTAAATGCGCCCATGCTTGCCCTCATTCAGCGCGTCACCCAGGCCAAGGTCGAAGTGGAGGGCGAAACTGTTGGCGCCATCGGCGCGGGCTTGCTGGCGCTGGTCGCCGCCGAGCCGGGGGACAGTGAGGGCCAGATCCAGAAGATGGCCGAGCGGCTGCTGCGTTACCGGGTTTTCGCCGACGATGCCGGCAAGATGAATCGATCCCTCCACGATATCGCCGGAGATCTGCTCCTGGTCAGCCAGTTCACCCTGGCCGCCGATACTGCTTCCGGCTTGCGTCCGAGCTTCAGTTCCGCCGCCCCGCCTGCCGAAGCGGAACCTGCATTTGACCGCCTGGTGGCCGAATGCCGGCGAATTTCGCCCGGCAGGGTGGAAACCGGGCGCTTCCGTTCCCATATGACAGTCAGCCTGGTCAATGATGGCCCGGTCACCTTCCTGCTCCGGGCATAGGCCCAAGTAGCCTGTTGGCACGGTATAATTGCAGGTTCACTCCGTTTCACGTACATCAGGTGAGAGCCGCATGGCCAACGAGCGTCAGGTCCAGCAATCGGACATCAAGCTACTGATCAGCAAGGGCCTTGAACAGGGCTACCTGACTTTTGCCGAGGTCAACGATCACTTGCCGGACGACGTCGTCGATGCCGAGCAGATCGAAGACATCATCGGCCTGATCAACGGCATGGGCATCGAGGTGCACGAGGTTGCGCCGGATGCCGAAACGCTGTTGCTCGCCGGTCAGTCCGGCAGCGGTCGCGAAGTCGACGACACCGCCGCCGAAGAAGCGGCCGCGGCATTGTCCGCACTCGATACCGAAACGGGTCGCACCACCGATCCCGTGCGCATGTACATGCGCGAGATGGGCACGGTCGAGCTGTTGACCCGCGAGGGCGAAATCGCCATCGCCAAGCGTATCGAGGAAGGCTTGCAGCAGATGCTGGGCGCGCTGGCCTCGTTCCCGTGGTCGAACAAGCAGCTGCTCGACGATTACGCCCTGGTCCAGGCCGGCAAGAAGCGCCTGGCGGAAATCATTTCCGGTTTCGCCGACGACCTCAATGACGACGCCGCCATCGCCGAGGAAATGGCGATGGACGATGCCGAGGTCGACGAGGAAGAAGACGAGGACGGCGAGGAGAAGGAAGCGGCGCCCACTGGCCCGAATCCAGCCAAGGTCAAGGAGGGCATGGCGGCCTTGGCCGATCTCTACGGCAAGTTCGAGAAGGCTTACGAGAAGCACGGCCCGTCGCACAAGACGGTGCTGAAGCTGCGCGGCGAGATGGCCGAGGTGTTCGCGAGCTTCCGTCTGCCGCTGCCGATGCTGGAATCGCTGGTGGTGCAGCTGCGCGGCGCGATGGCCGAGATGCGCGAGCGCGAGCGCCGCATCCTGGAGCTGGCGACCAAGCGTGCCGGCATGCCGCGCAAGGAATTCATCCGCGGTTGGGAGGGCAACCTCACCAACATCGAGTGGGTGGACGAGATGCTCAAGCGCAAGCAGAAGTGGGGCTCCGGCCTGCGCGACGTGCGCGAGCAGGTCATCGCCCAGCAGGAATCGGCGATCGAGCTCGAGCAGCGCATGATGGTGACGCTGCACGATCTCAAGGAGATCGGCCGCATGCTCGCCATCGGCGAAGCCAAGGCGCGCAAGGCCAAGAAGGAAATGGTCGAGGCCAACCTGCGCCTCGTCATCTCGATCGCCAAGAAGTACACCAATCGCGGACTGCAGTTCCTCGACCTGATCCAGGAAGGCAACATCGGCCTGATGAAGGCGGTCGACAAGTTCGAACACCGCCGCGGCTTCAAGTTCTCGACGTACGCGACGTGGTGGATCCGCCAGGCGATCACCCGTTCGATCGCCGACCAGGCGCGCACCATCCGCATCCCGGTGCACATGATCGAGACGATCAACAAGCTCAACCGCATTTCCCGCCAGATGCTCCAGCAGTACGGCCGCGA
Organism: Pseudomonadota bacterium; assembly: GCA_018242465.1. Classification (GTDB taxonomy): domain Bacteria; phylum Pseudomonadota; class Gammaproteobacteria; order Xanthomonadales; family Xanthomonadaceae; genus Solilutibacter. The sequence continues at coordinate 44,804 of JAFEBY010000126.1, read as the reverse complement.
GCCGACGCCGGAGGAGCTGGCCAAGGAAATGGACATGCCCGAGGACAAGATCCGCAAGGTGATGAAAATCGCCAAGGAACCGATCTCGATGGAGACGCCGATCGGCGACGACGAGGATTCCCACCTCGGCGATTTCATCGAGGACACCAATGCGGAGTCCCCGATCGAGGCAACCACCAACATCAGTCTGGTGGAAACCGTGCGCGACGTGCTGGCTGGTCTGACCCCGCGCGAGGCCAAGGTGTTGCGCATGCGCTTCGGCATCGACATGAATACCGACCACACGCTGGAAGAAGTCGGCAAGCAGTTCGACGTCACCCGCGAGCGCATCCGTCAGATCGAAGCCAAGGCCCTGCGCAAGCTGCGCCATCCCAGCCGTTCGGAAACGCTGCGCAGCTTCCTCGACATGGAATAAGCGCGACACAAGTCGTGATGCAAAAAGCCCCGCCGAGTGCGGGGCTTTTTCTTGGCGATCCGCCGCAAACACCGGGCGCCTGCCGGGAGGGGAGTGCGACTGCGCCAACTGGCTGTTGCGTGCTAGGTTGATGGCGACACATCGCAGTCAGTGGGACACGGAATGGGCAACGCCAACATCCTGGTCGCCGGGTCGGCCAACCTCGATTTCGTGGTGCGCGCCGCGCATGTGCCGGCACCCGGCGAAACCGTGCTCGGACGCGAACTGGCGGTGTTCCCGGGCGGCAAGGGCGCCAATCAGGCGGTCGCGGCGGCGCGCGCGGGTGCTGCCGACGTGCGCATGCTGGTGGCGCTGGGTGACGATGCCTTCGCCGCGCAACTGGAAGCGCCGTTGCGCGACGCCGGAGTCGATGCGTCGATCGTGCGCATCGCCGCAAGCGCATCGGGTTCGGCCTTCATCTGCATCGCCGACGATGGCGAAAACTCGATCACGGTTGCCCCGGGCGCGAACATGCATCTGGCGCCGGAACATCTGCCCGCCTTCGGCGCTGCAAGCCACCTGCTGATGCAACTGGAGATCCCGCTGGCAAGCGTGCACGCCTATGCGCAAGCCGCGCGGGCGGCGGGCGTGAAGGTGGTGTTGAACGCGGCGCCTGCGCAAGTGTTGCCGAGGGGATTGCTCGACAACGTTGATGTGCTGATCGTCAACGAGGGCGAGTTGGCGATGCTGGCGGGCGGGCATGGCGGCGCGGACTTGTCCATGCAATGCAAAGCGCTGGGTGTTTGCTGCGTTGTCGTCACCTTGGGCGCACGCGGCGCGTTGGTGTGGCGGCGCGATCAACCGATGATCGAGCACCCTGCATTCGCGGTCGATGTGGTCGACACCACCGGGGCTGGCGACGTGTTCTGCGGCGTGTTCACCGCGGAGCTGGCTGGTGGTGTGACGCTGGAGGTGGCGATGCGTCACGCGGCTGCGGCATCGGCGCTGGCATGCACGAAGCTGGGCGCGCAATCGGGCACGCCAACGCGTGTGGAGTTGGATCGCTTTCTGGCTGATCGGGCACAATAGGCATTGCCGCATGTGGGCCTATAGCTCAATGGTTAGAGCAGAGGACTCATAATCCTTTGGTTCCAGGTTCGAGTCCTGGTGGGCCCACCAAACAAGGCAAGAGACGTCGACGCGGGACTGCGGCAAGATGTTCCCATGTTCGATCCTGACGCCGCCCTCGCCACGCTCGACCTGACGCCGCTTGCGCCGGACGCGGCGGCGTTGGCGAAGTTGCGCGCCGTGGCCACTGCCAGTGATTTCGCGATCGAGACATTCCGGCGCCAGCCGGATGTGCTGCGGGCGTTGTTGCGCAACGATGGCGCCGCACCGTTCGCGGTTCCGACATTGGCCCCGGACGACGCCGGGTCATGGCCCACGTTGGTGCGGCGTTACCGGCAGGCGGAATCGACGCGCTTGATCTGGCGCGACGTGCTTGGGTTCGACAGCGTGGAAGACACCTTGCGCGGCAGCAGCGTGCTCGCCGAAAACTGCCTGACAGTCGCGCTGGCAGCGCTGGAAACGGGATTCGTCGAGCGGCACGGTCATGTGCGTGCGGCCGACGGCAGCGTGCAGCGTCTGGTGGTGTTTGCGCTCGGGAAACTGGGGGGCGGCGAACTCAATTTTTCCTCCGACATCGACATCGTCTACGGCTATGCGGAGGAGGGCAGCAGCGATGGCGCGCGTCCGCTGGACGCCGAGCAGTATTTCGCGCGACTCGGGCAGCAGTTGGCGAAGTTGCTGGATGAAGTCACCGCAGAGGGATTCAGCCATCGCGTCGACCTGCGCCTGCGTCCTTACGGCAGTGCCGGCCGCGTCGCATGGTCGTTCGCAGCGCTCGAACAGTATTTCCAGCGCGAAGGGCGCGACTGGGAACGTTATGCCTGGCAGAAGGCGCGCCCGGTGGCGGGCGACATCGCGGCAGGCGAGTCCTTCCTGCAGACGTTGCAGCCGTTCGTGTACCGCCGTTACCTCGATTTCGGTGCGCTGGAAGGGTTGCGCGAGATGAAGGCGTTGATCGCGGCCGAGGTCGAGCGCCGCGAGATGCGGGACGACATCAAGCGCGGGCCCGGCGGCATCCGCGAGATCGAATTCCTGGCGCAGGCCTTGCAATTGATCCGCGGCGGACGCGAGCCCGAGTTGCAGCAGCGCGGGTTGCTGGCGTCGCTCGATGCGTTGATGGCGCGACGACAGATCGCAGGCGATACCGGCGTTGCCTTGCGTGACGATTACCTGTTCCTGCGACGGTTGGAAAACCGACTGCAAATGTTGCGCGATGCGCAGACCTACCGGCTGCCGGACAACAACGAGGATCGCGAACGCATTGCTGCCACGATGGGGCATGTCGATTGGTCGGCATTGCAGGTCGAGCTCGATGCGCATCGCGGGCATGTCTCCGCGGAGTTCGCCGAATTGCTCGGCGGCAGGCGCGAAGAGGAGGGCGCTGGCGAATTGCAGGCGTATTGGCGCGGATTGCCAGAGGGCGGCGAAGCGGCCGCGTTGGCCAATGCCGGCTACGCGGACGTGGAAGCATCCGATCACCAATTGCGCCAGTTCGCGCGCGGCCTGGCAGCGGCGGCGTTGTCCGACGCCACGCGCAGCCGGCTCGATCGCCTGATGCCGTCGCTGCTCGCGGCCAGTGGTCGTGCCGTGCAGCCCGGCGTCGCGTTGCCGCGTGCATTGTCGCTGGTGCAGAACGTATTGAAGCGCAGCAACTATCTCGCCTTGCTCGACGAGCAGCCGCAGGCGCTGGAACGCCTGGTCGATGCGTTGTCGCGCAGCGCCTTGCTCGGCGAGCGACTGGCGGCTTATCCGGTCCTGCTCGATGAATTGCTCGATCATCGTGCTGCCGGTGAGCTGGCCGGTGCCGCCGAGATGCGCGAGGCCTGCCTGCGCGCGTTGACCCAAGGCGATGGCGATGTCGAATCGTCGCTGGCCCAGCTCAATGAAACGCGGCAGGCGTTGAGCTTCCGCATCGCGCTGGCGGCGCTGGACGAGCAACAGCCCCCCGATGCGAGTACGCAACAGTTGGCGTGGTTGGCCGACGCGGTGGTCGAGGCGGTCGTGCGACTGGCGCGTTCCGGGCTCGTCGAATCACATGGCGAAATTCCTGGTGCGCGTTTCGTCGTGCTCGGATACGGCAGCCTTGGTGGCGAGGCGCTTGGCTTCGGGTCCGATCTCGATCTGGTGTTCCTCTACGACGCAGATCACGCGACACAGTCCGATGGTGCGCGCCCACTCGATGCCGCGCGCTGGTTCGCGCGCCTGGCGCAACGCATCGTCTCGCTGCTGCAGACCCCGACCCGCGCCGGTCGCCTCTACGACGTCGATGTGCGCCTGCGTCCCGATGGCGCCAGCGGGTTGCTGGTGACGTCGTTGGCGGCTTATGCCGACTACCAGCGCGAGCGCGCCTGGACCTGGGAACACCAAGCGCTGGTGCGCGCGCGTTGCGTGCTCCCGGATGAGGCAGGATTGCTGGCGACGGCATTCGATGCCGTGCGCGAAGAAGTGCTGCGCCGGCCACGCGATCCCGCTGAGCTGGTAAAACAGGTGGTCGACATGCGCCAGCGCATGCGCCGTGAACTCGATCGCGGCGACGCGCGGTGGTTCGACCTCAAGCAGGGCGATGGTGGACTGGTCGATCTCGAATTCCTGTTGCAGGCACTGGTGTTGCGTTACGCCGATGCCCATCCGCAGTTGTGCATGCCACGCCGCAGCGTCGATTTGGTCACGGCGCTGGCGCGTGCGGGAATCCTTTCTGCGGAATCGGAACGCGACGTGTTGCGTGCCAACGCTGTGCTGTCGGCGCTGGGGCTGGCCTGCACGCTCGATCGCCGCCCGCGACGTGTTCGGCTCGACGATGAAGTGCAATGGGCGCGGGGCGTGATCCGCACGGCGTGCCACGTGCACGGGTTCGACTTCAGCGCGGTTCCCGCAGGCGTCGACTGACTTCGGCGGCGATCCGTGCGGTTTCACGCAATGGGATGCGGTTGGTCGCGGACGTCGCACCGAGCGGGCGTGCCCGGCCGCGTGCCTGCAACGACGCCAGGAAGGCGGCGATGCGTCCATGCACGGGAATCGGCAACCATTCGACGGCGACGGCTGTTGCACAGGCTTCCGACAGCATGTTGACTGAATCGGGCGTGCACACGATGCGCTGCGCATGCGCCAGCATCGCAGCATACGGATTCAGGCCGTCGTGTTCGCCGGTCCAGAGTGTCGCCGATGTTCCCGCGACGGCATCGTGCAATGCCGGCAACCAGCTGCGCGGAGTGCGGCCGGACGTGGTGATGGCGAGATGGTTGCCGACGGCGGCGGTTTCATCCGCCAGCGCCCGTACGAATGCGGCAATCGCATCGATGGCCATCGGCACCGCAGAGGTTGGGCCGCCGATCAACAGTGCAGTCAATCCGCCATCGCCCCAGGCTTGCGGGCGTGGATGATGCGCGCGGACATCGGCCAGCCAGCGATCATCGACCGGATTGAGGCTGCCAAGCAGGGTCAAGACGTTGTCGCCGCGCAGGCGATCATGTTCGGGCACCACGACGCAATCCCAATGGCGCGGATCGATGCGCGGATCGAGGATCTGCACCGCGTGCACGCCGTGTTCGCGCAGCAATCGCGTCGCCAGCGCTGCCTGTCGCCCGCAGCCGACCACGATTGTCGGCGGATCGCGCATGCCCGAGCGGAAGCCGTCGCCGAACCCTCGGACTGCCGCCGGCAGGCGTCGCGGGGCGAGCCAGCGCCACGGCGCCATTGTTTCGATGCGCAGATGCGGCGCCTCGCCACCCGCCAGCGCGTCGGCCAGTGCACGCGCCTGGCGGAGATTGCCGGCACGGCCATCGCTGATGGCCAGTACGGTCATGGGGTTGGAAACGCGGTGTTCATCGCCAAAACAATACACTGCACGCTTTCTGCCGGGATTCGCCCATGTCGCCGTTCCATCCGCTGGATGCCGCCGCCCTTGACCAATTGTTCGTACAGGCGCGGACGTACAACAGCTTCAGCGGGGAGATCGACGATGCCACCCTGCACCGTCTCTATGACCTGCTGAAAAATGGTCCGACCGCCGCCAACAGCACCCCGGCGCGTTTCGTCTTCGTGCGCAGTGCCGAAGCCAAGTCCCGCCTGGAGCCTGCGCTGGACGCCGGCAACCACGACAAGACGATGGCGGCGCCTGTGACCGTGATCGTGGCCTACGACCTCGATTTCCACCACAAGCTGCCGCTGCTGTTCCCGCACACCGACGCCCGCGCCTGGTTTGAAGGTCCAGCGGAAAAACGCTTCGTCCCGGCGCTGCGCAACGGCTCGCTGCAGGGTGCCTACATGATGCTGGCGGCGCGCTCGCTGGGCCTCGATTGCGGCCCGATGTCGGGATTCGACAATGCCAAGGTCGATGCGGCATTCTTCGCCGGCACCCAATGGAAATCCAATTTCCTGGTCAACCTCGGCAAGGGCGACCCGGCTTCCATCTTCCCGCGTTCACCGCGCCTCCCCTTCGATGAAGCCTGCCGCATCGAGTGAGCGTTCACCTCCCACGGAGATCTCCTGCATGAAACGCCTTCCGTTCGCCCTGTTGTCGCTGCTCGCCATCGCCGGTTCCGCAACTGCCGGCGACTACAAGATCGATCCCAACCACACCGTGGTGCTGGCCAGCTGGAGCCACATGGGGTATTCCAACCCCAGCGCCAACTTCGGCGGTGCAACCGGCACCATCCATTACGACGAGGCCGCGCCCGAGAAGTCCAGCGTCGAAGTGGTGATTCCGATCAATCAGATCGACACCTTCGTGCCCAAGCTTGACGAGCACCTGAAGAGCGCCGATTTCTTCGATGCCCAGAAGTATCCGACCGCCACCTTCAAGAGCACCAAGGTGACGATGAAGGACGGCCACCTGAAAGTGGTGGGCAACCTGACCCTGCATGGCGTCACCAAGCCGGTCACGCTCAAGGCCAAGCTCAACAAGGTCGGCATCGCGGAAATGATGAAGGTGCCGGCGATCGGCTTCGATGCCAGCACGACGATTTCGCGTTCGGCCTTCGGCATCGCCCAGGGCGTGCCGCTGATCGGCGACGAGATCGAACTGCGCATCACCACCGAAGCGCACGGCGACAAGAAATGAGTGAGGTGTTGTTGCGGCGATCGGGCCAGCGTCCGCAGACGCGGGTCGACTGGCTTGATAGCCGCCACACCTTCTCGTTCGGCCACCACTATGACCCGCAGTGGATGGGTTTCGGCGCAATGCGCGTGATCAATGACGATCGCGTTGCCGGTGGTGGCGGGTTCCCGACGCATCACCACGCCAACATGGAGATCGTCAGCATCGTGCTCGATGGTGCGCTTGCGCACCGCGACAGCACGGGAACGCAAGGCGTGATTCGCGCTGGCGACGTCCAGTGGATGAGCGCAGGCCACGGCATCGAGCACAGCGAATTCAATGCCTCGCCCGATGCCCCGGTGCATTTCCTGCAGGTCTGGATCCAGCCCGATCAGGTCAATGCGGCGCCGGCGTACGCGCAGCGGAATTTCGATCCCGCCATGCGCGAAGGTCGCTGGCAGGATCTGGTCGGCGGCAGCGGCATCGCGATCCGCCAGGACGCCCGCATCCGTGCGATCCGGCTTGCTGCCGGTGAATCGGTGTCGTTGGACGTGGCCGCCGGTCGTGGCCTGTGGCTGCAGGTGCTGGACGGCGCGTTGACGATCGCCGGCCATGACATCGCCAACGGCGACGGCATCGGCCTGGAAGGGCCACGCGATGGCCTGGTACTGCAGGCGAATGCAGCAGCCGAAGTCCTCAGCTTCGATGTACCGCACTGATACACTGGTGCCTTTCCACGCAACACCGCCGCCATGACCGACGCCGCCCATTCCGATTCCGTGCCGATCCAGCCGCGCGTCCATGAAGTGCATCGCGCCGACCTGCCGTTGTCCTGCCCGCTGCCGTCGATGAGCCTGTGGAATTCGCATCCGCGGGTCTATCTCGCGATCGAGGCCGAAGGCGGGCGCGTCGAATGCCCGTATTGTGGCGAGACCTACGTTCTCGTTGATTGACCGCATGGCCGCGAGGCCACTGACCGTCCTGCAATTGCTGCCGGCGCTCGATGCCGGTGGCGTCGAGCGTTCGACCCTGGAAATCGCCGATGCGCTGGTGCGCGCCGGCCATCGCGCGCTGGTGGTCTCGGCGGGCGGGCGCATGCAGCCGACGCTGGAAGCGACGGGTGCACGCCACATCACCCTCGATATCGGCCGCAAGTCGTTGCGGGTATTCCGCCACGTGCGCGCACTGCGGCGCCTGCTGCGCGAGGAACGCGTCGACATCGTCCACGCGCGTTCGCGGCTGCCGGCGTGGATCGGCTGGCTGGCGCTGCGCGGCATGGGTGCGACGAAACCACGTTTCGTCACCACCGTGCATGGCCTGAATTCACCGTCGCGTTACAGCGCGATCATGGCCCGCGGTGATCGCGTGATCTGCGTGTCGAAGACGGTGCGCGACTACGTGCTGCGCCACTATCCGTGGATCAATCCAGCGTGCATGCGGGTGATTCCGCGTGGCATCGATCCGTTGCAGTTCCCGCGCGGCGACGGCGTTGACCATGAAGCGCGGGCGCAGATCGCGCAGCGCTGGCCGCAGTTGGCGGGCGAGGGCCCGTTGTTGCTGTTGCCGGGCCGGGGCACGCGACTGAAGGGTCATTCCGATGCGTTGCACCTGCTCGCCGACCTGCGTGGAGATGGCATCGATGCACGCCTGTGGATGCCGGGTGCGCGCGTGCCCGAACGCACCGCTTACATCGCCGAACTGGAACGCGAGGCGCGCGATCTCGGCGTGATCGATGCCCTCGCCATCAGCGAACCCACCAATGCCATGGCAGATGCCTACCGCGCCAGCGACATCGTGCTGCAGCTGTCGCGCAAGCCGGAGTCGTTCGGGCGCACCGTGGTCGAGGCGCTGGCGATCGGCGTGCCGGTGATCGGCTGGGACCACGGCGGTGTCGGCGAAGTGCTGGCGGCCTTGCAGCCCGAGGGGCGCGTCGCGCCGGGCGATCGCGTCGCGCTGGCCGAACGTGCGCGGGCATTCCTCCTGCATCCACCGGCGCTGCCGCAGCGGATTCCGTACACTCTGTCGGCGATGCAACAAGCGACCCTCGATGTCTACGACGAACTCTCCCGAGAACAGTGACCCCACCGGTTGGCGCTGGGCGCCGATCTGGGTGCTGGCCTATGTCGCGATGCTGCCCGCCACCGGCATCGCCGAGGCGATCCTGGCGCTGGGGGCGCTGACCACCATCGGCATGATGGTTTGGGCGCGCTTCCGGGGCACTTCGCGCCTGCTCAGTTCGCCGGCGTGGGCGCTGACCACGGCGCTGTTCTTCGCCTACTGGCTTCCCGAGCTGATCTCCAGCATCGATGCGATGGATCCGGGGCAGGCGATCAGGAAGAGCCTGCTCGGCCTGCGTTACCTGCCGTTCCTGTGGCTTGCGGCGATCGCCGTCGCCACGCCGCGTGCGCGCCGCATCACTTTTGGTGGCCTCGGCGTGATCGTCGGGCTGTGGTGCATTGATGCATTAGTCCAGCAACTGACCGGGCATAGCCCGTGGTTTTCCGCGCTCGATGCGATCAAGCAGTCGATCCAGCATCGCCCGATGTGTTCGATCGCCAGTGCCGACCGCATCACCGGCCCACTGGGCCCCTGCAACCCCAAGTTGGGCATCGTCCTCGCCAGCCTGTCGCCGTTTGCGTTGTATGGCGCGAAGCGCATAGGGGGGCAGGTGGGCTGGCTGGCGGTCGCGCTGCTGGTGGGCGTGGTGATTGTGCTGGCGGGATCGCGTGCATCGTGGATCAGCTACGCACTGGTGCTGTTGGTGTCGGGATGGACGGTGCTGGGATGGAAGCGCCTGCTCGGCGTGTTCGCGACCGGTGCACTGGTGCTGGTAGTCGCCACATTCACCGTGCCGCAGGTCCACGATCGCATCGAGCGCACGCGCATGGCGATGGCCGGCGACCAGAGTGATGTCGATGAGGCCTCGGCCGGACGACTGCGCATCTGGGGGGCGGCGGTGTGCATGATCCGCCAGCATCCGGTCAACGGCGTCGGCACGCGCGACTTCCGCGAATCGTTCCCGGCCTGCGATCCCGAGCCTGGCGTGCGCGCCGCCTGGGGCGATGGCCCGGCACTGCATGCGCACCAGCTGATCCTCGAAATCCTCAGCGAGACCGGCATCATCGGACTGCTGCTGTGGATCGCCGGTGCCGCACTGGCATGGCGCGCCTGGCGTTTCGCTTCAGCCGACGACCGCGCGCGCGCGCGCCCTGCAATGCTGGCGCTGGGCGTCACGCTGTTCCCGTTCAACACGCACCTGGCCTTCTATTCCGCATTCTGGGGCGGCGTTACCCTGTTGCTGGCCGCGCTCTATGCCGGCAGCCTGTTGTCGCGCGAGACCGGTAGCTGATGCCGCTATCCGGCGTCGTCACCACGTTCAACAACGGCGCCACGCTGGGACGCTGCCTTGATAGCCTGATGTTCTGCGACGAGATCGTCGTGCTCGATTCCGGGTCGGACGATGCCACGCTGGAGATCGCGCGTGCGCATGGGGCGCGCATCCAGGCGCAACCTTTTGCCGGTTATGGCCCGCAGAAGCAGGCGGCGATCGATCTTGCCGCGCACGACTGGATCCTGCTCCTCGATGCCGATGAATCCATCTCAGACGTTGATGCGCAGGCGATCGTGCATGAACTTGAAGCGCCGCGTGCTGATGGCTATCGCCTTGAGCGCCAGGAATGGCTGTTCTGGCGCTGGCCGCATCGCTGGACCCGCGGCAATCGCCAGTTGCGCTTGTTCCGCAAGTCGAAGGGCGGGATGAATTCGGTGCCGGTGCATGCGGCGCCGGACGTGCGTGGCCGCGTGATCGATCTGCCGGTGGTGTTCCGTCATTACGGCGAACCCGATCTCGCCACTCGCGTCGACAAGATCAATCGCTATTCCACGGGTCTGGTCGAACACACGCGAGGCAAGCGCAAGCGGTTCATGGCGCTGCGATTGCTGATCTACCCGAGTGTTGCCTTCCTCAAGCTGTATGTCGGCAAGCGCTACTTCCTCAACGGCTGGGCCGGGATCTTCGCGGCGCGCACGCAGGCGTTCTACGCGTTCCTGAAATACGCGAAGGTGATGGAGGCGGGGAAAAAGCACTAAGCACGCGCTGTCTCAGCGGGTGGCCAGTCCGGTGCGCGGGACGCCGCAAGTACGTCCATGTAGGCTCGTGCGCGTCATCCATGACGCGCAACGCCCGCGCTCCGGACTGGCCGCCCGCTGAGCGCGCGTGTTGTTGCTTTCAGGAGAAAGAGCGAAAAGCCCGCGCAGCAGGCGCTACGCCGGGCGATGCTGTTGAAGCAGATCCCTCGCTGCGCGCGGGATGACAGCGCCTATCGCGCGTACAACGATCTCCCGTCCGGCTGGCGCTTGAACCGCCGGTGGATCCACAGGTATTGCGTCGGTGCCTCGCGCACCATCGCCTCGATCGCCGCGTTCACCGCCGTCGCATCGACCACGGTGTCGCCGCTCGGGAACGGGGCCAGCGGATCGCCCACGCGCAGCACATAGCGATCGCCTTCGCGGCGATGAAAGAACGGAATCACCGCGCAACCGGTCAAGCGCGCGAGCTGGTGTGTCGCATTGATCGTGGAGGCGGGCACGCCGAAGAACGGCGCGAACACCGTGTCCTTGCCGCGCATGTCCTGGTCGGGTGCGTACCACAACACGCCCCCTTTCTTGAGGTGGCGGATCGCGCCGCGGATATCGTCGTTGGCGAACATCGCGCTGGCATAGCGCAGGCGACCGCGCATCACGGCATCTTCCATGACCAGGCTGCGGTAACGGCGATACATCCCGGCCAGCGGCACGTGGTCGCACATCAGGCGCCCGCACAGCTCCAGCGTCATGAAGTGGCCGGAGATCAGCAGTACGCCGCGGCCTTGCGCCTGCAGCGACTGGATTTTCTCCACGCCTTCGATCATCGCGGTCGCGCGCATGGCGTCGACATCGCCCCACCACGCGCGGGCGAACTCGAACACGCCGATGCCGAGATCGCGGAAACTGTCGCGTAGCAAGGTGTCGCGTGCGGCATCGGCCAATTCCGGGAAGCACAGGTCGATGTTGGTGCGGGCGGCGCGACGGCGATCCGGCAACAGCCACATCAGCAAACGGCCCAGCCCGGTGCCGATTCCGCGCTGCAGGCCCCAGGGCAGGCGCGCCAGACCGAACAGGCAGGCGACGCCCGCGCGCGCTGGCAGGTCTTTCAGGTGGAATCGCGGGGGTGTCGGTGCAACCATCATGCAAGTCTAGCCAACGATGGCGCCGAAGGCCCTAGACTTGGCGTCATGCGATCCGATGCCGTCGAGCGGATGTTGCGCAGCGCTTATTCGGCGGTGCTCTATCTGCTGCTCCCCATCACCATCTACCACCTCGTCTGGCGCGGGTTCCGCCAGCGTGGCTATTTCCAGCGCTGGAGCGAACGCTACGGGTATTACCCCGGGGCTGCGCCGGAAACGCGCTCCACCATCTGGTTGCATGCGGTCTCGGTGGGAGAAGTCAACGCCGCCGCGCCGCTGGTCGATGCCCTGCTGGCGCGACGTCCGCACGTTCCGCTGGTGATCACCAGCATCACCCCGACCGGCTCCGAACGCGTGCAGGCGTTGTGGGGCGATCGCGTGCGCCACGTTTACCTGCCGTACGACTTGCCGGGCGCAATGCGACGCTTCATCACGCAGTTCCGTCCGGCAACGGCGCTGCTGATGGAAACCGAATTGTGGCCGAACCTGCTGTTCGCCTGCCGCGATGCGCGCGTCCCGGTGTCGATCGTCAATGCGCGCCTGTCGGAACGATCGTTGCGCGGCTACCAGGTGCTGGCGCCGCTGATCCGTCGCGCGCTGCTGACCGTGCGTCGCGTGTGCGCGCAAGGCCATGCCGATGCCAAGCGCTATGTGCGCCTCGGCGCGCGCCCGGAGGCGACGGTGGAAACCGGCAACCTGAAATTCGATGTTGCTGAACTCGACGGCCTCGATGACTTCGTCGCAGTGTTCCACGCGCACGCCGGGACGCGGCCGACGTGGATCGCCGCGAGCACCCATCCCGACGAGGAAACCGCGGTGCTGGTGGCGCATCGCATGCTGCGCCTGGCGTATCCGGATGCGCTCATGCTGTGGGCGCCGCGCCATCCCGAGCGTTTCAAGGCAGCCTGCGAACAGGCGCGCAGTTTCGGCTTCCTCACCCATTCGCGTTCGTACCAACCGTTGCCGGCGGGCGACAACGCGGTCTTCGTGATCGATACGCTGGGTGAGCTCGGGCGCTTCTACGCTTGCGCCAATGTCGCCTTCGTCGGCGGCAGCCTGCAACCAGTCGGCGGCCACAATCTGCTGGAACCGGCGGCGGTCGGCGTACCGATCCTGACCGGTCCGCATCTGCACAACTTCAGCGACATCGCCCGCCAGCTGTCGGCAGCAGGCGCGATGGACATTGTCGACAGCCCGGAAGCGCTCGGCGAACGCCTGGTGGAGTTGCTGGGATCGGAAGAGCTGCGCGCGCGGATGGGCGAAGCCGGGCGCGCGCTGGTGGTTGATGGCCGCGGTGCGCTGGAGCGCACCTGGCAGGCCATCAGCGACAGCCTGCCGGAGTGAGCGTCAGCGCTTGGTCTTGCGCTTGGCTTTCTGAGGTGTGGCCGGCTTGCTGGTGGGGGTCGGCTGAGTGGCGTCCGGCGTCGACGCGTCGGAATCCTTCACCTCGGGCACCTGGCCGGCAGCAACCGTCAGCAGGCGATTCACCGACTCGACATCGGCGACGTCAAGCGTGCCGGCAGCCTGCTTCAGGGCCAATTGCGACTGCAGGAAGCTGTACTTGGCCTGCGAATATGCTTGGCGCGCATTGAACAGATTCTGTTCGTTGATCAGCACGTCGATCACCGTGCGGGTACCGACTTCCAAGCCGACCTGCGAAGCATCGTAAGCGCTCTGCGCGGCAACCAGCGCGAGGCGACGGGCCTCCACCGCGCTCACGCCTGCGACCAGCGACTGGTAGGCGTTGCGGGTGACGCGTTCCACCGAACGACGCTGCTGTTCGTACTGGTCCTGCGCGACGTCGCGCTGGGCGATGGCCTGGCGCACCTGCGACGAGGTCCGGCCACCATTGAAGATCGGCACGCTCAGGGTCAGGCCGACGCTCGGGCCGTGGTTCCAGCCGCTGGCGTTGTTGCTGCCGCTGATGGAATTATTCGACCAGCTGCGGCTGGCGCCGAAGCTGCCATTGGCATTCAGGGTCGGCAAGTAGCCGGCGCGGTTGGCGGAGATATTGTCCTCGGCGGCCTGCACGGCGTAGCGCTGTGCCTGCAGCGAAGGATTGGTGTCGACGGCACGCTTCACCCACTCGTCGACACCTCCTTCCGGCGGAAGCGACGGGCGGAAGTCGTCCGGCAGCGCCATCAGCGCGCGGATCGGCTTGCCGGTGATTTCGGCCAGTGCCTGGTAGGAGTCTTCCAGCGTGTTGCGCTGGACGATTGTGTTGGCGCGTGCAGCGTCGTATTGGGCCCGCGCTTCATGGACGTCGGTGATCGGCGCGAGGCCAACCTCGAGGCGCTTGCTGGCGAAGTCGAACTGCTTCTTCAGCGCCATCTCCGAGGCTTCGGCGGCGGCCAGCGTTTCCATCGCCACCAGCACGTTGAAATAGGCCTGCGAAGTGCGGGTGATCAGGGCATCGCCAGCGGCTTCGTACTGGTATTCGCCCGACTTGCCCTGGGCCTTGGCAGCCTGCAGGCTGTTGATCACGCCGCGGTTGAAGAGGATCTGGTCGACGCGTACACCGACGTTGGCGCTGCGCGCGGTCGTGGTGCTGCCGCTGAGACGAATTGGCGCGCCGGTGATCGGGTCCGTGGCGTAGCCGCCGCCCGGCGACGAGGTGCGGCTCAGGCTGCCCGAGGCGGAAGCACCGACCTGTGGCAACAGTTGCGAGCGCGCCTGCACGGCGCCTTCCTTGCTGGAACGCATGCTGGCTTCGGCGGCCTGCAGCTGGGGGTCGGCGATACGCGCGATCCGGTAGGTCTGCAGCAGGTCCTCGCCATGGACGGCCAGGGGCGCCAGGACAAGAGCGAGGGCGAGGCTGAGGGAACGGCGATGCATGGGCGACTCTCGAAAACGGATGATTAGAGGGTGAAGCGAGGCGTCGGTGCCCCGCCCTTGAGATAGCGCAGATCGGTCTCGAACAGCGAGTCGATGCTGCCGTCGGCGTGGGCGCGGACCGCCTGCATCGCCGGCGATTCGCCGTGGACGATGAACATGCGGCCGCCCGCGGCCAGCCACTCGCGGAAGTGTGCGGGGATGGTGACAGTGGCACCAGTGACACAAATCACGTCAAAGCGATGATCGCTGGTCCATGCATAGGCATCGGCAGTCTCGACGGTGGCATTGGCGATGCTCTGGGCGGCCAGCGCGGCGCGGGCGCGATCGGCCAGCTCCGGGTCGATCTCCAGGCTCGTCACTTCACGCCCGAGGCGGGCCAGGCAGGCGGTCAGGTAGCCGCTGCCGGTGCCGATCTCGAGCACGGATTCGTTGGCCTGCGGCAACAAGGCCTGCAGGGCGCGGCCTTCGAGCACGGGCTTCAGCATCGATTCGCCGTTACCCAGCGGCAGTTCCATGTCGGTATAGGCCAAGGCGCGCAAGGCTTCCGGCACGAACTGTTCGCGCGGGACGGACATCAAGGTGTCGAGCACGCGCGGGTCGAGCACCTCCCACGGGCGGACCTGCTGCTCCACCATGGTTTCGCGGGTTTTGGCGTAGTCGATCGACATTGCGGGAACGGCCTGGAACGAAGGGGCGTCAAGTTTAACTTCAACGCCCTGAAGGGGCGTTCGGATGACTGCGCCAGCATTCCAGTCCCCGGTGAATGGCCTAAGTGCCAGAAGTCACCGAACCGAAGTCACCGCCCTTCCGGCATCGGGGAGTAGGCGCGCATGAACAGTCCGATGGCGCTGGCGAGGAAAGCCTCGGTTTCTCCCCCAG
The DNA here is from genome assembly GCA_018242465.1 of Pseudomonadota bacterium. GTDB lineage: Bacteria > Pseudomonadota > Gammaproteobacteria > Xanthomonadales > Xanthomonadaceae > Solilutibacter. Next base: position 29,308 of record JAFEBY010000126.1, on the reverse strand, counting down.
GAACGTGGCGTAGTACCCCGTAGCCCAACTGGGCGAAGAGATCGCCGCGGATCAGCGAAAGAAGATGAACGGCGGCCAAGTGCGGATCATCGAGATGCAGAGCGCCGCGTTCGGCAAACTCGCCAAGGGTGTCGGTGAGGAAGGCGTCGATCCGCGCGGGTCCGAGGCTCCAGATTTCGAGACAGAGTTCTGCGGGGAGGCCAGGCGTGCGCAGCAGGCGTCGCCCGGCGATCGTCTCCGGCAGGGTCTGGTAGTCGTGATAAATACGGGCGAAGCGGAGCATGGCACCGTGCAGGTCGTCCCTGTCCCAGTCTCGGAAGATCGCGTCTGGCAGGTGCCGATCGTAGTGCTCGCGCAAGGCGGCGACGAACAGGGCCGTCTTGTCGCCGAAGTGGCTGTACAGGGTGAGCTTGGAGACGCCGGCACGATCTGCCACCTCCTGCATGTTGGCCTGGGCAAAACCGCGCTCGAGGAACAGCTCTCTTGCTGCGGTGAGGATGGCTTCGTGCTTGGCGGGATCCTTGGGGCGTCCTGCTGACCGTACGGGGGCGTCTTCCATGACCCGGATCTTATCGGATGACGGGCGATCCAGGCACGTAGGTCATTCTTGCTGCAGCGCGGAACGCAGGGCGGCGATATCGGCTTCCAGCGGGGTCGAGGTCGCCGGAAGCGCCAGTGCCGCGGCCAGTGCGGGAGGAGGGTCGACGGGGTGGCCGACCAGCGGTTCGACGATGGTCTCGAATTTGGCCGGGTGTGCGGTCGCGACCACCGCCCACGGGCGGATGTCGCCATCGGCGCGCAATCGTTCGAGCACATGCAGCGCGGTCGCGGTATGCGGGCAGGGCACCACGCCGTGGCGATCGGGGGCGTGGCGGATGGTGTCGCGGATGGTGGCGTCATCGACGCTGAAGGCACGCATCGAGGTCCGCAGTTCGCTGTCGTCGTGATGCCACCAGCGCAGGCGTTCGAAATTGCTCGGCGCACCGACGTCCATCGCATTGGCGAGGGTGGCGATGGTGGCGTGCGGGGCGTACTCATCTCCACCGAAATAACGCGGCAGGACGTCATTGGCGTTGCTGGCCAACACGATCCCGCCGATCGGCAAGCCCATGCGTTTCGCCAGCCAGCACGCCAGTGCGTTGCCGAGGTTGCCGGTGGGGATGATGAAGTTGAGTGGCACCCCGTGGCGCGCGCGGAACTCCAGTGCGGCATGCGCGTAGTACGCCGTTTGCGGGAGCAGGCGCCCGAGGCTGATGCTGTTGGCGGAGCCGAGCGGAACGCGCGTGCGCAAATCGATATCGGTGAGGGCCTGTTTCACCACGCGTTGGCAATCGTCGAAACTGCCATCGACGCGATACGCATGAACGTTGTCGCCGAAGCAACCGAGGCCGTGGGCCTGGCGCGGCGAGACGCGGCCATCGGGGTAGAGGATGGCGACGCTGAACCCTTCGCGACGGTGGAAGGCGGCGCCCACGGCAGCGCCGGTATCGCCGGAGGTCGCGACGAGAATCGTGGTCGGGATGGTTGCAGCGGGATCGCGCAGGTGGGACAGGCAGCCGGCGAGGAAGCGCGCGGCATAGTCCTTGAACGCGGCGGTCGGGCCATGGAACAGTTCCAACAGGTGGTCGTTCGGCATTGACAGCGAGCGCAACGGCGCCGGGAAGTCATAGGCGTTTTTGCAGAGCTCCGCGAGTTGCGATTGCAATTTCGATTCCGCGAACCACGGCGCGAGGACGGTCGTCGCGGTATCGGCCAGCGTTGCGCCTGCGTGTTGTACGGCCAGTTGCGGGATGTGGGCCGGCACGTACAAGCCGCCGTCGGGCGCGAGTCCGGCAGCGAGCGCGATATCCAGCGACGTCGGCGCAATGCCGCCACGGGTGCTGACGAACTTCATGCGACCACTTCCGCGCGCGGGCCGTTGACAGGCGAAACCAGCGCATCGCTGGCGAAACCGGCTTGCTCGAATGCCGCCTGCATCGCCCGAGTAGCCGCATTGGCCTGCGTTCGATCTTCGAACCATCCGAACACGGTCGGACCGGCACCGGAAATGCTGGCACCGAGCGCGCCATGTGCAAGCGCAGCCGCTTTTACGTCAGCGAAACCCGGGATCAGCGCGGCGCGGCGCGGTTCCACCAGCACGTCGGCCAGCCCTTCCGCGATCAGTGCGTGATCACCGCGCGCGAGCCCGGTGAGGAACAGGGCGAGATGCTCGCTCTGTTTGACGAATTCGCCAATGCCATACGGCGCCGACAATGCGGCACGCGCCAGTCGTGTTTCCAGAACGAAATGTGGATGCACCGCGGCGCAGAACAGATCGGGTGCGGCAAGGCGGATCGCGCGCGTCGGCGTCGCCAACACCACGCCACCGAACAGCATCGGCGCGACGTTGTCGCCGTGGATGCTGCCACTGGCGACCGCTTCGCCAGCCAGCGCCAGTGGATACAGCTGCTCGCGCGAAAGCGGGCGGTCGATCACTGCATTCGCCGCCACCAGCGCCGCAACGCAGGAGGCCGCCGAACCACCGAGACCGGAACCGAGCGCGATGCCCTTGCGCAGGCGCAACTCGAAGCCGTGGGTGATGCCATGGTGTTTGCGCAATTCGATCAGGGCGCGGCCGGCGGTGTTCTTCTCTGCTTCCAGTGGCAGCGCAGTCACGCCGTCGACATCGCCGGTGATCGCGGCGATGCGTACCTCGGGAGCGTCGATGCGGGTGACTTCGGCATGATCGCCCGGGCCGTCGAGCGTGTGGCCGAGCAGATCGAAACCGACGCCGATGTTGCCGATGCTGGCGGGGGCGAAAGCGGTGGCGTGGAGTCTGGGAGCCGTCATCGTCGAACCGGAAGAATGGATGGAAGGTGCGAGTGCGCTCATCGTCGCGCACCCACTGCCTGGGCAATGGCGAGGATATCGCCGAACACGCCGGCGGCCGTGACATCCGGCCCTGCACCCGGTCCCTGCACCACCAGGGGATTCTCGGCGTAGCGGCGCGTGCGGAACTGGATCAGGTTGTCGCTGAGGCGCCCATGCAGGCTGGCGTGCCCGGGTTCCGGTGCAACCAGACCGACGCGGGCGTTGCCACTGCGATCGAGTTGCGCGAGGTAGCGCAGGCTGCGACCTTCGCTTTTTGCGGCATCAAGACGCGCTTGCAGCGGCGCATCGAGTTCGTGCAGGCGGGTCAGGAACTCACCGAGGGGAATGTCGCGCAATTCCGGCGGCACCAGATTTTCGACTTCGACGTCTTCCAGGGATAGTTCGCGCCCGGCTTCGCGCGCGAGGATCACCAGCTTGCGGGCGACATCGGTGCCGGAGAGATCGTCGCGCGGGTCCGGTTCGGTATAGCCAAGTGCACGCGCCTGTTCCACCAATCGTGAAAACGGCGTACTGCCATCGAAGCTGTTGAACAACCACGCCAACGTGCCCGAGAACACGCCTTCGACTTCCAGTAGTTCGTCGCCGGTGTCGAGCTGGTTGCGCAGGGTCTGGATCACCGGAAGCCCGGCGCCGACGGTGGCTTCGTAGCGGAAATGTCCACCATGCCGCGTCGCCGCGCGGATCGCCCGCCAGCGATCGAGCGAACCGCTGCCAGCCTGCTTGTTCGGTGTCACCACGTGGATGCCTGCAGTGAGCCAATCCGCGTAGCGGGCGGCAACGGCATCGCTGCCACTGCAATCGACAATCATCGCGTGCGGCAGGTGGGCGGCATGGACATGCGCGGCGAAGTGATCGAGGTCGAGCGCTTCACCATCTTCCAGCAGGGCATCGGTATCGTAAGGATCGAGCGCGCGATGCGAGACATGCATGCGTCGGCTATTGGCGATGGCGCGCAGGCGCAGATCGAATCCGCCGCTGCCAGTTCCGTTGCGCTGTGCCGCTGACTGCGCCAGTTGCGCCAGCAGTGCACGTCCGACATTGCCCGGGCCAATGATGCCCACCGACAGCGTCTGCTGTGACAGCCAGAACGCGGAATGCACGGCACGCAAGCCGCGGGTGGCGTCCGCTGCGGAGATGGCGACGGAGATGTTGCGCTCGCTGGCGCCCTGCGCAATTGCTCGGATGTTGACGCCAGCCTGTGCCAGCCCTGCGAACAGTCGCGCCGATACGCCCTGCGTGCCGACCATGCCGTCGCCGACGGCAGCGAGCACGGCGATCCCGGTGGTGACGCGCACACCCTCGACCTGGCCATTGGCGATCGCGACATGGAAGGCGGCGAGCACCGCGGCGCGTCCGCGTTCGGCCTGGTCGGCGCGCACCACACAGCAGATCGAATGCTCGGATGATCCTTGCGAAATCATCGTTACCGACACGCCTTCGGCATGCAGCGCGGCGAACATGCGTTCGGCGGTGCCGGGTACGCCGATCAATCCCGCGCCTGCGAGTTCGAGGACGGCCATGTTGGGGACCAGCGACAACCCCTTGACCGGTGACGCTGCCGGTTCCGATGTTTCGCTGATCAGTGTGCCGGGCGCCGCGGGATTGAGCGTGTTGCGGATGCGGATTGGCAGACCGGCCTGCATCGCCGGGGCCATCGTCTGCGGATGCAGCACCTTGGCGCCGAAATAGGCGAGCTCGCAGGCCTCGGCGTAGGACATCGTTTCCAGGCAGACGGCATCGGGCACCAGGCGTGGATCGGCGCTGAGCACGCCGTCGACATCGGTCCAGATGGTGAGTTCGTCGGCATCGAACAGCACCGCGAAGATGGCCGACGAGTAGTCGCTGCCGTTGCGGCCCAGCGTGGTGATTGCGCCGTTGTCATCGCGGGCGATGAAGCCGGTGATCACCACGTTAGGCTGGCAATGCGCCTTGCGCCACGCAGCAAGATTGTGGCGGCTCGAGACCCAATCGATGCCGACGCCGAGTTCTCCGGGATGCACCACCAGCACGTCGCGCGCATCGAGCCGCGCCCAGCCGCTCGCCTCACCACCCAGTGCGACCTGCAGCATGCGCGACGACCACACTTCGCCAAACCCTTGTACCTGTGCGAACCATTCCGGTTGTGGCGAGGGGGCGGACAACAGCGCGTGCAGCGCCTGCAGTTCGCGTTCCAGCCAGGCTTGCACGGCATCATCTGCATGGAGTTCGCGTGCGGCGTGCAGCTGGTGTTCGCGCAATGTCGTCCAGTCGTGGCGCCACGGTTTGGTGGCGAGTGCGGCGTTGGCGAGGGCGGTCAGGCGATCGGTCACGCCCTGCATCGCCGAGACGACGGCGATGCGTGGTGAACTGGACGCTTGCAGCAATGACGCAACGTTATGGATGCGCTTGGCGCTGGCGACGCTGCTGCCACCGAACTTGTGGGCATGAAAGGGCATTGCAAAGGCTCCTGGTGAGCCCCGCAGCAGCCGGAAGGGGTTGCCCCGCATCCGGTTCGGATGCGGGACGGGGTGATGGATTCAGTCCATGTCGCCCAGCCGCACCCGACACCGGGTACCGGTGGTAATGGTGGTGGTCGGCGCGGCGATGGCGAATGTGGCGTGCATGGATCGAGTGTCAACGGGCGTCTTGCGTTGTGTCAAATGAATTTTCGGATGAAACAATCCATTCGTCAGTCACGCAGCTCGGCGACCTGGCAGGGCAGCGGGAAGTGATCGAGCACCGCGCGCGTCGCCGCTTCCGTGCCGATCGCCGATTCCGGCTTGGCGAGATCGGCGGTGAGGTTGCCAGCGGCAAGCGCGGACGCCACCGCATGTTCGACGCAGTTCGCTTCGTCCTCCAACCCCAACGAATGGCGCAGCAGCATTGCTGCGCTCAGGATCGCCGCATAGGGATTGGCGATGCCGCGACCGGCGATGTAGGGTGCGGAACCGTGGATCGGCTCATACAGACCGACGCGGCCTGCGCCCAGCGATGCCGACGGCAGCAGGCCCATCGACCCCGCCAGCATCGAGGCTTCGTCGGTGAGGATGTCGCCGAACATGTTCTCGGTGACGATGACGTCGTACTCGCGCGGACGCGCCAGCAGGTGCATCGCCATCGAATCGACCAGCTGGTGTTCCAGCGTGATCTCGGGGAATTCGTCGTGGACGACGCGGGTCGCGACTTCGCGCCACAGTCGTGAAGTTTCCAGAACGTTGGCCTTGTCGACGGATGTGACGTGACGATTGCGCTGCATGGCAAGGCGGCAGGCGCGGCGGATCACCCGTTCGACCTCTTCGACACTATATGTGCACAAGTCGCTGGCGGAGTCCGCAGTCCGTTGCTTGTCGCCGAAATAGATGCCGCCGGTGAGTTCGCGCACCACGATCAGATCGACGCCCTGCAGCAGGTGCGGCTTGATTGGCGATGCGGAAAATGCGACGGGATGCGGCTTCACCGGGCGCAGGTTGGCGTACAGGCCGAGCGCCTTGCGGATGGCGAGCAGGCCTTGTTCGGGGCGCACTTTCGCTTTCGGATCCGACCACTTGGGACCACCGACCGCGCCGAGCAACACGGCATCGGCCTTCTTCGCGGCGGCCAGCGTGTCTGCAGGCAATGGCTCGCCGGTGGCATCGATCGCGGCGCCTCCGATCAGTTTTTCGGTGAACGTGAATTTGTGGCCGTGGCGTGCAGCGACATTGCGCAGCACCGCGACTGCGGCGGTAGTGACTTCGGGGCCGATGCCGTCACCGGGCAGGACGAGGATTTCAGCTTGCATGGGCAGTCTCCATGGACGCGTGTTGTCGGGCGTTTTCGAAACGTTCGATGGCGGGGAGCTGTTTCAAGAGGTAACCGAGCTGATCGACGCCTTCGAGCAGGCAGGTCTGCGCGAACGTATCCAGCGGGAAGCGGAAGCTGCGGCCGTCGGGCAGGGTGATGCTGCGCGCAGCGACATCGATCGCAAGTTCGATGCCGGGACTGTCGAGCAATTCATCGACCACGGCATCGTCGAGGACGATCGGCAGCAGGCCGTTCTTCAGTGCATTGCTGCGAAAGATGTCGGCGATCTCGCTGCTGATCACTGCCCGCAAGCCGAGGTCGGTCAGTGCCCACGGCGCGTGTTCGCGCGACGATCCGCAGCCGAAATTGCGCCCGGCGACAAGAATGCGAGCGCTGGCATTGGCGAACTGGTTGAACGGAAACGCAGGGTCCGGTGAGCCGTCGGGAAGGGTGCGCCAATCGCTGAAGGCGTGCTTTCCGAGGCCCTTGCGCTCGGTGGTGGTGAGAAAACGCGCGGGAATGATCTGGTCGGTGTCGATGTTGCGCTGGGGCAACACGACGGTGCGCGAGACGAGGGTGGTGAACGCGGCCATCACGCAGCCTCCGTTTGCAGGAACGTGCGTGGATCGGTGATTTTGCCGGCAATCGCGCAGGCAGCGGCAGTGGCGGGCGATGCCAGAACGGTGCGCGCGCCTTTGCCTTGACGTCCCTCGAAGTTGCGGTTGCTGGTGGAGACGGCAAGTTGCCCCGGCCCGACGAGATCGCCATTCATGGCGATGCACATCGAGCAACCAGGTTCGCGCCACTCGGCGCCAGCGGCACGCACGATCGCGTCGATGCCTTCGGCTTCCGCATCGCGTTTCACTTGCCCAGAACCAGGCACGACCAGCATGCGCACCCGGGGGTGCACGCGTCGGCCGCGCAGCACATCGGCCATGGCGCGCAGGTCGCTCAGGCGCGAATTGGTGCAGCTGCCAATGAACACGACATCGACTGCACGACCGGCGACGGTGGCGCCGGCCTCCCAGCCCATGTAATGACGCGCCTTGTCGATATCGCTGTCGCCATCCGCGGGAACGCGGGCATCAAGTGCGACGACTTGGCCGGGATGGGTGCCCCAGGTGATGGTCGGGCGGATATCGCTGGCATTGATGTGCACTTCGCGATCGAATACCGCCCCGTCATCGCTGTGGAATCGCCGCCATTGCGCGATGGCGTCATCGAATGCGGTTCCGTGCGGTGCGCGCGGCCTATTGCGCAGATATTCAAAGGTGGTGTCATCGGGCGCGACCAAGCCCGCACGCGCGCCGGCTTCGATCGACATGTTGCAGACGGTCATGCGCTCGTCCATCGACAACGCGCGGATTGTCGAACCACGATATTCGATGACGTGGCCGGTGCCGCCATTGACGCCGATCACCCCGATCACATGCAGGATCAGGTCTTTCGCCGTCACGCCGGGCGCGAGTTCGCCGTCGATGGTGATCGAAAGTGTCTTCGGTTTGTGCTGCAGCAGGCTTTGCGTGGCCATCACGTGACCGACTTCGCTGGTACCGATGCCGAAGGCCAGCGCGCCGAACGCGCCGTGGGTGGCGGTGTGGCTGTCGCCGCAGACGATGGTCATGCCCGGCTGCGTCAGTCCCAACTCCGGCCCGATGACGTGGACGATGCCGCGATGCGCGCTGCCGTAGTCGAACAATTCGACGCCGAATTTCCGGCAGTTATCGCGCAACGTGTCCACCTGGGCACGAGCGTCGTCGTTGACGTAAGGCGGGTTGCCGTCGGCATCCGCGGCCAGGGTTGGCGTCGAATGGTCGAGCGTCGCCTTGGTGCGGTCGGGGCGATGCAGCTTCAGTCCACGCGCTTCGAGTTCGGCGAAGGCCTGCGGCGAAGTGACTTCGTGGATCAGGTGGAGGTCGATGTAGAGCACGGCGGGAACACCGTCTTGTTCGGGTGCGACGACATGCGCGTCCCACAATTTGTCGAGCAGTGTCCGGGGCATGGAGGTGTTCATCGGAAGAGAGGAATGGGATTCGGGATTCATGCGGTGGCAGCGACGCGCGGTTCGGCGCGGGTTCCGCGCAACACGCGATTGGCGATGTCGAGCCAAGCGATTGCGCTGGCTTCCAGCACATCACGGCTGGTGCCCTGGCCGGTCATGGTCTCGCCATCGATGCGCGCGCTGAGGTTGGCCTCGCCGCGTGCATCCGCGCCGACGCCCATGCTGTGCACTTCGTAGCTTTCCAGCTCGAACTCGACACCGGTGGCCTGCGCCAGCGCCGCGAACATCGCCGCGACCGGGCCTTCGCCTTCGGCGCTGTGGATGACGTGGCGACCGTCGGGATCGGAGAGATCGACATGGGCGCGCGTGCGCTTGCCGTAGTCGGTCAGGCTCAGTGCGGAGACGCGCCAGCCGGGGCCGAATTGTTCGCCTTCCACCAGTCGTTGCAGGTCGCGGTCGCTGATCGCATGCTGGGTCTGGGTCAGTGCTTTTGCTTCCGCGATCAGTTGGTCGAGTTGCGCGTCTTCCAGCACGTAGCCCAGCTTGCGCAGGCGATCGGCGACGGCGGCACGGCCGCTGTGGCGACCCAACACCAGTTGCGAATCCACCCAGCCGACGTCCTGCGGACGCATGATCTCGTAGGTGTCGCGATTCTTCAGCATGCCGTGCTGATGGATGCCCGATTCGTGAGCGAAGGCATTGACGCCGACGATCGCCTTGTTGCGCTGGACCTGGATTCCGGTGATGCGCGACAGCAGGCGCGAGGTTGCGAGCAGGCGTGTGGTGTCGATGCGCGTCGTCGCGTCGTACCAGCCGCCACGCACCTTCAACGCCATCGCCAGCTCCTCCAACGCGGCATTGCCGGCGCGTTCGCCGATGCCGTTGATCGCGCATTCGATCTGGCGTGCACCACCTTCGACCGCAGCCAGCGAGTTGGCGACGGCAAGGCCGAGATCGTTGTGGCAGTGAGTGCTGAACACCACGTTCTCGGCACCTTTGACATTTGCGCGCAGGTATTCGAACAGCGCACGGATTTCGCCGGGCGTGCCGTAGCCGACGGTATCGGGCACGTTGAGCGTGCGTGCGCCAGCTTCAACGGCGGCATTGAATACTTCGACCAGGAATTCGCGCTCGGTGCGCGAGGCGTCCTCGGCGGAGAATTCGACGTCATCGATGTGCTTGCGTGCCAACGACACGCCCATGATCACGTGCTCGATCACCTGCTCCCGGCTCATGCCGAGTTTGTGCTGGCGATGCAGTGGACTGGTTGAAATGAAGACGTGGATGCGTGGCGCGGCGGCGTGTTGCAGAGCGCTGGCGCAGGCTTCGATGTCGGCAGGGTGGCAGCGTGCGAGTGCGGCGATGGTGCTGCCGCGGACTTCGCGGGCGATGGTGCGCACTGCATTGAAATCGGCTGGCGAGCTGTTGGGAAACCCGGATTCGATGATGTCGACGCCGAGATCCGCCAGGGCATGCGCGAACAGGATCTTCTGTTCGGCGTTCATGGTGAAGCCGGGCGATTGCTCGCCATCGCGCAGGGTGGTATCGAAAATTCGAATGGGTTGCGCGGAAATGTGTGTGATGTCGCTGGGGGAGGAGTCGTTCACGTCAGGCGATCTCTATTGGCGTGGATGCAGATATAGGGGTGGTGTTCCGGGCTGTCGTTGCGGTGTTCGCCGTCACGACAGCCGGTCTAAGTCGTGGGCGTTTGGTCGTGGCAACGGCCAGTTCGTCGAGCATCCGCGCCGGACTTTCCGGCAATGATTCCTGCACTCGCCGGCGTGGCCTGCGTGGCGCACGCGGACGCACGTCGCACAGCAGCTGCGCCAATACGCCGGCATCGACATTGCCGCCGGACACTACCGCGCACTTGCGCTTGCCGGCGACGCGACGACCGGCTGCCAACGCCAATGCGCCGGCGCCTTCGGCGATCACGTGCTCTTCCAGTGCCAGGCGCACCAAGGTTTCGCGTAGCTCGGCTTCGCGCACGATCACCACGTCGTCCAGCAGTTCACCCAGCACTTGCTGCGTCAACGCGCCGGGCACTTTCACCCGCACGCCGTCGGCCAGCGTCATCGCGGGTTCGCGCACGTCGTGATCACCACGCAGCGCGCGCGCCATCGAGTCGACGTGTTCGACCTGCGCGCCGATCACCCGCACTCCTTGCGATTTCAGCGCCAGCACGACGCCGGAGGCGAGGCCGCCGCCACCGATTGGCACCACCACCACGTCCGGCATCAGCGCTGCAATCTCCAGCCCGACCGTTCCCTGGCCTGCAATTACGTCGGGATCATCGAAGGCCGACAGCAAGCGATAATCATGTTGTGCGGCGAGTTCGGCGGCGAACGCCTTGGCTTCGTCGTAACTGTCGCCATGCAGGCGCACGGTCGCGCCCCAATGGGCAACGCCGGCGATCTTGGTTTCCGGCGCGCAGCGCGGCATCACGGTGATCGCTTGCATGCCGAGCCGATACGCCGCCCATGCCAATCCCTGTGCATGGTTGCCGGCAGAAGCAGCGATGGTGGTGCGGCCATCGCCACGTTCGCGCATTGCCAGCAAGGCATTCATTGCGCCGCGCACCTTGTAGGAACCGGTGCGTTGCAGGTTTTCCAGTTTCAACCAGCAGCCGAAGCGTTCGGCGTAATGCAACGGGGTGGGATCGAGATAGCGACGCAGCCGAGCCTGTGCCGCCAGCACGTCGGCGGCGGTCACGGGCAATGCGCTGGCTACGTCGATGTCCATCACTCAGACGCGCGTCAGCCAGCGGGCATGGCGGGGATCTTCCCCGCGCACCACGCGTCGATAGAGTTCCGCCACTTCACGCCCAACGCGCTGGTCGGGGTAAGTGCGATCATCGAGTTCATCGATCGGCGTGACCTCGGCCGCGGTCCCGACCACGAAGACCTCGTCGGCATCCAGCAATTCGTCGTGGCGCACCTGACGCGATTCGGCGCCGGTCAGCGCGACGATGGTGTCGCGGGTGATGCCGGCCAGTGCATCACGGTGTTCGACGGCTGTGATGTGGCCGCCGCGCACCATGAAGACATTGGCGCCGGTGCATTCGACGACGCGCCCTTGTTCATCGACGAACAGCGCTTCGTTGCAACCGCGCTGTTTCGCTTCATGCTTGGCCAGGATCGAATTGACGTAGGCACCGCACAGTTTCAGCGGCGGCAGCGAGGTCGCCGGGTTGCGTCGCCACGACGAAGTGCCGAGCTTCACTTTTTCGCCGGATAAATGGACGTTGGTGGGAAAGGTCGCGACCATCAGGTGCTTGTCCACCGACGATACGTCGAGGCCGATCGAGCCGGTGCCGCACCACGCCAGCGGGCGCACATAGGCGTCGCGATGTCCGTTCTGGCGCAGCACGGCCAGTGTCGCCTGGGTGGCGACATCGACGTCGAACGCGATGCCCAGCAGTTCGCATCCCTTGCGCATGCGTTCCAGGTGTTCTGGCAGGCGGAACACTGCGCTGCCGCCATCGCTGGTCGCATAGGCGCGAATGCCTTCGAACACGCCACTGCCGTAATGCATCGCATGGGTGGTCAGCGGTGCGCGATCGCTGTCGGCCGCGACGAAGCGGCCATCGAACCAGACCTGCGGCGGAACCACGCGGGGGGATGCCGATTCGGTTTCGCGCGCGGGGGCGACGAGGTCGGCATCGCTCAACGACATGGCGACACCTCCACGGCGAGGCAGTCGTACAGCTTCGCCAGTTGTTGCTGCAGCGATTCCGGCGCGCGTTCCCCTTCGACGGTCATGCGCAGATGCCAGCGATCACCGTCGGATTGGGTTTCGCCATCCACGCTCAACGGCGAGAAGCCGCGACGTTCGGTGGTGCCGAGCACGCGCGCGAGCGCACCCTCGGCCTGGCGCAAGGTGAGATCAAGCTGATAGCGCACGGGGTTTCTCCAAATGGGGATGTGTTGGCTGAGTCGTATCGAGCTGCGGATCGAGCATTTCGGCGTTGTTGCGGTTGGGTGGCACCAGCGGCCACACATTGGTCGCGGTGTCGATGGCGACGTGCAGCAGCGCCGGGCCCTTGGCGTCGAGCAAGGCCTGCAAGGCGCTGTCCATGTCGGCGGCGCGTTCGACGTGCAACGCCTCGATGCCGAAGGCGCGCGCGACTGCGGTGAAATCGGGGTTGTCGGAGAGGTCGATTTCGGAATACCGCTTGTCGAAGAACAGCTCCTGCCACTGGCGGACCATGCCCAGCGCCTGGTTGTCGAGCAGCACGATCTTCACTGGCAAGCCGTAGCGGCGCAGCGTCGCCAGTTCCTGCACATTCATCAGGAACGAGCCATCGCCGCTGACGCAGATCACGCGTGCGTCCGGGTCCTGCATTTGCGCGCCGATCGCCGCAGGCAGGCCGAAGCCCATCGCGCCGAGTGCGCCGCTGGTCAGGTGCTTGCGCGGATCGTCGAGTTGCCAGTGCTGCGCCACCCACATCTGGTGCTGGCCGACATCGCAGGACACAATCGCGTCAGGCGCGATCTCCGACAGTCGCTTCAACATCGCCGGCGCGAACACGCCATCACCGGGTGCGTCGTAGCGCGCCGCGTGCAGACGCGCACGTTCCTGGCAATTTGCGCGCCAGCTGCGGCGCGCGGGCCCGTGGCGGCCATGCAGATGCGCCGCGCAGGGCAGCGTCAGTTTGGTGAGGGTGGTGACGATGTCGCCGCGCACGGCGGCATCGGCGTGGCGCAATTTTCCGAGTTCGCAGGCGTCGATGTCCATGTGGACGACACGCGCGTTCGGTGCGAATTCGGCGAGTTTGCCCGTGGCGCGATCGTCAAAACGCGCGCCGACCACGATCAGCACGTCGCATTCCTGCACCGCCAGGTTGGCGGCGCGACTGCCATGCATGCCCAGCATGCCAAGATTCAACGGGTGACGGCTCGGCAATGCGCCCAGGCCCTTCAACGTCAGCACGGTCGGGATTTGCGTGGCATCGACGAAGGTGCGGAACGCCGACAGGGCATCGCCAAGGGCGATACCACCACCGCCGTAGAGGACCGGGCGATCGGCTTGTGAAATCAGCGCCAATGCTTCGTGCAGAAAAGCATCCGTTGGCGTTTCCGTGGCATCGGGTGTGGACGGTGCGTGGTTTGGCAGATGTGCGGCATCGGCGAGCTGCACGTCCTTCGGCAGGTCGATCAGCACCGGGCCGGGACGGCCGGAGCGTGCGATCCGGAACGCTTCGCCGACAATGCGGGGCAGGTCATCGATGCGCCGCGCGATGAAGCTGTGCTTCACCATCGGCATCATCATTCCGAATACGTCGAGTTCCTGGAAGGCGTCGGTGCCCATCAGGGATGTCGGCACCTGCCCGGTGATCACCACCATCGGCACCGAATCCAGCATCGCATCGGCAATCCCGGTCACCAGGTTCGAGGCGCCGGGACCCGATGTCGCCACGCAGACACCGACGCGCCCGCTGGCACGCGCATAGCCATTCGCGGCGAACGCCGCACCCTGCTCGTGGCGAACCAGGACGTGCTTCAGTTCCGGTGCGCCATGGAGGGCGTCGTAAAAGGGCATGATCGCGCCGCCGGGATACCCGAACAGCGTGTCGACGCCTTCCGCGACAAGAGCCTGTGCCAGCCAGCGGGCGCCGTTCATCACGCAGCCTCGCTCTGTTTCGCTTCAGCCTGCGCTGCCGGCTTGGCCGGTTGCGCAGGCGACGACGCCAGCCACTTCATGTTGGCGCGCAGTTTCTTGCCGACCGCTTCGATCGGATGATCGAGGTCGGCCTGCTTCATCGCCTTGTAGTTGGCGTTGCCGGCGGCGTATTCGGCGATCCACTGGCGGGCGAAGGTGCCGTCCTGGATCTCGGTGAGCACCTTCTTCATCTGCGCGCGGGTGTTGTCGTCAACGACGTACGGACCACGCGTGAGTGCGCCATATTGCGCAGTCTCGCTGATGAATTCGTGCATGCGGGTGATGCCGCCTTCATAGAACAGATCGACGATCAGCTTCAGTTCGTGCAGGCATTCGTAATAGGCGACTTCCGGTTGGTAACCGGCCTCGACCAGCGTTTCCCAGCCGGCCTGCACCAGTTTGGTGGCACCACCGCACAGCACGGCCTGTTCGCCGAACAGGTCGGTTTCGGTCTCCTCCTTGAACGTGGTCTTGATCGCGTTCTGGCGTGCGCCGCCGATGCCGGCGCAGTAGGTGAGCGCGAGCTGCTCGGCATTGCCCGACTTGTCCTGATGCACTGCGTAGACCGACGGCACGCCGCGGCCGATTTCGTATTCGCGGCGCACCAGCGCGCCCGGGCCCTTGGGCGCGACGAGCACGACATCGAGGTCTTCGCGCGGGCTGATCTGGCCGTAATGCACGTTGAAACCGTGCGCAAACAGCAGGCAGGCGCCCTTGGCGATGTTCGGTTCGATCACTTCGCCATAGAGCTGCGGCTGCACCATGTCGGGCGTGAGCACGGCGACGAGTTCGGCGTCCTTCACCGCTTCTGCGGGGGATTTCACCGTGAATCCGTCGGCTTTCGCCTTCATCTCGGTGGGGCCGCCCGGTCGAAGGCCGACGGTGACATCGAAGCCGGAGTCACGAAGGTTGAGTGCATGGGCACGGCCCTGACTTCCGTATCCGACGATGGCGATCCTGGGTTTGTTGCTGGTCATGGCGATGGTTCCGGTTGGGGGTGTGAAATGGTTTCGTTTGAAATTGCAGGCCCGAAAATGAAAAACCCCGCACCTTGCGGTGCGGGGTTTTGCGATTCGGTCGTTTGTTTCTGGTCTTACACGCCGGATCGTCCCGCACCTGTGGGCGAGGTAATAAGGACGAGTACGAGAATGGCCGCCGGGATGGCGGTCGGGGTGTCGCTGGCAAGTGGCATGTGGCAACGCAGCATGGGTAGGAGGAAACCACGAGGTGAATGCGCTTGTCAACCTGATCCGTTATGCCGATTCGTCATGACGCATCGTTGCAACTGAAACCATGGAAACGCCGCAGAATCGGGTTCTCCAGTGTTTTTTCACGAAATTCCTGCAGGTTGCGTCATGCCCGACTATCGTTCCCGTACCTCCACCCACGGTCGCAACATGGCCGGCGCCCGCGCGCTGTGGCGCGCCACCGGCCTCAAGGATGGGGATTTCGGCAAGCCGATCATCGCGATCGCCAATTCGTTCACCCAGTTCGTGCCGGGACATGTGCACCTGAAGGATCTCGGGCAACTCGTCGCGCGCGAAATCGAGCGCGTTGGTGGCGTCGCACGCGAATTCGACACCATCGCCGTCGATGACGGCATCGCCATGGGTCACGATGGCATGCTCTATTCACTGCCGTCGCGCGAGATCATCGCGGACTCGGTCGAGTACATGGTCAATGCGCATTGTGCCGATGCGCTCGTGTGCATTTCCAACTGCGACAAGATCACGCCCGGCATGCTGATGGCGGCGTTGCGCCTGAACATCCCGGCGGTGTTCGTGTCCGGCGGGCCGATGGAAGCCGGCAAGACGCGCCTCGCCGACCACAAGCTTGACCTGATCGATGCGATGGTGATGGCTGCCGATCCCGATGCGTCCGACGAACAGGTTGCCGCGGTCGAACGCAGCGCTTGCCCGACGTGCGGGTCGTGCAGCGGCATGTTCACCGCCAATTCGATGAACTGCCTGATGGAAGCATTGGGACTTGCGCTGCCCGGGAACGGCACCGTGGTTGCCACGCATGCGGACCGCGAGGAGTTGTTCCTGCGTGCCGGTCGGACCGCGGTCGAACTCTGCCATCGCTGGTATGGCGCGGAAGATGGAACGGCATTGCCGCGCGGCATTGCGACGTTTGCGGCGTTCGAGAATGCGATGACGCTCGATATCGCGATGGGCGGATCGACTAATACCATCCTCCACCTGCTGGCGGCGGCACAGGAAGGCGAAGTCGACTTCAGCATGCGCGACATCGATCGCCTGTCCCGGCGGGTGCCGCAGCTGTGCAAGGTCGCGCCGAATACGCAGAAATACCACATCGAAGACGTCCATCGCGCCGGTGGCATCATCGCCATCCTCGGCGAACTCGCACGCGGTGGATTGCTGCACACCGATGTTGCCACCGTACACGCAAAGACGCTGGGCGATGCCATTTCAAAATGGGACATCACGCGAACCGCGGACGAGAATGTGGCGACCTTCTACAAGGCGGGCCCCGCCGGCATTCCGACGCAAACAGCCTTCAGCCAGTCGACGCGCTGGCCGTCGCTCGATGATGACCGCGCCGAGGGCTGCATCCGCGACGTCGCCCACGCCTATTCGAAGGAAGGTGGACTCGCGGTGCTCCACGGCAACATCGCGCTGGACGGTTGCGTGGTGAAAACCGCCGGTGTCGACGAGTCGATCCACGTTTTCGAAGGTGTCGTCCGCGTCTACGAAAGCCAGGACGCAGCGGTGAAGGGGATCCTCGGCGACGAAGTGCGACCCGGCGACGTGGTGGTGATTCGCTACGAAGGACCGAAGGGCGGGCCGGGCATGCAGGAAATGTTGTATCCGACCTCGTACCTGAAATCGAAAGGGCTGGGCAAGCAATGCGCCTTGCTCACGGATGGGCGTTTTTCCGGTGGAACCTCTGGCCTGTCGATCGGCCATGTCTCGCCCGAAGCCGCGGCGGGTGGCGCGATCGGGTTGGTGCGCGATGGCGACCGCATCCGCATCGATATCCCCCAGCGTTCGATCGAATTGCTGGTGGACGAAGCGCAACTCGCCACGCGCCGTGCCGAACAGGACGCATCTGGCTGGAAGCCCGCACTTCCGCGTGCGCGCAAGGTTTCGACGGCGCTCAAGGCCTATGCGTTGTTGGCGACCAGTGCCGACAAGGGTGCAGTACGCGACAGGGCCTTGCTCGACGGCGCCTGATCGCCGGGCAGGGCCCGATATGGTCTAATTTGTCCAGAAGCGGGGGTACCACCGGCCGGTGGTTGAGAAACACCCTTCGAACCTGATCCGGCTGACACCGGTGTAGGGAAGCTTCGCGGCAGTGCCGACTTGGCGCTCCTGCGCCTTCGCTTCGTTCGCGGCTTGCGAATCCCTCGCGGCCGGCCACTGGACGAATTGCCGATGAATGCCCTCCCCACCGAACTCCTGCGCCAGGCCGAACAACTGTCGTCCGAGGTGACGCGCCCGATTCCCGGTTCGCGCAAGATCCATGTCGAAGGGTCGCGCCCCGACCTGCGCGTGCCCATGCGTGAGATCGCGCTGACCAAGACGCCGACCCTGTTCGGTGGCGAGGACAATCCTCCTGTTTCGGTTTACGACTGTTCCGGGCCCTACACCGATCCTGCGGCGCACATCGATCTCGCCATCGGCTTGCCGGCGCTGCGCGCGAGGTGGATCGAAGAGCGCGGCGATACCGAACAACTGTCGGCGCTGAGTTCCGAATTCGGCCGTGCCCGCGAGCATGATCCAAAGCTCGACATCGTGCGTTTCCCCGGCCGCATGCTGCCGCGTCGTGCCAAGGCCGGCGCCAACGTGTCGCAGATGCACTACGCCAAGCGCGGCATCGTCACTCCGGAAATGGAGTTCGTCGCGATCCGCGAGAACCAGCGCCTGGACGCCGTGCGTGAAGCCCATCTGCTGCGCCAGCATCCGGGCGAATCCTTCGGTGCATCGATCCAGAAGATCATCACCCCGGAATTCGTGCGCGATGAAATCGCGCGCGGCCGCGCCATCCTGCCCAACAACATCAACCATCCCGAAAGCGAGCCGATGATCATCGGCCGCAACTTCCTGACCAAGATCAACGCCAACATCGGCAACAGCGCGGTGTCGTCGGGGATCGCCGAGGAAGTCGAGAAGCTGGTGTGGGCGATCCGCTGGGGCGGCGACACGGTGATGGACCTGTCGACCGGCAAGCACATCCACGAAACCCGCGAGTGGATCATCCGCAACTCTCCGGTGCCGATCGGCACGGTACCGATCTACCAGGCGCTGGAAAAGGTTGATGGCCGTGCGGAGGAACTCACCTGGGAAATCTTCCGCGACACGTTGATCGAACAGGCCGAGCAGGGCGTCGACTACTTCACCATCCACGCCGGTGTCTTGCTGCGCTATGTGCCGTTGACGGCCAAGCGCGTCACCGGCATCGTCTCGCGTGGTGGCTCCATCCTCGCCAAGTGGTGCCTGGCCCACCACAAGGAAAACTTCCTCTACACGCATTTCGAGGACATCTGCGACATCATGAAGGCCTACGACGTGGCCTTCTCGCTGGGCGACGGTCTGCGCCCGGGCTCGATCGCCGATGCCAACGACGCTGCGCAGTTCGGCGAGCTGGAAACGCTGGGCGAGCTGACGAAGATCGCGTGGAAGCACGACGTCCAGACCATGATTGAAGGGCCCGGCCACGTGCCGATGCAGCTGATCAAGGAAAACATGGACAAGCAGCTGAGCGAATGCGGCGAGGCGCCGTTCTATACGCTCGGCCCGCTGACCACCGACATCGCGCCCGGCTACGACCACATCACCAGCGCGATCGGCGCGGCGATGATCGGCTGGTATGGCACCGCGATGCTTTGCTACGTCACGCCCAAGGAGCACCTCGGCCTGCCCAATCGCCAGGACGTGCGCGACGGCATCATGGCCTACAAGATCGCTGCACATGCCGCGGATCTCGCCAAGGGCCACCCCGGCGCGCAGGTGCGCGACAACGCGTTGAGCAAGGCGCGTTTCGAGTTCCGTTGGGAAGACCAGTTCAATCTCGGACTCGATCCCGAGAAGGCCAAGGAATTCCACGACGAAACCCTGCCCAAGGACGCGCACAAGCTGGCGCATTTCTGCTCGATGTGCGGCCCGCACTTCTGTTCGATGAAGATCACCCAGGACGTGCGCGACTACGCCGCCGAACATGGCGTCGACGAAGCGAAGGCGCTCGAAACCGGCATGGCCGAAAAATCGAAGGAATTCCTCGAACAGGGCGCACAGGTGTACCGCGCCGAATAAGGCATGGTTCCGGGCTACCCCTGGTGAACGCGCGGCAACGGTACGGGGATGACACGCACTGTTTACAGCGGACGTTCTAAACTGCAGCCATGAACGCCAAGGGAGAGCCCATCATGTTCAAGAAAATTGCCACGGCGGCAGTGCTGGCCGCCACCCTGCTGCTCGCGGCGTGTGCCAGTGGCCCCTACGTCAAGACCGACCAGGATCCATCCGCCGATTTCGGCCGCTATCGCACTTGGGGCTTCTACACCCCGCTGGCGATGGAGCAGTCCGGCTACGCCAGTTGGATCACCGATCGCATCAAGGACAACGTGCGTCGCGAGATGACGGCGCATGGGTACACCTATAGCGAAAAGTCGCCCGACCTTCAGGTGAACTTCCAGGGCGTGGTGCGTGATCGCACCGCGGTGTACAGCGTACCGATGAGCGATGTCCAGGTGCTCTACAGCTATCGCCGCCGCGCCTATGTCGCGGTGCCAGTGTGGTATGACCAGATGCAGGTCAGCAACTATCAGGAAGGCACGCTGAGCATCGACCTGGTGGATGCGAAGCAGAACCGCATGGTGTGGACGGGCGACGCGATCGCCACGGTGACGCGCATGAACGCACAGGAGCGCGCCGCCAACATCGACAAGACGATCACCGCGGTGTTCGCCAAGTATCCGTATCAAGCCGGAAGCAACCAGCCGATGGTGCCGGCGAAGAAATGATCTCGTCCGGCTATGCGCCTATCGCGGTTGTCTGCAGCCGCCGATACGCCGTGAATACATCCATGTAGGCTCGTACGCAGCATCCGTCTGATGCGTACAGTCGGCGCTACGGACGAACCGCATGGGCGCCGCCGGTGGCGGATTTCAAGCGGAAGAGCAAATGCGCTCGTTACCAGCCGAGACCGATTTCAGAAATTCGGCTTCTCGGCGCTGTCTTCGTAGCGCTTCATCGCGTCGACCAGGACCTGCTTGGCTTCGGCCGCGTTGCCCCAGCCTTCCAGCTTTACCCACTTGCCCTTCTCGAGATCCTTGTAGTGCTCGAAGAAGTGGCCGATGCGTTCCAGCCAATGCTTCGACACCTGCTCGATGTCGCTGATGTGGGAATAGCCGCCGAAAACCTTCGGCACCGGGATCGCGATGATCTTCTCGTCGCTGCCGGCTTCATCGGTCATCTTCAGCACGCCGACCGGGATGCAGCGGATCACTGAGCCCGGCACCAGCGGCAGCGGCAGGATCACCAGCACGTCGGCGGGGTCGCCATCACCGCAGACGGTGTGCGGCACGTAACCGTAGTTGCACGGATAGCGCATCGGCGTCGACAGGATGCGGTCCACGAAGATCGCGCCGCTGGCCTTGTCGACCTCGTACTTGACCGGCTCGGCGTCCTTGGGGATTTCGATGATGACGTTGATTTCGTCCGGCGGGTTCTTGCCGGTGCTGACGAGGTCGAGGCCCATGATGGCTTCCAATTGTGCAATGCGTCATTGTAACGCCGAAGATCCAATGACCGCGATCCGCACCTGCCTGCCGACATTCACTCGTGCCGATCGCCACCCTTGCCGCGATTGAGGATCTGGTCGGCCCAGCGATCGGCAATCCGGCCGGCGGCAGCGCGGCCACCAACGCCAAAGGCGATCGCCACCGCCACTGCGACCGCACCCAGAACCAAAGCGAAGGCGAGATTGACGATGTCATCGGCGATGCTCATCGCACGCAGGCCCATCGCGATCACCAGTCCGAGGATGGCGACGCGTGCGATCTGCGACAGGCCGGCGTTATGGTCAGGGTTGGCGCGCTGGATCGCCGTTGCAGCGACATTGGCCAGCCAATAGCCGACCACGAAAATCACCAACCCCAGCAGGATGTCGCTGCCGAAGGCGATAAAGGTTTCCAACAGATCACGCACGCCGTCAAAGCCGAGCATGTCGGCGGCTTCCACCGTTGCGAACAACATGATGAAGAACAGCGCGAGATGG
The DNA here is from genome assembly GCA_018242465.1 of Pseudomonadota bacterium. Taxonomy (GTDB): domain Bacteria; phylum Pseudomonadota; class Gammaproteobacteria; order Xanthomonadales; family Xanthomonadaceae; genus Solilutibacter. Next base: position 7,773 of record JAFEBY010000126.1, on the reverse strand, counting down.
CCGGCGACATCCGATAGCGACCAGCGGGTGTTTGCAGGCGCGGCGTCCCCGCTTTCGTCCTCATCGCCAAGGCCGTCCTCGCCGAGATGGGCGTGGTCGCCGAACGCCTGGCCGAAGCCGAGGCGCGCCGGCAGGCGATCAAGCCCGAGGTTCGCCAGCAGGCGCGTCACCAGGCCCGAGGCGAAGCGGCCGATGAACCACGCCAACAGCAGGATGGCCGCCGCAGCGAGCACGTTCGGCACCGCCGCCACCATGATGTTGAGCATGTTGGTGAGCGGCAGCGAGATCGACTGGATCTTCAGCGCATCAAGCGCGGCGACCAGGGTCGGCACGATCACCAGGATGAAGGCCAGGGTGCCGGCGAGTTGCGACAGGCGCACGTCGCGGGTGCTGTCGTTGCTGGCGCTCATGCGGTCGATGCCGGTGGCCGAGAGCAGGTTGGTGACCAGTCCGCGCACGACCTTGGCGATGATCCAGCCGAGCACGCCGATCACCACCGCCGCGAAGACGTTGGGCAGCATGCCGAGCATCACCTGCGTCATGTTTTCCAGCGGCGCCATCAGGCCTTCGATCTGCAGCACGCCGACGATCGCCGGCAGGAACAGCAGCAGCACCAGCCAGTAGGCGACGTTGCCCATGATCGCCGAGACCGGTTCCATCCCCGCGCTTTCCGACAGGGTGTCGTCGAGGCGGGTGGCGCCAAGCGCTCGATTCACCAGCGAGCGGATCACCGTTGCCACCAGCCACGCCAGTGCGGCCAGCCCGATCGCCAACAGCAGGCGCGGGACGTACGCCATGACGGTGCCGGCCAGCAGGCTCAGGGGGCCGGAAATGCCTTGCAGGTCGAGCACGCTGAACATCCCGAGGATCGCCAGCAGCAGCACGAACCAGAACACCAGACGTGCGGCGATGCGTTCGAAGTCGATGCGCGAATGGGTATTGGCGTTGAGCTTGTCGTTGACCTCCAACGCCATCAGCCCGCGGCGGGTCAGCGCCGACAGCACCAGGGCGACGAACCAGCCGACCAGCAGCAGGGCGATGCCGCCGAGCAGATTGGGGAGATAGGTGCCGAGCGAGTTCTGCAGGTTGACCTGCCAGGGGACGGAATTCATGGGCGCAGCCTTCGACCTGTGCGGTCCCGATGATGGTCGGGCCGCGGTGAACGAAATGTGGTTGATCAGTACGGTATCGCGTCAGTATGCCGCCAGCCGCTCCGCAAGTGCAGCCGCCTGCGCGCGCAACTCGGGCACGGCGGTGCTTTCCCAGCATTCGCCACGGCGCAGAAAACCGATCAGGTGGAGTCCGTCCGCGCCCGGCACGCTGCCATCGGCGGCGCAGTCGAGGCCGAGGCCCAGCGGATCGATGCGGAGATGGCCGTCGGCGACCAGCGCCGACAGTGCAGGATGCGTGGTGTAGCGGTCGCGATCACCGTCCAGCCCCGTGGCATCGATGACGGCGCTCGCGGGGATCGCGACATCATCGCGTTCACCGCGCCAACGGATGCGCGCGCTGCCGTTTTCATGATCAATGAAGTGGCCGGCGCAAATCCGCAGTCGGCCTTCTTCGCGCAAACGACCAAGCGTGGCGAAGACTTCGCGCGGCACGCGATGGCGCACGCTGTCCCACCACGGACGCAGATGGCGCAGGAAGCGTTTGCGCGTCGGCAAGGACCAGCCGCGCCACAGCTGCGGGATCAGCGCACGCAGACCATCGGCGAGCGTTGCCGGCGCCGCGCCAGCAGTGATGGCCGCGCGGAACTCCCGGAGTGCCAAATACAGGTCGCCGGCTTCCAGCGCCGCGAGCAATGCCGGGGAGGGCGGCGTCGGTGGCAACGGTGGCTCTGGATGCAGCAGCGGCAGACGTCCACGACGCGAGAGTGCGGTGATCGCGCCGCGATGGCCCTGCGCCTGCAGCGCCAGCACCATGTCGATCATCGTCAGGCCGGTGCCGAGGATCAGTACCGGTGCGTCGACGGCGATGTTCGACAGTGCATCACGCGCCCACGGTTGGCGGATGAGGGGGCAGTTGGTTGTCGTGCTCGCCGTGCTCGCGGCGCCGAGCGCGAGGACGAGACGATCGCTTTCCAGCGTTTCACCGGAATCGATGGCGATGTGCCAGCGTGCATCGGTGCCGCGCGAGATCGCGGTGATGCCTGCTTCGATGCACCGCAGTCGATTGCCATGGCGCATGCGCAACCCATCGAGCTCGTGGGCGAGATAGTCGCCGAACTCCAGGCGCGGCCGAAATTGGCGGCGCGCATCGCCCTGCAGGTCCAGCCATTCGGCGAATGCTGCCGGCGCATCCGCGCGCAGGCCCATGCGATCGGCCGGCACGTTGAGCAGGTGCCCGCGCCAGGCATCGCCATAGGCGGTGCCGCGGCCGAAATTCGCGGCATGACCGATCAGCACCACCGCCTGGCCGCGCTCCAGCAACTGCGCGGCGAGCGCGAGTCCGCAGAAGCCGGCGCCGGCAATGACGACGGGGAATGTGTCGGAGGAATCCATCCAGCTGATTTTGGCCGAAAACGCCCCGCACCCTATGCGAAGTTGTCGTGACGCGTGTTGCTATTCCGTTAGTGGCTGTCGAGATGGCGGGCGAATTCGGCCAGGAACTCCCCGACCAGCTTGAGCGTGGCGGGGTCGGACACTTCGCCGTTCATGTCGATGAGCGTGTTTGCGCGCGACACCATCATCCGTCCTCCCGTCCACAACTGCGTCTTCAGTGTGCGCAACACCGGCAGCCAATGGCTTTGCGAGAGCAGGGTGCCGAATCCGCTCGGCGATGCGCCAATCATCGCGACGTTCAATCCTGCGAACAGATCGAGGCCGGATCGCGACAGCCAGTCGATGCCGTTCTTGAACACGCCCGGCACGCCGTTGTTGTATTCGGGCGTCACCATCAGCAGGCCGTCGTTGGCGAGGATCTGCGCGCGCAGTTTCTGCACGGCTTCCGGAATGCCATGCGCGGCCTCGTCGTCGGCGTCGTACAGCGGGATGCCGTGCAACGTCGCGATTTCGACAGTCACGCCTTCGGGTGCCTGCGCACGCGCGGCGCGTGCCAGCGCGGTGTTGAACGAGCCATGGCGCAGGCTGCCGGACAGGGCGAGGATTCGGGCCATCGTCGATCTCCTAGGTAGGGGTGCACGACTCAGGCGCGCAGGTGCAGTCCGGAAACGTCCGGCGCCTTCAGCGGCGGAAGTCCGCTGCCTTCGACCTTGCCGAAGCGGCGTCCCGCGTTCCAGTCATCGGTGGCGGTGGTCATGTCTTCCAGGGTGCGACCGACGAAATTCCACCACAGCAGCACGTCCTTGCCGAACGGCGTGCCGCCGATCAGCAGCAGGCGGCCGGCTGCAGTCGTCTCGATATCTATCTCGCCACGACCGGTGCCGAGATAGAGCAACTCACCATCGTGCACTTCCTGTCCACTGACGATCGCACTGCCTTCCAGCGGCATTACTGCGTGTTCGAACGACGGATCGAGCGCCAGCATGGTGCGTGCCGCGTTTTTCGATTCGAGGTCGAAACCGATCAGCGGCGTGTAGACCTTCGGGGCGGCGGTTTGTCCGAATGCCGACCCCACCAGAACGGTGATGTCGAAGCCATCCTGCTCGATGCGCGGCATGTCGGGACAATGCTGGAACGCCGGTTCGCGATCGCGTTCTTCGTCCGGCAATGCGATCCACAGCTGCGCGGCATGGATGCGCCCGGATTCGCCGCCCGGCGACACTTCGGCGTGGCTGATGCCGCGGCCGGCGGTCATCAGGTTCACTTGGCCGGGACGGATCATCTGGCGATTGCTGAGGCTGTCGTGGTGCATCACTTCGCCCTCGATCATCCAGGTGAAGGTCTGCAAGCCGATATGCGGGTGCGGGCCGACGGTGAGGCCGTGATCGGGCGGGTAATCCATCGGTCCGGCGTGGTCGAGGAAGCACCAGGCGCCGACCATGCGTCGCGGCTTGCCGGGCAGGGCGCGTTTCACCGTCAGATCGTTGCCGACGATGCTGCTGCGCGCTGCGCTGAGCTCCAGCACGGGGCCGCTGGCGTGATCGGGGGGTACGGAAACCGGAGCGGACATGGAATCAATCTCCTAGGATGAATGATGGAGTCAGGTGCTCGCGTTGCCGCGTTCGCTGGTGATGTCGACGCCTTCGCGCATCGCCTTGGTCACCGGGGTGTTGGCGACGATCTCGAGCAGGCGCTGCCATTGCGCATCGTCAAGCGGCCCGGTCGCGTGCAGTACGCGATGGACATGCAGGCTGCCGTCGTCGTCGCGGGTGAGCTTCAATTCGGCAGAGAACTCGCCGAGATCCCAGTCCTTGCGTTCGGCATACATGCGCAGGGTGATCGCTGTGCAGGCCGCCAACGAGGCCAAATAGAGATCGAACGGCGCTGGCCCCTTGCCCTGGCCGCCGAGTGCGACGGGTTCGTCCGATTGCATGCCGAAATGCCCGGCCTCGATGTCGTGGAGATAGTTCGTGCCAGCGGAACGGATATCAGCGTGGGCGATCGTCTTCATCGATGATCCGGTCAATGGCGGAAGTCGAGTCAGCTTAGGACAGGGACGATGACGCCACCAGCGACCAAAATCGGCCCACATCGTTCCATGATTGGAACGATGATGGATCGGTGCTTCAGCAACGTGTCCAGACCGGGCTTTCGAACTCTGTCGCCAGGAAATCGATCAGGCGACGCAGCTTCATCGGCGCATGCTTGCGCGATGGCCAGACTGCGTGGATGCCGGTCTCGATCGAGTGGTACTCCGGCATCAGCTCGACCAGCGATCCCTGTTTGAGGTCGCCACCGACCAGGAAATCGGGTTGCAGGATGATGCCCTGGTCCTTCAACGCTGCGGCGCGACAGGTGTCGCCATTGTTGGTGCGCATCCATGGCGAAGTATGGACGCGGACATTGCCGTCCGGGCCGCTGAAGTTCCATTCGTCGCGTCCCGACCAGTAGGAATAGCCGATGACGCGATGTCGGGTGAGCTCGTCGGGATGCGCCGGCTTGCCGTGCGCTTCGAGATAAGCCGGCGATGCGCACAGCACGATGCGGGTCGACGCCAGCTTGCGGCTCACCAGCTGCGAACTCGGCATGCTGGTGATGCGGATTGCGAGGTCGAAGCCTTCGTCGACCAGATCGACCACGCGATCGTTGAGGGTGACGTCGAGCGCGACCTTGGGATGCAGTGCCGAGAAGCGTCCCCACAGCGGCGCCAGGTGCAGCATGCCGAAGGTCAACGGCGCGTTGATGCGCAGCAGGCCGCTGGGCTCGCCGGTGCGCGAGGTCATCTCGGATTCGAATTCGTCGAGCGAGGCCAGCAGTTCCTTCGCCCGGGTATAGAAGCGCTGACCATCGTCGGTCAGCGACAGCCGACGGGTGGTGCGGTTGAGCAGGCGTACGCCCAGTCGCTGCTCCAATTCGGCGATGTGGCGCGAGATCGCAGCCTTCGAGGTGTCGGTGGCGTCCGCAGCGCCGACGAAACTGCCGGCATCGACCACGGCGACGAAGCTGGCCATTTCCCGAACTTTGTCCATTCCGGGATTGTTCCAAAAAATGAGCCAATATGTCAATTGAATCGCTGTTTATTCGCGTGAGATCGATCAATACAGTGGAGGCACGTCCAGAGATTCTTCCGGCTGGATGCCACCCCCAATCTTCCCAAGGACATCCTCATGAACGCTTTCGCAACCCTGCTTGGTCGTGTCGGCCTCTCCCTGATCTTCGTCGTCTCCGGTTTCGGCAAGATCGCCGCCTATGCCGGCACCCAGCAATACATGGAGCACGCCGGCGTCCCCGGCGCACTGTTGCCGCTGGTGATCATTGCGGAGTTCGGCGGCGGCCTCGCCATCCTCGGTGGCGTCTTCACCCGCTGGGCTGCATTGGCGCTGGCCGGCTTCTCGGTGGTCTCGGCGCTGTTCTTCCACAACGACTTCGCCGACCAGATGCAGCAGATCAACTTCATGAAAAACATCGCGATGGCCGGAGGTTTCCTCGTGCTGTTCGCCAACGGCGCCGGCGCGTACAGCATCGATGCTATGCGTTCGCGCAACAAGTAATCGCGGATCTACCTAGCCCTGAAGGAATGCCGATATGAAAATCAATGTCATTGGCGTCACCGGAATGATCGGTTCGCGCGTCGTCGCCGAGTTGGAAAAGCCCGCGCATCACGGACGCCGTTTCACGGTCGCCAACTGAAAACCATTCACTCCAGGAATTGCCATGTCACGCCCGCCCGCACTCTTCATCTCCCACGGTTCGCCGATGTTCGCGCTGGAGCCGGGCCTGCTCGGCCCGAACCTGGCGCGGCTCGGTCGCTCGCTCGATGATGTGCGGGCGATCGTGGTGGTGTCGCCGCACTGGCAGACGCGCGGCGTGCAGGTGACCACCGCGCCGGTGCTGGACACCATTCACGATTTCGGTGGATTCCCGACGCCACTGTATCAACTGCAGTATCCGGTCGCGGGTGCCCCCGACCTTGCACGCGATGTCGTGAAATTGCTCGATGACGCCGGCTTCGCGATTGCCGCGAACGATCATCGCGGTCTCGACCACGGCGCCTGGGTGCCGCTGCGCCATCTGCGCCCGCAGGGCGACATTCCGGCGTTGCAGGTGTCGATGCCGCATGACCTCGACGCGGAAGGCGCGTTGCGCCTCGGTCGTGCGCTGGCCGCATTGCGCGAACAGGGCGTGCTGGTGATCGGATCGGGCAGCCTTACCCACAATCTGTACGAATTCCGCCAGCACATCAATGATCCGGAATACGCACAGGCGTTCGCCGACTGGGTGAACGATTCCGTGGCGCGCCGTGACATCGAGGCACTGGTCGACTATCGCCGTCGCGCACCGTATGCCGAACGCGCGCATCCCACGGAAGAACATTTCCTACCGCTGCTGGTGGCGCTGGGCGCGAGCAATGAAGAGGATGCGTCGGCGTTGATCGAAGGCGGCATGACCCACGACACGCTGTCGATGGACTCGTTTGGCTGGGGGCTGCCGGCCGCTGCTTGATCTGCTAATCCCCCAAAAAGAAAGCCCCCGGTGTTCCGGGGGCTTGCCTGTGTCACTGCAAGGCTCAGCGCACGTGTACTTCCACCCGTCGCGCATCCTTGGGGTCACCGCCGACGGTGGTTTCCGCCGGCTTGTCCAGGGTGATGCGCGCACTGTCCACGCCCTTGGCGACGAGGGCGTCACGCACGGCCTCAGCGCGCTGCTTGGACAATTCGGCATTCTTTGCCGCGTTGCCGCTGGCATCGTTGTAGCCGCTGACCGTCGCTTGCACTTCCGGATGCGCGGACATGGTCTTGGCGAGCGTGTCGAGCGCGGACGCATCACCCGCTTCAATCATGGCCGAACCCGAGGCGAAATACAGCACGGCGTCGCGCGCCGGGTCCATCGCGGCATTGGGTGGGGCGGCAGTTGCAGCAGCCGGTGCGGCATCGCCCGTTGTCCCTGCCGTTGCCGACATCGACATCGACGTCGGCGTTGCATTGGCCGTGGATGGCGCATGCGACGAACTCGACACCGGCAGCAGCGGCACCATCAGCAGCGCGACGATGTTGATGATCTTGATCAGCGGATTCACCGCCGGACCAGCGGTGTCCTTGTAGGGATCGCCAACGGTATCGCCGGTGACCGCGGCCTTGTGCGCCTCGGAACCCTTGCCGCCGAAGTGACCATCCTCGATGTACTTCTTGGCGTTGTCCCAGGCGCCGCCGCCGGTGGTCATCGAGATCGCGACGAAGATGCCGGTGACGATCGTGCCGATCAGCAATCC
>JAFEBY010000125.1 GCA_018242465.1 Pseudomonadota bacterium | reverse complement strand
GAAGGCTCGGATGCGGTATTCAATATCGGTTGTGCGGTCGGCGCGGTGCAGTCCCTGCCGGAAGGCGTCTATATCGCCATGAATGGCCGCATCTGGGATCCACGCAAGGTGCGCAAGAACGTCGATGCCAATCGGTTCGAGTCGATCGACTGACGCTTCGTTCCTGTCTCCACGTTACTTCGGCACATGAAAAAACCCCGGCCAAGACCGGGGTTTTTCTGGCTTCCTGCCGGGAGTTGCGCCGGTTGCCCGACGCAGGCCCGTGATCAATCTCAGTTGATCGTTTCCGTCAGCTTCACGCCCGAGAAGGCCGCATACGCATACACCTTGATGTAGTAGGTCGTCGTCGTCGTCGGCGTGAACGTGCAGGACTCGCTGTTGCCGCTCTTGTACGGACGGCAGCTGTAGGTGCTGCTGGTCGGGGCGGAACCTGCCCGCACATACAGATCGGCATCGCCGGTGCCACCGGAGATCGCGAAGGTCGCGGTCTGGCCGGCTTGCACAGTCGCGGTGTAGGTCGATGACCACTTGCCCTTGGCAACGCTGGGCAGGTTGATGGTGGTCGTGCTGCCGCCACCGCCGCCACCGCCACCGCCGCCGGTGGTGTAATCGCCCACCAAGCTGGCACCGGAGAAGGTCGCATAGGCCTTCAGGCGCACGTAGTAGGTACCGGCCGACGGGGTCGCGAAGCTGCAGCTCTCGGCATTGCCGGACTTGTACGGACGGCAGTCGTAGCTGCTGTCGGTCGGGGTGCTGCCGAACTTGACGTACATGTCGGCATCGCCGGTACCGCCCGACATGGTGAAGGTCAGGTTGCTGGCGCCCGAGGGCACGACCATGGTGTAGACCACGTCGCTGCCGGTCGAGGCACCGATACCGGTGACCGGGGTGCCCTTGGTCAGCGGACCGCCGGTGCTGCCACCGCCGCCGCCACCGCCACCACCACCGGAGCAGGACACGCCGACCGCATTGAACGCCGCGGTCACATCGGCCTTGGTGAAGCCCAAGTCGGTGGCCGCGGATTCAACGCCGCAAGCGCCCTGGTTGAAGGTGCTGCTGGCCGTCCAGTAGTTCTTGTTGGCGGTCGCGAACACCTGGAACGCCATCTTGGTGTTCCAGCCCGCCGTCTTGGCCAGGGTGCAGAACGCCTTGTTGTAGACGCCGGAGGTGTAGTGCACGTCCATGCTGCTGGTGTAGTCGGCGGCGTTGTCGATCGAGCCACCGTCCTGGGTCGGGTTGCACATGTAGCGCAGGGCGCCGCTGCCCTTGAAGATTTCCTCGCCGACCAGCCAGTCGTTGCTGCCGCGGTCGTAATACTCGGCGGTCTCGCCGGCCATGTCGGAGAAGGCCTCGTTCATGCCGCCGGACATGCCGGAGTAGGTCAGGTTGGAGTTCTGCTCGGTGAAGCCGTGCGAGATTTCGTGCGAGGCAACGTCGAGGCTGACCAGCGGATAGAAGGTGCTGGCACCGTCACCGAAGTACATCGCGGTGCCGTCCCAGAACGCGTTCTCGTAGCTGGTCTTGTAGTGAACCTTCATCACCAGCTTGATGGTCAGCGGGTTCTGGCCCATGTACGCGTTGTACATGTTGAAGATCACGCTGCCGAAGTGGTGGGCGTCGTTCATCGGCGAGTAGGCGCCATTGATCGCCTTTACCGTGTTGCGCGGGCAGGTATAGGAGAACGCGGTGCTACCCGAAGTGCCGCCGTTGAGGTTGACGGTGGTGACGTTGGTGTTGTTCAGCGAGCAGGTGGTGCCGCTCTGGGTCACGTCGAGGTAGCTGTGGTTGGTGGTGTTGCTGCCGTACTCGTACTGGCCGGTCTTCTGGTTGCCACCGGGGCCGGTGCCGATCAGGGCGGTCTGCAGGTTCTCGATCTTCTTCAGCACGGCGCCGGTGTGGGCGTCGATCAGGATGATCGGACGGGTGGCACGGCCGGCGGTCGCAGAGTCGGCGAAGAAGCTGACCTTGTAGGCGAGGTGGCCGCGGCCGGCGTCATCGATGTAGACCACGACGTCGGTGCTTTCATTGCGGGTCATCATCCCGGCAAGGCCGTTGCCGAGGCTGGCGCGCTTGCCGGCGACCAGCGCCTGCGCGGCGGTGATCGAGGGACGGGTGTTGGTGATGTCCTGATCGAGGCCGGAAACCAGGTTGCCGAACATGGCGCGGACATTGCCCTGCGCATCTTCGCTGACCGCGATGTTCTCGCCGAACACCGGGATGCCACGCCAGTTCTGGTCGTAGCGGTAGTTGTGGACGCCGTTGCCCTGACGGTTGGCGCGCATGATCAGGGTGGTCGAGCTGCCGGCGCCCATGAAGGCGGCGTGGCGACGGTTGGCCATGTTCACGGCAGACTGGCCGTGGGCGGCGACGAAGCCCTGGTACTGCTGGCGCATCTGGTTCATGTCGCGCTGGTGCAGGTCGGCGCGGGTGGCGGCCTGGGCACCCACCGCGGCGAGCGACAGAGCGATGGCGGCGGTCAGTGTCTTGATGGTCTGGGAACGATTCACTGGTGACTTCCCCCTGAATGGGTTGGATTGGGTTTGCCAAATTGGCGGTCGGAATGGGACAACGGCTCGATCTCGATCACGCCCCCTGCGCATCCCGCGCGTATCGCCACCTCCCTGGCGATTGCCACCTCATCGTGGCCGAACTGGGCACCGCTCCCGAACCTGAACCGTTCCGAAGCGACCGGCGACGTTTGCGCTGCAGGTGGATTCCTGTCAAGAACCATACGTTATTGCTTTATTCCCGTGCGGAATACACCGGGTAACAACAAGCAATTTCGCGGCT
>JAFEBY010000124.1 GCA_018242465.1 Pseudomonadota bacterium | reverse complement strand
TTCATGAAGGGAACGGTCGATTCGCCGACGCCGACGATGCCGATCTCCTCGGATTCGACCAGGCGCACCGACACCGACTTGTCGAGATAGGTGGCCAGCGCCGCCGCCGCCATCCAGCCCGCGCTGCCACCACCGACGACCACCACCCTGTTGATCCGGTTGTCGCTGGTCGCCATCGTGCATTCCTCTCAAAAAAGAAAAAGCCGGCAGCCCGGGGAGGTGGGGCTGCCGGCACCGGAGTGTCCCACGTCGCCATTCGCGACGCGGGACGGGGAGAACCTCAGAACTTGTAGGTCAGGCCGAGATATGTGGTGCGGCCGGAGTAGCTGTTGGAATAGAAACGGTCCTTGGTGTCGTTGCCCAGGTGCGAGCGTCCCGTTTCCCTGGTCAGGTTCAGCACCGAAGCGCTGATGCTCAACGCATCGGTGAAGTTGTACGCGGCATTCAGGTCGACCTGCTGGTACGGCTCTTCATACACGTTGAAGCCATTGACCAGGCCATCGACCACTTCGCCGCGACGGTTGTACGACGCGCGCAGGAGCAATTTCGGCGTTTCGTAGAACACGGTGAAGTTGGCCTGGTTCTTGGCGCTGCCGACCAGCGGCGACTTGCCGATGGAGGTGCCGTCCGCGAGGGTGATCGCCGCTTCGTTGGTCTTGTTGTAGGTGTAGTTGACCTGGAAGCCGAGGCCGAAATCCAGCGTGTGCTGCGCATAGATCTCGATGCCTTCGGACACGCCATTGCGACCGCCAGCGGTGGTGGAGTAGTTCTGCACCGTCACCGGGTTCTGGGTCGATACAGGGACGCCGTTGAACTTGATGTTGCTGGTATCGATGCTCATCGACACGTTCTGCACCACCGGTACCGAGAAGTTGCTGACATTCTTGCGGAACACATCGCCACCCAGGATCGAGCCCGGGTGGAAGTACCACTCCAGGCCGAGGTCGAATTGGGTGGCCTTGTACGGTTCCAGGTTCTTGTTGCTGCCATTGCCGGTCCAGCCCATCTGGCCGCCGCCGCCGATCAACTGGTGATCGGTCACGTACTGCTGGCTGACGTAGGACAAGCCGCCCGGCGAGGCAATATCGCTGTAGCCGGGACGCGAGATGACCTTGGAGGCCGCGCCACGCAGCACCAAATTCTTGGTGATGTCATAGGCGATGTTGAAGCTGGGCAGCACGTCGTTGTAGGTGCGATCGAGCGAGCTGACCACGAAGGACGAGACATGTCCGGTGGCCGGGTTGGTCTGGCTGTCCGGCAGTGTGGTGTAGCCGCCTTGGCAGCCCGAACCGGCTGGCGCACCGACGGCCGGGATCGTACCGCCACCGGTGCAGGGTGCGACGGTGCCGGAGGCGCCGCGATAGAAGTAGGCGTTGTAGTAATCGACCTGGTCTGTGGAATCGGCATGCTGCTGGGTGCGAACCAGACGAACGCCGACATTGCCCCGCAGGCGTTCTGTCCCGAAGTTGGCCTGAGCATAGATCGAGGAGATCTTCTCGCCCACGTTGTAGACGAAATTGGGCTCGTTGCGGACTCGCATCGGCCCGAAGGTGTTGTTCAGGTAAGTGATGTAGGTCGGATAGTTGATCGCCGGGAACGCGCTGTTGTTGAAGGCGCCGCCGGTGTTGGGCAGCGAATTCTGGTACAGCAGGTACGACGGGAACTGGCTGGCAAGCGCAGGGCAGGGATTGCTGCTTTGCCCGACGCGATTGTCATAGTCGCCCGGGTCGGTGCCCGGGCAGACCCAGTAATTGTTGCCGGTGCTGCGGTGGGTGCCACCGTCACGGTATTTGGCGCCGAACTGCAGCGATTGCAGCCAGCTGCTCTGGCTGTGCCAGGTGAAATCAAGCTGGGCGAACTTCTGCCAGGTATTGTTCTTGGTCCAGGACGAACCGGTCGAGCCGAGATCGGCTTCCAGGATGCCGTTCCTGAGGTTCTGCATCAGTTGTGGTGAAAACGTCATTGATGGCGTACCGCTCAGGTTCCATGCACTTGCATAGTTGCCGAGCGTCCAGCTGCCGTCCGGGTTTTGCATGCGCGGCTTGATCGGGATCGTGTACTGCAGCGAGGGGCCGCCACTGGCCCAGGTGCGACCGCCCTTGAGCGATGCATCGAACGGACCGTGGTGCCATTCCACTTCGAGATCGAACGTCTGCGACAAGGCTTTTTGCAGGTTGTAGCTGCCGGTAATCTGCGGCGTCGGGATCGTGCAATCGTCGGGGCCGAAGCCGCCAGTGTTGGTCAAGCCACCTGCCCCGGCCTGGGCGCCGCTGCAGTAGTAGGTTTTTCCGGGGTGTGCACTGTACTGCGCGCCGGTGACGATGGTGCCGCTCGGGTCCATGGTCAGCCCATCGAGCATGCGGCCACCCGGCCAGTTGCCGTCACCGGCATAACGGGCAAGGTTCCATTCCGGGATCTTCAGCGTGTTGGTTTGGGAATTTTGTGACAGATCGAAGCGGAAGTAGTTGGCTGTCAGGGTCAGCGCGTTGGTCGGTTTGAACTGCGCGGTCAGCTGGCCGCCCTTGCGTTCGCGCTGTTCGTTGGTGACGCTCGTGTTGACCGAAGTCGGCATGAAGAAGTTGGTGTAGTAGCCACCATTCTGGTCATGAAAACCGGATTCGCCCCACCAGTAATGGATGCCATCCTGGTTCTGTGGGCGACCGTTGACATCGGTGGCGGGGTGGTTGGTGTAATCATCGCCATACCACTGCCAATCTTCGGTGCTTGTGCCCATGGTGCGCGCGCTGCGCTTCTGGTGGGTATAGCCGACCAGAATGCCGAAGCGATTGCCCTTGTCATGCCATGAATACTGCGCAGACACCGACGGGTCGATCTTGTCGTGCGCGCGGTTGTCGGCCATCGCGCCTTCAACGCTGACGAAACCGCTGTTGGACTTCACGCTCAGCGGACGACGGGTGTGCAGGATCACCGTACCGCCCACGCCGCCTTCGTCGATGCGCGCTTCCTGCGTCTTGAACAGTTCCGCGCTGGATAGCATGTTCGACGGCATCAGCGTGTAGTTGAAGGAACGCGTCGGGTCGCCGTTCGATTCGGCGGTGGCCACGTAGTTGCCGTTCAATTCGGTCAGGGTCAGGTCGGAGGCCAGGCCGCGGACACTGACATTCTTGCCCTCGCCGCCACTGCGGCTGATGATCACGCCCGGTACGCGCTGCAGTGCGTCGGCGACGTTCTTGTCGGGGAACTTGCCGACGTCTTCGGCGGTGATCACCTCGACGATCGCGTTGGCGTCGCGTTTCTGGTCGAGGCTCTTCTCGATCGAGTAGCGATAGCCGGTGACCGTGACCTTGTCGAGTTCTCCAGCTTTCTTCTGGTTCGCCTGCGCGCTGGTCACGGCGCTGTCGGTGGGGACGGTCGCTTGTTGGGCGAAGGCGATGGCCGGCGACACCGCAGCGGTGGCGAGGACGACGGCAATAGCGGTGGACAGCGGGTTCCGGTGCTGCGATCGGGGCGACAGTTTCATTCCATTCTCTCTGCTGGGATTGGATCGGCGACGAGCGCGGGGAGGATATGGATCGATCCAAATCGAGGGGAAACCGCTTCGACTGCCCGGATTCACAGCAGCCGCCCACCGTCAGACTCCCGACCCTTCCCTGCAACCGTGATCGATCGATTTAGATCGATCTAATGTCACGGCACCGGATTAATAGCACGGGTTCGTAGCAGATGCATGCTGCCCCGCAGCACTTCCCGCATTCAGGAAAATCACCGCGTGGCGAGCAGCGCCAGTGCTTCTTCATGCGTCGGCAACGACGCGAACGAACCATGACGCGTCACCGCGAATGCCCCGCAGGCGGCGGCATAACGCAGTGCGTGTTCCAGCGCATCGGTATCGGCAAGGAAAGCATCGAAGCGCGCGGTGTCGATGTTGTCGCGCTGCAATCCGCACAACAGTCCGCCGATGAAGGCGTCGCCGGCGGCGGTGGTGTCAAGCGCGGTGACACGCGGCGGCGTGACAACGCCGGAGCCATTGCGCGTATGCCAGCGGATCGGTTCGCCGCCATCGGTGACAAGAACGAGGCGGGCATCGTGCAGCAAGCGTTTGATGACGGCATCGGCCGATGACGTGCCTTGCTGCAGGAACTCCAGTTCCTCGCGCGCGAGCTTGACCATGTCGGCCAGTGCCAGTGCCTGCCACAAGCGCTCGATCACCGGCGTGCCTTCCGGCCACAGCGCCGGACGCAAGTTGATGTCCATGCTGATCAGCGCGCCGGCGACACGCGCGCGCTGCATGCCGGCGAAGGTCGCATCGGCGATGCATGCGTCGGTCATGCTGTTGCTGCAGACGTGGAAGATGCCGAGGTCGTGGAAGCAGGCGTCGTCGAAATCGTCTTGCGCGAACAGCAGGTCGGCAGCGGGCGGTCGGTAGAAACTGAAACTGCGTTCACCGCGGGCATCGAGCGAAACGAAGGCCAGCGCGGTGTTGGCGCGGTCGGTGCGGTGTACGAAGCGCGTGCCGACGCCGGACTCGTGCAGGCTGTCGAGCAGGAAGTCGCCGAACATGTCGCGGCCGAGCATGCCGACGAATTCACAGGCGCCACCGAGGCGCGCGATCGCAACCGCAGCATTGGCCGGTGCACCACCGGCGAACTGGCGGAACACGCGACCTTGCCCCCCTTCGGGCGCCGCGAGGAAGTCGATCAGGGCTTCGCCGAAACAGACAATCTTGCTCATCGTGCTCAAGGGTCGGATCCTGGTTGTGGGCTGCTGGTGCGTTCGACCAGCCGCACCGGCACGATGTTGGGAGGCGAAACGGGCGTTGTGTGTTCGACGCGGCGCAGCACCATGTCGGCGGCCTGGCGGCCGCGCGCGCGCGGATCGGCGACGAGGGTGGTGAGCGCGGGCATGCTCATCGCCGCCTCGGGGATGTCGTCGAATCCGGTGACGGCGAAATCGATGCCGGGATGCAGGCCGTGATGGGCGAGGCCGAGCATCAGGCCGAGGGCGACGGCATCGTTGTAGCAAACCGCGGCGGTCGGCTTGGTCTTGCCGGAAAACAGGGCTTCGCTGCGGGCGCAGGCGTCGACGCGGGTTGGCGCCGATTCGACCAGCCATTCGTCGCGGATGGGCAATCCGGCCTGTTCCATGGCATCGCGATAGCCTTCGCGGCGCTCCTGGCACGAGCTGGAATGGGCGTGGCCGCCAAAAAAGGCGATGTCGCGATGACCGCGCGCGATCAGGTGCGCAGTCGCCTGCATGGCGCCGCCACGGTTGTCGAGGCCGAGGAAATCGTGGTCGAAACCGTCGCCGTCATGGTCGAGCATGCGGTTGAACACCACCACCGGGGTGGTGCCGACCACGCGGGCGACGTCACGGGCATCGGTGTTTTCCGCCGGCGACAGGATGATCGCGGCGGGATGATGTTCCATCAGCGAATTGAGCACCTGTAGCTGGCGCTGCGGTGATTCGTTGCTGCAACCGAGCAGAGTGACGTAGCCCTTGCCGCCCAGCGCTTCGTCGACGCCGGTGGCGAACTCGGCGAAGAACGGATTGGAAAGATCGTTGATGACGAGGGCCACGCTGTTGGATACCTGCCGGCGCAGATTGGCAGCCGCGCGGTTGTAGACGTAGCCCTGGCGCTTCATTTCCTCTTCGACGCGCTGACGGGTATCGCGATGCACCAGCGGGCTGCTGCGCAGAACCAGCGACACGGTGGCACGGGAAACGCCGCAGGCGCGGGCGATGTCTTCGACGGTGATGCGTTGCCGGGCACTCATGGGGGTATCGGGCTTTTAAATCGATTCAAATCGAGCATATCATCCCGGACGACCCGTGTTCGCACAGTCCCGAGGCCCGCATGCCCAACCTGTTCCGATCGCATTTCTCCTTCCGTCCTCTGGCAACGGTTGCCGCTGCGCTGGCGTTGACGATCCCGACAAGCTTGGCCGCGGCATCACAGGCCCACCCATCGCTGGCCGCGACCGTCAACACGTTGATCGGAACCCAGGACGAGGGCAATACCTTCCCCGGTGCCTCGGCACCGTTCGGGATGATCCAGGCCAGCCCGATCGGTTCGCATTACGCCGGCTGGCGCTATGGCGACGACAAGATCCGCGGCATCGGTCATTCCTTCCTGTCGGGGGCGGGATGTTGGGAGCAGGGCGGGCAGGTCTCGGTGCTGCCGGTGACAGGAACCATCGCGCCCGGCGGAAGTTTCGATACCAAAACCAGCAAATCCTTCGACCAGAACCGTTACGGCGCGCGCTACACACTCGAAGGTGGCGCCCATGAAGCCGGCTATTTCAAGGCACACCTGACCGATTACGGCGGCATCGACATCGAGACCACCGCGATGCCGCGCGCGTCCGCCGAACGCTATACCTGGGCTGCCGGAACCGATACCGGCCACGTGCTGGTCAATGTCGCGCAGGCGAATGCCAAGCATCGGGTGATCGGCAGTGAAGTGCGGGTGGTCGGCGATCGTGCGCTGGAAGGCAAGATCACCACCCTGAGTTTTTGTGGCGGCCACCAGTATTCGACCTGGTTCCGCATCGAGTTCGATCGCCCGTTCACTGCCTTCGGCGTGTGGGGCCAGGCCGGCGGCACGCCCGGTGCGCGCTACAGCATGGAAAGCGAATACGAACCGTTGAACGGCGCGTGGGTGAGCTTCGGGTTGCAAGGAGACCGCAGCATCACCGCGACCACCGCGATCTCGCACGTCGACATCGAGGGCGCGCGCAACAATCTTCGTGCCGAAGGCATGCACAACGGCAAGCTGATCGGCTTCGATGCAATGCGTGCCTCGGCGCAGCGGGATTGGGGCAGGGAACTGGCGAAAGCGAAGATCGAGGGTGGTTCCGCCGACGATCGCAGCGTGTTCTATACCGCGCTCTATCACGCCTTCCTGCAGCCGATGACCGGCAATGATGCCGACGGCCGCTATCGTGGCTATGACGACAAGATCCATCGCGCCGACGGCTGGACCTATTACGAATACTTCTCGCTGTGGGATACCTATCGTGCCCAGAACCAGTTGCTGGCACTGCTGCAGCCGCAACGTGCACGTGACATTGGCCGCACCCTGATCGCGATCGATGCGCAAAACGGGTGGTTGCCGAAATGGGGATACGCGGATTTCGACACCAACACCATGACCGGCGATCCAGTGACCCCGTTTCTCGTCGACCTCTGGCGCTATGGCGCGCTGAAGGGCATGGAAAACGAAGCATGGACGGCGCTGCGCAAGAACGCCTGGGAAGTGCCGCCGCTGGCATCGCGCAGCGAAGGTCGTGCCGGCAACGCGAATTATCTGGCGCATGGTTTCGTGATGTTCGATCGCACCTTCCCGGCCAAGGGCATGGATGTCGATCCTGGCAACGGCGGTTCCGCCACGTTCGAATATGCAGCGGCCGATTGTTCCCTCACACAGATGGCGCAGGCATTGGGACATGAAGAGGATGCCAAGGCATTGCAGGCGCGCGCCGGCAACTGGCGCAATCTGTGGGATGCAAAATTGGGCGAACCCGAATCAGGCTTCGTCGGCTTCCCGCACCCGAAGCTGGAAGGCGGCGACTGGTTCACGCCGCCGAGTGGCCGCTACAGCCCGCGCTCGCACTACGGCTTCCATGAAGGCACTGCATGGCAATACCAGTGGATGGTGCCGCAGGACGTGCCGGCACTCGCGAACGCAATGGGTGGACGTGAGCAGATGGGCAAGCGCCTCGATGCGTTCTTCGCGTACGACATCATCGGCGCCGATCCGCAGGCTGCGCGCAAGGCGTGGGTCGGCGGTGCCTACGACTACTACGGCCAGTACCGGTTCAATCCCAACAACGAACCGACCATGCTGGTGCCGAGCTTGTACAGCCTGATCGGCCAACCGTGGAAAACGGCAGGCGTGTTGCGTGCGGCACAGACGCTGTTCACCAACGCGCCGAATGGCGTGACCGGCAATGACGACCTCGGCACCATGTCGGCCTGGTATCTGTTCAGCGCGCTCGGTATTTCGCCGTTGATGTCGGGCACCGGCGAAATGCTGCTGCTGCCGCCGCGCTATCCGCGCATCACCCTTGATCTTGGCGAAGGACGCACCTTGCGCGTCGAAGCGCCGGCGGCAAAGCCGGGTGCTGCGGCTTACGTGTCGTCGGTGAAGTTCAACGGCAAGCAGGTGGGCAACGTGTGGCTGGATGTCGATGCACTACGTCGCGGCGGCACGCTGCAATTCGCATTGAGCGGCAAGCCCGATCCGAAGGGGTGGGGCACGCGGCCGCAAGATGCACCGGCACCGGCGTGTCCGGGTTCGCCCTGACAAAAAAGGTCCGGTTGCCCGGGCCCTTCGCGTTGAGTACGCCTGTCGCGGTATCGAAGAGGATGGCGCGCCCGGAGGGATTCGAACCCCCGACCAATGGCTTCGGAAGCCACTACTCTATCCGGCTGAGCTACGGGCGCGTGCCGTGTCCGCCGCGGCGGAGCGTGCATTGTAGAGGATCAGGGCGCATCCAGGCGTCGATAGTTCACGTGCAGGCGATCGAGTTCCGCGAGTTGCGCCGGCAACCGCAGCAGGAACCCGTTCCAGTCGCGTGATTGTTTTGGCGACCACAGCACTTCCGCCAGCGCGAAACTGCGTGGAAACAGCATGTACTGCACGTCTTGCGGCGTCTTGAGGTATTCGGTCCAGAGGTTGCCTTGGCCGCCGAGGATGTGTGCGGCCTGATCCGCCGTCAGTTCATCGGGAACAGGCTCGAAATCGTAGACCTTGCGCAGTGGCAGGAAGCTGCCGATGCATGGCGGTTCGGTCTTGGCCTTCGACTGGCAATAGTCGAGATAGGCGTGGCTGGTTGGCGACATCACGACGTCGTGGCCAAGACGTGCAGCTTCGATTCCCCCCTGCATGCCGCGCCACGACATCACGGTGGCGGTCGGTGAAGGGCCGCCCTCGAGGATCTCGTCCCAGCCGATGATGGTGCGGCCATGTGCACGCACGAAGCCTTCGACACGGCGCAGGAACCAGCCTTGCAGCGCGTGTTCGTCCTTCAATCCCTCGCGACGGATGATGTCCTGCGCCAGTGCACTCTGCTTCCAGCGTGTGGTCGGCGCTTCGTCGCCACCGACATGGATGTAATGCGACGGGAAGATCGCCATCACTTCATCCAATACGCCTTCGATGAAGGCGAAGGTCTGGGGACTCGGACAGAGGACGTCATCGGATATGCCCCAGGTCGTGTACACCTCGAACGGGCCCGGGGTGCAGGCGAGTTCCGGGTAGGCCGCGAGCGCCGCGACCATGTGCCCCGGCATGTCGATTTCCGGAATCACGGTGATATGCCGCGCCCGTGCATAGGCAACGATTTCGCGGGCCTGCGCCTGCGTGTAGTAGCCGCCGTAGGGGATGCCGTCGCGCGCGGTAGCGCCATTGCTGATATTGCCGATCACGGTTTCCTTGCGCATCGATGAGATCGACGCCAGCTTGGGGAAACGTTTGATTTCGATGCGCCAACCTTGGTCGTCGGTGAGATGCCAATGGAAGGTGTTGAACTTGTAGCGCGCCATCAGGTCGAGCTGTTGCTTGATCGCGGCGATCGGCTGCATGTGGCGGGCCGAATCCAGCATCAGTCCGCGATAGTGGAAGCGCGGCTGGTCGGCGATGTGCAGCGCGGGAAGACCAGCGCTTGCATCGCTGCCGGGTGTTGCGATCTGGCGCAGCGTCTGCAATCCGTAAAACAGGCCGGTGCTGGTGGGTGCGCGAATGACGATGCCGTCGCGCGCGATCCGCAAACTGTAAGACTCGGGATTGGCGGCGGCATCGGGTGCCACGGCGAGGCGGAGATCGACGCGGCCCTTCGCCGAAGCAGTCGCGACCGGGCGATGCCAGGCGTCGCGCAGCACCTCGTTGGCGAGCGTGGCGATGGCGCGACGGTCGGCGAGCTTGCCGGTGATCGCGACGTGCAAGGTTTTGCCGGGATGGAACCGTCCGGCGTCCATTTCCATCGAGGCCGGCAGCGGGATGATCGCGGGCGTCGTCGCAGTCGGTGCGTCTTCGGCAAGCGCCCGGGGGGAGATCGCGCCGCAACAGACGGCAACCAGGAGGGACGGCAGCGTGCGGCGATCGAACCTCATTCGTGGACTCCATTGGCGGGCGGGAATCGCTACTGTACGGGCCATTCGCGCTGCTAGGCTATGCGCATGCAATCACCGCAGATCCCCGAGGCTTGGAAACAGCCGCCCGAACCGGAGTGGCGGCGCAAGCTGCGCCTCTACTTGCGATTGATGCGCGCCGACAAGCCGATCGGCTGGCTGCTGCTGTTGTGGCCGACGTGGTGGGGCCTGTGGTTCGCGGCCAATGGCATGCCGGCGTGGAAGCCGCTCGTCGTATTCACGCTCGGGGTGTGGCTGACGCGGGCTGCCGGCTGCGTGATCAATGATTACGCCGATCGCTGGCTCGATGGTTCAGTCGAGCGTACGCGCGGACGACCGCTTGCGACTGGTGAGGTGAGTGGTCGCGAGGCACTGATCCTGTTCGCAGTGCTGATGCTGGCCGCATTTGCGCTGGTGCTCACCCAGAACCGCCTGACCATCGCGATGAGCGTGGTCGGCGTGGTGCTGGCCGCGAGTTATCCCTATCTCAAGCGCTACACGTATTTCCCGCAGGTGTATCTCGGCATGGCCTTCGGCTGGGGCATCCCGATGGCATTCGCGGCGATCACCGGCAGCGTTCCGAAACTGGCGTGGCTGATCTACATCGCCAACATCCTGTGGTCGACTGCCTACGACACCTGGTATGCGATGGTCGATCGCGACGACGACATCCGCATGGGCGCGAAATCCACGGCGATCCTGTTCGGCGACGCCGACCTGGGTGCACAGGGCGTGCTGTATGGCTGCATGTTCGCGACGCTGGCATTGGTCGGCCACGACGCCCATCGCGGCATCTGGTATTGGGGTGGATTGGCGATCGCGGCGTTGCTGGTGGCGTGGGAATTCCGGATGGCGAAACACCGCGATCGCGATGGCTGTTTCCGCGCGTTCCGCCACAACAACTGGGTGGGGCTGGCGATCTTCGCCGGCATCGCACTGGATTTCTGGCGCGGCTAGGGAACCCGCGCGCATACCCAGGCATCGATGCGCTGCACGCCGAGCGCCTTGAGCGCGATTGCTGCGGCTTCCAGTGTCGCTCCGGTGGTCATCACGTCATCCACCAGCGCGACATGACGCGGCACTTCGCGTTTTCCGCGCAATCCCACGAACACATCCTGCATGTTCACCGCGCGGGTGTCCTTGCCGAGGCTTGATTGCGCGGTGGTATGTTGGCGTCGGTGCAGCAGGTCGCCGCGCAGGGGCAGGTCGAATGCGTGTGCAATCGGCTTGGCGAGTTCCAGTGCCTGGTTGTAGCCACGCTTGCGCAGGCGCCTGCGATGCAAGGGGATCGCAACGACGGCATCCGGGCGGTCGGCATGTTGCAGCACGCGCAACATCAACGAAGACGCCAACCGGCCCGCGCACAGATCTTCGTGGAATTTCAGTCGCGGCAGCAGGCGATCGATCGGCGCGTTGTAGAGGAAGGCGGCACGGGTGCGCTGAATCGGCGAGGTGCGGCCGCTGCAGCGTTCGCAGGGCAGACCGAACATCGAGGGCAGGGCGCAACGCGGGCAGGCCGGCGGCAGCCATGGCAGTTCGGCCTCGCACAGCCGGCACAGGTCGAGGCCGGGCTGGCCCTCGCCGTCGCAGGCCAGGCAGCGACGGGGATAAAGGGCGTCGATGGCGGCATCCACCGCGCGCCGCCAGCCGCCCCGGCGGGCGGGCCAGTCAACTTCCGTGACGGGGTTCAGGTTGACAGCGCTGGACATGGTTTCCAGACTGGCAGGCCCAGCGCTGCTGCACCCTCGGAAAATCCCCATGCCTGATGTCGGCCCCGTCCCCGTCCTGCGCCACGACTGGAACCAGTCCGAAGTCGAGGCCCTGTTCGCGCTGCCATTCACCGAACTGGTCCAGCGCGCAGCCACCGCCCATCGCGAATATTTCGATCCGGCCGAGGTGCAGATCAGCACGCTGCTGTCGGTCAAGACCGGCGGCTGCCCCGAGGACTGCGGCTATTGCCCGCAGGCGCAGCGTTACCACACCGGCGTCGAGGCCACCAAGCTGATGGACGCCGACGCCGTGCTGGAACGCGCGCGCGCGGCCAAGGCGGCGGGTGCATCGCGCTTCTGCATGGGCGCGGCCTGGCGTTCGCCCAAGGATCGCGATATCCCCAAGGTTGCCGAGATGATCCGTGGCGTGAAGGCGCTGGGTCTGGAAACCTGCGCCACCCTCGGCATGCTCAGCGCGCCGCAAGCGGATGCCCTGAAGGATGCCGGCCTCGACTACTACAACCACAATCTGGATACCGCCCCGGATTTCTATGGCGATGTCATCACCACGCGCGATTACCAGGATCGCCTCGACACCCTGACGCACGTTCGCGACGCCGGCATGAAGACCTGTTGCGGCGGCATCGTCGGCATGGGCGAATCGCGCGCGCAACGCGCCGGCCTGCTGCGCACGCTGGCCAACCTGCCGGCGCATCCGGATTCGGTGCCGATCAACCGCCTGGTGCAAGTCGCGGGGACGCCGCTCGCGGAAAAAAACACCGTCGCCGAACTCGATTCCTTCGAGTTCGTGCGGACGATTGCCGTCGCTCGCATCATCATGCCGAAGTCGATGGTGCGGCTGTCGGCGGGTCGCGAAACCATGAGCGACGAACTGCAGGCGCTGTGCTTCCTTGCCGGTGCCAACTCGATCTTCCATGGCGAAAAACTGCTGACGACCGGCAACCCCGATGTCGATCACGATGCCAGTCTGTTCGAGCGCCTCGGCTTGCGTCCGATGCCACTGGTCGAAGCGGCATCGTGCAGCGACACCGTGCACGCGGACATTACCGTCCAGAACGCTGCCTGAGATGGCGCGTCCTTCGATCCGTGCGCGCGTCGCCGAACAACGCGCGCAGCGCGAAGCGCAGCACCGGGTGCGCCGGCTGCGCGCGGTCGTGCGTCGCGAGGGGATCGGTTGCGAGGTCGATGGCCGCTGGCTGCTGAACTTCTGCGGCAACGATTACCTCGGGCTGTCGCAGCATTTCTCGATCAACTCGGCGTTGCAGGATGGCGCTGCGCGCAATGGCTACGGCAGCACCGGCTCGCCGTTGGTCTGCGGACGCCATGCCGCGCATGCGGCGCTGGAACGCGCGATCGCCGAATGGCTGGGCTATCCGCGGGCGTTGTTGTTCGACAGCGGTTACGTGGCGAACCTCGCGGTATTGCAGGCTTTTCTTGGCGAAGGCGACATCTGCGTGCAGGATCGCCTCGACCACGCCAGCCTGATTGACGGTGCACGCCTGTCCGGGGCGATGTTGCGGCGGTATCCGCATGGCGATGCCGAAGGCGCGTTGCGCCAACTGCGTTCCAATGTCGATGGCGCGGCCATGGTTGCCACCGATGGCGTTTTCAGCATGGACGGCGACATCGCGCCGCTGAAGCAACTGGCGCTGATCGCGCGCGTGCAACATGCCACCTTGTATGTCGATGATGCCCATGGCATCGGTGTCGTCGGCGATGAGGGTCGCGGTTGCGTTGCGGCCGCCAATCTCGGACCAGCCGAAGTGCCGCTGCAACTGGTCACGCTGGGCAAGTCCCTGGGCGGATATGGTGCGGTGGTGGTGGGCGAAGCGGACTATATCGAACATCTTGTGCAAGCCGCACGGGGGTTCATTTATTCCACGGCACCGCCGCCGGCGTTGGCGGTCGCGTCGTTGCAGGCGGTGAAGTTGGCGCGCAGCGAACACTGGCGACGCGAACGCCTGGAATCATTGATCGCGCGCTTCCGCGAGAAGATGCAGCAACTCGGCTTCGAATTGCCCGCCAGCACAACCCCGATCCAGCCGGTGCCCTGCGGCGACGAGCAGAGTGCATTGGCGATGTCGGCGGCACTGGAAAACGAGGGTTTGTGGGTGGCGGCGATCCGCCCGCCGACGGTGCCCGACAATGCCTCACGACTGCGCGTCACCTTGTCGGCCCTGCACACGCCCAGCGAAATCAATTTGCTCGTGCAGGCGTTGGCGCGCGCGCGCGACAGCTTGCCGGCACGATGAGCCTGCACATCGAACGCATCGGTAGCGGACCCGACCTGGTCCTGCTGCACGGATGGGCGATGCATGGTGGCGTGTTCGCACCACTGGTCGCGCGCCTGCGCGAGCGTTGCACACTGCATGTCGTCGACCTGCCGGGGCACGGCGGATCACGCGACAGCGCGGTTCCGCTGCGACTTGCCGACTGCGCGGCCGCGATCGCCGCGGAAGTGCCGCAAGACGCGACGTGGTGCGGATGGTCGCTGGGTGGATTGATCGCATTGCACGCCGCCCAGCACGCCGTGCCGATGCGCGCGCTGGCGTTGTTGTGCGCGACGCCATGCTTCGTGCGCAAGGACGATTGGCGCTGGGGTATGTCGCCGGAAATCTTCCGCGACTTCGCCGCAGGCCTGCGCGGGGATTGGCGCGGCACGCTTGACCGCTTCCTCGCGCTGGAAGCCTTCGGCTCCGATCACGCCAAGGAAGAACTGCGCCATTTGCGCGACGAATTGTTCGCGCGCGGGGAACCGGCGACATCGGTGCTGGCCGATGGCCTGGAATTGCTGGAAACCAGCGACCTGCGATCGGGGCTTGCGTCGTTGGTGCTGCCGAGCCTGTGGATCGGTGGCCGCCGCGATCGCCTGGTCGATCCGCGCGCGATGCAGGAGGCGTCCGGGCTGATGCCCGAAGCCGCGATCGAAGTGGTCGATCATGCTGGCCACGCGCCGTTCCTCACCCATGCCGAAGTCGTTGCGACTGCGCTCGGGCGCATCCTGCCGTGAACGAAGTGTTCGACATGCGCCAGGTGCGCCACGCGTTCGGGCGTGCCGCGCACGGATACGAAGATGCGTCGGCCTTGCAGCGCGAAATCGAATCACGGTTGCTGGAATCGTTCGAGCATTACGCCATCCGCCATGGCGACGCCAAGCCGCAGCTCGTGGTCGATCTTGGTTGCGGCCCGGCGCATGCGGCGGCGTGGTTCCGCAAGCAGTTGCCGGATGCGCGCGTGCTCGCGATCGACGCCGTGTTGCCGATGCTGCAAATCGCGGGTGCCAATACGCGTGGTCAATGGTTGCGGCGCAAGCCGGTCGATCGCGTTTGCGCCGATCTGCGCGCATTGCCGCTGGCCGATGGCAGCGTCGACGTGTTGTTCTGCAACCTCGCATTGCAGTGGATCGATGACCTGCCCGCTGCCTTCGCCGGATTCCGTCGCGTGCTGAAGCCCGGCGGCCTGCTGCTGTGCACGACCTTCGGCCGCGACACCCTGTACGAATTGCGCGAGGCATTCGCGGCAGTCGATGCCGTTCCGCACGTCAGTCCCTTCGTCGATATCGCCGGGTTCGGCGATGCGCTGGTCGCGGCGGGATTCCGCGAGCCGGTGCTCGATCGCGACCTGCTGGTGGAAACGCTGCCGGATTTCGCCAGCGTGTTGCGCGGCCTCAAGGCGATGGGCGCGACCAATGCGCTGCACGCGCGTCGCCACAGCCTGAGCGGACGTGCGCGTTTCACTGCTGCCGAAGCCGCCTATCCGCGCGATCGCGAAGGTGGATTTCCGCTGACATGGGAAGCGATCTACGCGCAGGCCTGGGGCCCGGAACCCGGCACGCCGATCCGCGTTCCCGGTGGTGAACTCGCATCGGTGCCGCTGAATCGCATTCCGATCCGGCGACGCTAAGCGAGCCTGCGCACCGCGGGTATACACTGCGCCGAGCCGACCGGATGGCCCGACTCTCAAGGAGCGAGACATGTTGACCCGTATTCGTTTCACCGTCGTGTGCATGACCATCGCCGGCATCGTTGCCTGTCCCGCGCTGTCGCAAACGACGTCGTCATCCACCTACGGTGCGTGGGGCGTTGATCTCGGGGGGCGCGATCTGTCGGTCAAGCCGGGTGATGACTTCCCGCGTTATGCGACGGGCCATTGGCTGGATGCCCATCCGATCCCGGCCGATCGTTCGACAAATGGCAGTGGACTGGAGGTGTATGAGCGCACACAGGCCAACCTCAAAACGCTAATCACCAAGGCGTCGGCGACCAGCAAGTACGGCATGGTCTATCGCGATTTCATGGAAACCGCGCGCATCGAACAGATCGGCGACGCACCGCTGAAGGCAGATGTCGCACGCATCATGGCGTTGCCCGACAAGGCGGCCTTCACCCGCGACATGGGCGCGCTAGACGGCAGGTTCGGCGGAACAGTGGAATCGCTCGGCGTGTATTCCGATCCTGCCAACCCGTCGCTCAATACCGTCTGGGTGGGAAGTGGCGGCATGAACATGCCCAACCGCGACTATTACCTGCTGGATCGCTTCAAGCCGCAACGCGAGGCTTATCAGGCGTTCCTGTTGCGTACGATGACGATGCTTGGGATTCCCGATCCACAGGGCGCGGCGAAAAAGATTTACGACTTCGAGCATGAGATCGCCGAAAAAAGCTGGAAGGCCGAAGACCAACGCGACATCTCCAAGCTCAACAATCCCATGACAGCGGCTCAGCTGGACAGCTATGCGCCGGGCATCGATTGGAGCGCGCTGTTCGCCGCTGCCAGTTTGAAGGAAACTGATCGAATGATCGTGTCGGACAACACGGCGATCCGAGACATTTCCAAGCTCTATGCCGAGACTCCGCTGGAGACGCTCAAGTTGTGGCAGGTGGCGCAGACCGCGCTTGCCGCCGCGCCTTACCTCAATCAGGCATGGGTCGACAGTCGCTTCAAGTACACCAAAACGTTGTCGGGCGTGTCGGAGATCCTTCCGCGCGCGAAACGGGCGGTCGGACTGGTCGACGACAGCCTCGGTGAACTGGTCGGGCAGGACTACGTCGAGCACTACTTCCCGTCGGCGGCCAAGGCCAGAATGCAAGCGCTCGTCGCCAACTTGAAGGCGGCGATGGCCGATCGCATCCGCGGCAATGACTGGATGGGGGATGCGACCAAGCAGGCCGCGCTCGACAAGCTTGCGCGAATGGACGTGATGGTGGGCTATCCCGAGAAGTTCCGCGACTACTCGAAGCTCGATCTCGTGCCCGGCGACCTCTATGGCAATGTCAAGCGAATGGCGGCGTTCAACTATGCCTGGTCGATCCAGGATGCCGGCAAGCCGGTCGATCGCAAGAAGTGGCAGATGAACCCGCAGACGGTGGATGCCTACAACGGCGGACTGGAAAACAAGATCGTTTTCCCCGCCGGGATCCTCCAGGCGCCGTTCTTCTCCATGAAAGCCGACGACGCGGTGAACTATGGTGCGATCGGCGCGATCATCGGACACGAGATCAGCCATGGATTCGACGACCAGGGTCGCAAGATCGATGCCAGCGGAGCAGTGCGCGACTGGTGGACTGCGGATGATGGCAAGCGCTTTGAAGCGCGCGCAAAGGTCTTCGGCGATCAGTACGCCAAGTTCGAACCGGTGCCGGGAGTGTTTATCAACCCGGCACTGACCATGGGCGAGAACATCGCGGATTTCGCCGGACTGCAGGTGGCGCTGGATGCGTACCACAAGTCCCTCGGCGGCAAACCGGCGCCTACGCTGGACGGCCTCAGTGGTGACCAACGCTTCTTCCTGGCGTATGCGCAGGCGTGGCGTGGCAAGCAACGCGAGGACGCGATGCGCACCCAAATCGCCACGGATCCGCACAGCCCGCGGCGATTCCGCGTGCTGGGTCCGATCCGCAACATGCAGGCCTGGTACGACGCGTTCGGGGTGAAGCCCGGCGACGCGATGTACATCCCGCTGGAACAGCGCGCGAAGATCTGGTAGCGCTTCACTCCACCCGGAACATCACCCGCGCATCGTCCGGCTTCGGCTTGCCGTCCTTGCCGACATCCTGAGGATATTCCGCAAACGCTTCACCGAGCATCGCCGCGCGTGCACCACGATCCGCCATCCATTGCTGCACCTGCGGCCAGTGGCGCAGCTTGGTCACCCACAGCACGCCGGGATCGCCGCGGAAGCGCGCGAGCTCATCGGCCGCGGACCGGTCGAAGTCGGGATTGAAGCGTGCCTGCGGACCGGCATCCATGCCGGCGCGATCGACGCGTGCCGGCAAGCCGAGATAAAGATGCAGCGCATAACGCTGGGTATCGTCGATGAAGACCACGCGCTTCACCGGCACGTCGCCGCTACGCTTGTGGATTTCGGCGACGAAGGTGCGGACGTCGAGCGTCGCCGGGATCAGCAGTGAACCGATCTTCATCGCCACGACCAACACGATCATCCACATCCAGTTCGGCAATGCCGCGCCACGGCGCATGCGCATCGCCGCGATCGCCAATGCGGGGAACAGCGGCAGCACGTACAGCGGCAAACGCGAACGCGACAGGCAGAACACCAGCAGCGGCAGCAGGATCCACAACGCGACCAGCACGTCGCCGGCCTCGGCGCGGCGGATCGCCGAATTGCCCCACCAACGCCGGAATGATGCCGGCAGCGTCCCGAACCAGCGGATGACGAACCACGTCCATGGCAGCGCGCCGATCAGGATCGTCGGGCCGTAGACCAGCAACCAGCCGTACCACTCGCCGTTGCGGCGATGGACGTCGCTGGCGACGCGATCGACCACTTCGCTGCCGGTGAAGTAGTGCAGCAGTCCCGGCGTGCGTTGTGTCACCATCAGGTACCAGGGCAGCGCCACCAGCGCGAACAGCACGAAGCCGCCGACGTGCACCAGTGGATCGCGCGGGCGATCCGGTGCGCGCACCCACAACGAGAACACGACCAGCGACAACGCCGGCAGCAATCCCGGTGGCCCCTTGGTGAGGAAGGCGAGGCCGAAGCCCAGCCACATGGCCAGCCACCACAGGCGTCGTTGCAATGCCGGCGAATCGCCGAAGCGCGCGCAGACGAAGCCGCAGATCGCCAGCGTTTCGCAGGCGGCGAGCACGAAGTCGGTGGTGATGAGTTGCGATGCGCCGGCCGGCATGAACATCGTCGCGAACAGCAGGGCCGTTTCGTTGCGGCGATCGGGAATCAGGCGCGACGATATCTGCCGCACCAGCACCACGCACAGCAGATAGGCCAGCGCCGAGGGCAGGCGCGCGGCCCAGGCATTGGCACCGAAGGTGGCGATGCTGGCAGCGATTGCCCAGTAGGTCAGCGGGGGCTTGGTCCAGTGGCCGACCCCGTCGGTGCGCTGCGGAAACAGCCAGTTGCCGGTGTCGAGCATGTTGAGTGCGACATTCGTATAGCGGCCTTCATCGGGATCCCACAATCCGCGCATGCCGAGGAACAACAACGCGAGCAACGATGCGGCGAGCAGGACGTGCCATGCGCGCCACTGGAACGGTTTCGGAATCGCGTTCATGCAGTCATCGCCGGATCGACGTTGCCGCCGCTCAGGATGATGCCGACGCGGCGGCCGCGAAAGCGTTGCGGGTTGGCCAGCACGCAGGCCAGCGGCACCGCAGACGACGGTTCGATCAACAGCTTCATCCGTGTCCACACCAGACGCATCGCCGCCAGCACGGCAGCATCATCCGCCAGAAGAATGCCGTCGATATTGCGTTCGAGCAGGTCGTAGGTGCGCTGGGCGAGATGGCCACGCAAGCCGTCGCAGACGGTATTGGCGCTGCGATCGGTGATCGGATGCCCGACTTCCAGCGCATCGTGGGCGTCGCGCGCGCCTTCCGGTTCCGCGCCCAGCACCTCGACGCGGTCGGCCTGCGCCCGCGCCACCAGCGCCGAGCCCGAGAGCAATCCGCCGCCGCCGACCGGCGTCATCAAGACATCGAGTGTTCCGATATGCCCGAACAACTCCAATGCCGCCGTGCCCTGTCCGGCAATGACGTCGGCGTTGTCGAAGGGATGGATCAGGGTGCCGCCATCGCGGGCCAGGATGTCGGCGACGGCCGCGTCGCGCGCAGCCATGCCGGGGGCGCAACGGACCAGTCGCGCGCCGTAGGCGACGATGGCATCCAGCTTGGATTGCGGCGCACCTTCGGGGACCACCACCGTCGCCGGGATGCCACGCAGCTTGCAGGCGAGGGCGATCGCCGCGCCGTGGTTGCCGGAACTCTGGGTCACCACGCCGGTGCGTGCGCTTGCATCATCCAGGGCCAATACCGCGTTGCAGGCGCCACGGAACTTGAACGCGCCTGCGCGCTGCAGGTTTTCGCATTTGAACAGGAGTTCGCAACCGGCGAGGTCATCGAGGCTGCGCGAACGCTGGACCGGGGTGACGTGGGCGTGGCCGGCGATGCGCGCCGCGGCTTGGCGGACGTCGGCGATCGTGGGGAGTCGAGGGGACGGTTCTGGCATCGCGCCAGCCTAAGGCTTGCACGCGGAGACTGCACGCCGCCGAATCCCGCAAGCTGAATCGCCGCCATCCATGAGGGGGCCCGCGACCCTGCAGTCAGCTGGCTGCGTGCATGCTGTTGCAAGGACCATGGGGGACATGATGATGAAAATTTCCATGCTTGCCGTTTGCACGTTCGCCGCAGTGCTGTTGTCCGGCTGCGTGACAGATGCGCCACGGACCAGTCTGCGACCGGGGGGCATCTACGATCCCGACGCCCGCGTCCGTCAGGCCGAGAGGGAATCGGACCGCCCGGTGATCCTCGTTCCCTATGGCATGTATGGATACCCCGGCGCGTACTCCTACGGAGGCGGTTTCGGCTACGGCGCATATGGATATGGCGCGCCATGGTTCGGCTACGGTGGCGGCCCGGTGTATCTGCCGCCGCGGCATCACCACCATCATCTGCCGCCACCGACGAATGGGCAGGCCAGGCCGAACACTCCGCCGAAGACTTTTCGAGATCTTTTCCCGAGCGCCAAGCATTGAAGACCCATGGATGGGGCTTGCGCTGATTGGGGCTTCCATGCAATCTCTGGCAACGTTGTCATCGGCCATGCCGGCATTCGGCCTAACCGCTCCGGATCCCCCCTGTTCCGGGTTCGGCCGGGTGCCGGCACCTTTATCCAGTATCTGGAAAAGGTGAGGGGCTGGATGTCCCCCGACATCCAGCCCCTCTTGCTTCCCCGGTCGTACCGATCGACCCTGTTCCAATCCAATCCGCGCATGGCGCGTTGCCGACCTGGGTGCATCCGTCTTCAAGCAGACTGCGTGCCAGCAGCGGACATGTCGATGTCCGGTCTTCCGGTTTTGCGAGAGAGTTCATACTTTGCCATCGCCTGCATTGCCCGTAGCGTGACGGCGGACAAGTTTGCAGGCGCTGGCGCGAGAATCCGTATGTCGAGATTCGACGGCAGGCATACGCCGAATTCGCGATTCGCAATTGCAGCGGGCGAACAGCTGGCCGCATGGCGACGGAAGTGACACGTTGCGTCGGATGCACAACAGCATTCGGCACCATACGTCGTCTCCCTGCAGTGATTTGTGGATCGGCGCACAATTCACCCGCGATGAGAAACGCGTGCACTGAAACGAGATGAACAGCGACTTCCACAACTTCGACGTGATCGTGATCGGCGGCGGACATTCCGGTACCGAAGCGGCCCTTGCGTCCGCGCGCGCGGGTGCGCGCACGTTGCTGCTCACCCACAACATCGAAACGGTGGGTGCGATGAGCTGCAATCCGGCGATCGGCGGGATCGGCAAGGGTCATCTGGTCAGGGAGATCGATGCGCTCGGCGGCGTGATGGCGCGTGCCGCCGATGCCGCCGGCATCCAGTGGCGCACACTCAATGCATCGAAGGGGCCGGCGGTACGCGCGACACGCTGCCAAGCCGACCGTTCCCTCTATCGCCAGTTCATTCGCCATGCGGTGGAGGCGCAGTCGAACCTCACCGTATTCCAGGCCGCGGTCGACGACGTTGCCATCGACAATGGAATGGTGCGTGGTGCAGTGACCAACACCGGCATTCGTTTCAACGCGCCCGCAGTGGTGCTGACGGCGGGAACTTTCCTTGCCGGCAAGATCCACATCGGTGAAACCCAGTACGCTGCCGGGCGCATGGGCGATCCGCCGGCCAGCGCCTTGGCGCAGCGCCTGCGCGAAGGTGCGTTCGTCGTCGATCGTCTCAAGACCGGCACGCCGCCGCGCATCGACGGCCGCACGCTCGAGTATTCGAAGATGGACGAACAGCCCGGCGATACGCCGCGTCCGGTCTTTTCGTTCATGGGGAGTGATGCCGATCATCCGGCGCAGGTGAGTTGCTGGATCACCCACACCACAGAACGCACGCACGAGATCATCCGCAACGCGCTGCATCGTTCACCGCTGTACTCCGGCCAGATCGAAGGCATCGGCCCGCGTTACTGTCCCTCGATCGAGGACAAGGTCGTGCGCTTCGCCGAGAAGGCCAGCCACCAGATCTTCGTCGAACCCGAAGGGCTTGGGGTGGCCGAGATCTATCCCAACGGCATCAGCACCTCATTGCCGTTCGATGTGCAGCTCGACCTCGTGCGCAGCATCACCGGTTTCGAGCATGCGCACATCACCCGCCCCGGCTATGCCATCGAATACGACTTCTTTGATCCGCGCGGATTGAAGGCGTCACTGGAAACCAAGGCGGTCGCGGGTCTGTTCTTCGCCGGGCAGATCAACGGCACCACCGGATACGAGGAAGCAGCGGCGCAGGGATTGCTCGCGGGCGTCAATGCCGCGCGTTTTGTGCAACAGCGAGATGCGTGGTCGCCACGGCGCGATGAAGCCTATCTCGGCGTGTTGGTCGATGACCTGATCACGCAGGGCACCAGCGAGCCGTATCGCATGTTCACCTCGCGCGCGGAATATCGCTTGCAACTACGCGAGGACAACTCCGATGTGCGGCTGACGCCGGTCGGGCGTGAAATGGGTCTGGTCGATGACGCGCGCTGGAGCACCTTCAACACCAAGCGCGAAGCGGTCGAATCCGAAACTGCACGCCTCAAGACGATCTGGGCAGCACCGAACAATGCCTTGGGCGAGGCGATCAGGCGCCACATCGGGATCGAGGTCTCGCGCGAGACCAGCGCGATCGACCTGCTGCGCCGTCCCGAACTCGATTATGCGAAGTTGATGCAGGTGCCGGAACTCGGCCCCGCCGTCACGGATGCCAAGGTTGCCGAGCAGGTGGAGATCGAGGTCAAGTATTCCGGTTATCTGGATCGCCAGCGCGAGGAAATCGCACGCGCGCGCCGCAACGAAGACACCGCCATCCCGCACGGGTTCGATTACGGCACAGTGCGTGGGCTCTCGGCCGAGGTGCTGCAGAAACTCACGCGCGTGCAGCCGCAGAGCATCGGCCAGGCGACGCGCATTCCCGGCATCACCCCGGCGGCGATTTCACTGTTGCTGGTGCATCTGACGCGGGCAAGGCGGGAACGCGCAGCGTAATTCGCGAACGCAGTCAATCTGCGCGACATTCCGGATCGCGCCGCAGTTTGTCCATCCAGCCCTGCTGGGCGCAACGCGCCTTGCGCGCTTCTTCGGCGCGCGTATCCGCCGCTTGTTGCGCCTTCGCCTGGCGTGTGTTTTGCATTGCCGCCAGCTTCGCTCTGATCAGTGGCAGCGCGGCTTGCGCGGCGCGCTCGCCTTCCAGGATGGCACGGTTCTTCTGCTCGAAATCGGCAGCGCCAATGTCGTTCACTTTCGGGCGGATCACGACGTCGGCGCGTGCAAGTTCCTGCGCCCCAAGTTTCTGCCCCATGATCTTGATGCTCTGGTTGAGGTTGCCGAGCATGCTGGTGGTTGATGCGATGCCGTCGGCCTTGCTGCTGATGTCGACTGCGATCACGAAGTCGGCACCCAGTTCGCGCGCGGCGTCCACCGGCACCGGGCTGACCACGCCGCCATCGATGTAATGCGCCTTGCCGATGGTCGCGGCTTCGAACACGCCGGGGATTGAACTGGAGGCGCGCACCGCCTGCCCGGTGTTGCCGCGCACGAACACGGTGCGTTCGCCAGTCGCGAGATTCGTCGCCACGGCAGCGAATGGCTTGCGCAATTTCTCGATACTGCGTCCGCCCACCAGTTCGTTGACGTAGTCCTGCAATTTCTGCCCTTTGACCACGCCGCCGGAGAACAGGCTGACGTCGCGGATGCGTGATTCGTCCAGCGCGAAGGCTTTTTCCTGCATCGCATACGCATCCATGCCGCTGGCGTAGAGCGCACCGACCACGCTGCCGGCGCTGGTGCCGGAAACCACCACCGGGGTGATGCCGTTGGCCTCCAGCATCTTGATCACGCCGATGTGGGCAAAGCCCTTGGCCGCGCCGCCGCCCAGCGCGATGCCCACTTTCACCGGGGCAACAGTGACAGCCGGTGCGTGCGCGCGGACGTCGGTCTTCGGGGTGCTGGCGCAGGCGGTCAACAGGGTGGCGAACAGGGCGGTTGCGAAAGGAGCGCGCATCGGTAGCGGAGGTCGGAGGGGGAGCCGAGTTTAATGCGGTGGGGATGAATTGCCGCTGGCGGGAACCACTGCCGCCTCGGCTGCGATCTTGCGCTTGAGTGCCAGCAATGGTGTGCTATCGGCCTTGCCGAGTGCGGCCAGTGCGCGACGGTAATACTCGGCGCGCTTCCCCATGTCGCCGAGCTTGCCCCAGGCTATGGCTTCACCGGCGTAGATTTTTGCATCGGTGCCGGGCTGTACCTTCTTTCCGCTGATGATTTTTTCCGCGTAGGCGTAAGCGTCCATCGCTTCGTGCGCGCGACCGAGGTCGTTCAGTGAACCGCCGATGCCGATGTAACCATTGGCGAGTGCGGGATTGTCGGCGCCAAGGATCCGGCCGAGGATGTCCACGCCTTGCCGGAAACTGGCCAGCGCGCCGGATGCGTCACCCAAGTTTCTCTGTGCCGTTCCTTTCACGCTCAGCAATACGGCTCGGCCATCCCATTCCACGGGGATTCCATGCTTGTCGGCGAATGCGAGGGCATCTTCGACAGCTTGCAACGCACGCTGATAGTTTTCCTGCGCGTTCAGGCATCGGCCCAGGCCGATGAAGGCCACCAGCGCGTCGATCGCTTTCACCTGGTCCGATGTGGGTATGCCGACCTTGCGGAACTGCGCGATGGCCTGTTCGTAGTTTTTTTGCGCATTGGCGTAATCGCCGTTGCCCATGTAGGCATCGGCAAGATTGCGCAGCGATACCGCCTGCTCGAACACGTCATCCGGCAAATACCGCTTGCGCAGGGCCGTCGCATGTTCTGCGGCGGCGATGGCCTCGCCGGGCTTGCCCATCACGCCCAATACTTGCGCGTAATTTCCGAAATGTGCTGCCAATTCCACCGCGCTGTCGTGATCGTAGGGTGGCGCAACGTGATCCAGGCCCGCGCGATACAAGGCTTCAGCATGCGCCCAATCCTGGCCCTCGCCATACAGATTGGCCAGCGTGCGCTGCATCGCCTTGCGCACGTCCGGATCGAGCGTGTGGTTTTCGTCCAGCGATTTGCGTGACCGAACGAGCAGATCATTCAAGCTGAATTGCGCGCTCAACTGGCCCTGCGGTGCCACAGCGAACATCGCGTCTTGCAGAATGCTCAGGGCCTGACTGGCTTTTTTCGTCTGCGCCTGTGCCTGGATACGTTGCTGCTCCGCAATGCGTGCCTGCGCGCGCGCCTTATGTGCCTGCCACAAGGCTACGCCGGCTCCGGCCAGCAATGTCAGCGCGATCGCGACAATCGATGCCGCCAACCCGCGATTGCGCCGCAGCCACAAACGCATCCGTTCCCTGCGCGATGGCTGCACCGCCGCAATTGGGCGCGCATCCAGCCAGGCGTGCAAATCATTGGCGAGCGCATCGGCGGAGGCATAGCGCGCTTCCGGATCGCGTTGCAGGCAGCCGTGGACGATGTCGGAAAGCCCGCCACGCAATACGCGCGACAGCGACGCCGGCGTCATACCACCGCGTTGCGCCGCCTGCTCTGCGCTGGCGTGGGCGGCGGAGCGCGTCAGCGGCTCGGGTTCGTTCTCCAGTTGCTGCAGCTGGCGTGCCACCGGCGTGTTGCGACTGAGGCCGAAGGGATGTGATGCCGACAGCAGGCGATGCAGCACGATGCCGAGCTGCCAGATGTCGGTGGCGGTGGTGGTCGGTGCGTCGTGCAACTGTTCCGGAGATGCATATTCGAAGGTCAGTGCACGGTCCAGCGCGATGGTGACGTCTGTTCCCTCCAGCTGCTTGGCGATGCCGAAATCGAGGAGTTTCATCCGGCCTTCGCCATCCACCAACAAATTGGATGGTTTGAGGTCGCGGTGCACTACCAGATTGCGATGGGCGTAACGCACGGCATCCAGCACTTGCAGGAACAACGTGATGCGATCACGCAATCCCAGCGCGCGGGCATCGCACCACTGGTCGATGGGCATGCCATCGACGCGTTCCATCACGAACCACGGTTCGCCTTCCGCGTTGATGCCGCCGTCCAGCAGGGTGGCGATGTTGGGGTGTTGCAGTTGCGCGAGGATCTGGCGTTCACGCAGGAAGCGGTCGCGCGCGATGGGCGTGTCGGCGCTGGCGCGGATCAGCTTGAGCGCCGCGCGTTGCGCGTAGGCGCCGTCGTCGCGCTCCACGGCATAAACCGTGCCCATGCCGCCGTAGCCGATCACGCCGACAATGCGCCAGGCCCCGAGCTGGCGGCCCGGCATGGCATTGTCGAGGGCGCTGTCGCGTTCGGCGTTCAGCGCCTGGCCCCAGGCCGCTGCATCGCCGACGAACGGTTCGCTGGCACTGCCGTCCGCGGCCAGCATGGCGCGGACTTCCGCGAGGAGCGGGGCATCATCCCTGCACAGCTCGCGAAGACATTGCTCCCGGGCATCGTCGGCAAGATCGACCACGGCATCGAAGACTTCCAGCACGCGACGGTGGTGTTGTGCAGGTGAATCGGTCATGTGGTCATCTCTTTTAGCAGGAACGCGCGGGCGCGGCGCCAGTCGCGACGGAGGGTGCTTTCGCTGATGCCGAGCAGGTTAGCGATCTCGGGTTCGGTATAGCCGCCGAAATAGCGCAGTTCGACGATCTGTGCGGCGCGCTCGTCCAGCGCGTGCAATGTTTCCAGCAGGTCGTCGAGCTTCAACACTTCGATCGCGGCAAGTACCCCGGAATTTGCCGCCACCGTGAGTGACAACAATTCCTGGCCGCCACCGCGCTTGTCGGCCTTGCGGGCGCGAGCATCGTCCACCAGCACTTGGCGCATCGCGCGCGCGGACAGCGCCAGCAAGTGATTGCGGTCGGCGGCGGAGAAGCTCGATCCCCCCAGTTTGAGATAGGCCTCGTGGACCAGCGCGGTGGTTTCGATGGGGTCGCGCATGCGCCGCAGCTGCAGGCGTGCGGCGCGCTTGAGTTCGCCATAGACGGCGGCATAGGCATCGCCGAGCGCAACGGCGTCGCCTGCACGGGCGCGGGCGAGCAGGACGGTGACTTCTGCGGAATGTGCGGATTGCACGACGACTCCCCTCGGCGTGACCGGTTTGGGCTTCGAGTTTCGCATACCCATCCATGACCGGCATTTCCGCCGAGGTCATTTCGAGGGGAACACCATGAAACCGAATCACAACCACCGCCGCAACCGCCTGACCCTGTCCATCCTGAGCGTGGCCCTGCTCGGCGCGCTGTCGACGCCGGCGTTCGCCGCCGACCGCGGTTGCCTGGATGCCAATGGCAGTCTGGTTCCGGGCGCGCCATCGACCGACCAGGGCAGCGAGAACACCGATACCAATGCGCAGAACTCGACCTGCAAGCCCACCGCCAGCGCCTTCGGGCAGCTGAACATGGCCGGCGCCGACTACAGCAGCGCCTTCGGCTATCACAACGATGCCCTCAATTCTTATGCCAACGCGTTCGGGCAGTACAACATCGCTGCCGGCTTAAACAGCAATGCCTTCGGCTACGGCAACCAGGCGCGTGGCGCCTATGGCAGCGCGTTCGGTTTCTCGAATCAGGCCCTTGCCGACTACAGCAGTGCCTTCGGGTACCAGAACATCGCCAGTGGCATGAACAGCAGTGCGATCGGGCGCGGCAACAGCGCCATAGCTGAAGGCAGCAGCGCCTTCGGGTACCGCAACGATGCCAGTAGCTATCGGAGCAGCGCCTTTGGCTATCAGAGTCAGGCACTGAACATCGGTAGCACCGCCATTGGCTACCAGGCCATCGCTGATCGCGACTATGCGGTCGCCGTTGGCAAGACCGGCGGGGAGCACCAGATCATCCATCTTGCTGCCGGCACGGAATTGACCGATGCAGTGAACCTCGGCCAGTTGAACGCGGCGATTGCCGGAGTGAGTGGTGGCGGCACGCCGATGCATTTTTTCAGCGTGAACTCCACGAATAGCGCCGCTGGCAACTACAACAATGATGGGGCAACGGGCACTGATGCAACGGCGGTGGGCGTGTACAGCACTGCCAGCAACCGGTTCGGTACTGCATTGGGCTATAGCAACATGGCCAGCGGCACCAACAGCAGCGCGCTCGGCAGCGGGAATACCGCCAGCGCTGACAGCAGTTCCGCGGTGGGCGTGAGCAACACCGCCAGCGGCGACGGCAGCAGTGCGTTTGGCGACTTCAACCTCGCCAGCGGCCAGAACAGCAGTGCATTCGGGGCCGGTAGCCACGCTTCCGCCGACAACAGCACTGCCATCGGCGTCCAGGCGGTGGCAAATGCATCCGGCGTGGTGTCTTTCGGGCATGCAACGGGGGATATCGATGTCGGTGGCTCGGCCTATGCCAGCGACCTCAACGCCCGCCTGGTCCACGTCGCCAACGGCATCAACGACAACGATGTGGTGAACGTGCAGCAGTTGCGCACGCTGGCCACCTGGATGGGCGGCGGTTCCAGTTTCAC
The DNA here is from genome assembly GCA_018242465.1 of Pseudomonadota bacterium. Taxonomy (GTDB): domain Bacteria; phylum Pseudomonadota; class Gammaproteobacteria; order Xanthomonadales; family Xanthomonadaceae; genus Solilutibacter. The sequence goes on along the minus strand of JAFEBY010000124.1, from coordinate 26,139 downwards.
CGGCGGCGTGTTCACCGCACCCGTCTTCACCATCCAGGGGGCGAATTACAACGATGTGGCCTCCGCGTTTGCAGCGGTGGATGGCAAGCTCTCCTCCATCACTGGTTCGTCGGCGATGTCGGTGAACTATGACGATGCCGGCAAGGCCAAGGTGACGCTGCAAGGCACAGCCGGCACCACAGTGACCAACGTGGCCGATGCGGTGAATCCCGCCGATGCCGTCAACCTGCGCCAGATGCAGTCGGGTGATGCTTCCACGCTGACGGCGGCCAATGCGCATGCCGATGCGGGGGATGCCGCCACGTTGACGGCGTCGAAGTCGTATGCCGATGCCAAGTCGGCTTCGATGCTCGCCTCCGCAAATGCGCACGCCGATGCCGGCGATGCGGCGACGCTCACCGCATCGAAGTCATATGCGGATACCCGATCGGCTTCGACGCTGACGGCTGCGAATGCCTATACCGATTCGAAGCTCAACGGCTTGTCGCAGGGTTTCGACCAGTTGCGCGGCGAAATGAACGATCGTTTCTACCAGACCGATCGCCAGATCAACAAGATGTCGTCGATGGCCACGGCGATGACGCAGATGAGCGCCAATGCCGTGAATGGCGGATCGAAGAACGGACGCGTCGCGGTGGGCTTCGGGGTGAGCAGCGGCCAGAAGGCGATTTCCGTCGGTTACGGCGTGAAGGTGGGGCGCGGCTCGATCAGCTTCGGTGCGGCCTTCAGTGGCGGCAAGGGCACCGCCGGCGCGGGTTTCGGTCTGGATCTGTGATTGACGGCCTCGCGAAAGCTCCCCTCCTTCGACCAGGCCGGTCATGAGCAGATCGCCAGGGCGCTTCGGCGCCCTGGTTTTTCGGGGAGTGACCGCTTTCGCAGCCGGATTGCGCATACCCATGTACGAGGCCGGCAATCACGGCGCATCCATAGAGGGATACACACGCATGCATGCTCATCATCGTCTATTGCGCGCGACTGCACTTGCTGCTGCGCTCGCCACACTCGTCGTCCTGCCTGCGGGCAGCGCGCCATCCGCGCCGAAAACACAGGTGTGGATCGACGTCGCGACCCACAGCATGGCCGGCATGCCGGACATGGGCGGGCTCGGCGGTTTCATGATGCGCAAGATGGCTGGCGGCAACGGACCGCAGGGCTATCCGCAATCGCGCAAGGTGCCCGCCACGCAAGGCAAGCTGCTCGACATTGCCATGTACAACAGCCTGAAGCCCGGCACCCCGGCGGAAGATTTCGTGCCGGCGGGGCTGGATGTCGGCAAGTCGTTACCGCTGCTGCCGCCGCCGCCCGGGCAAAGCAGGGAACAGCACGGAACATCGCAGGTGCCGGATGTCGAAGTCACCATCCGCCAGTACTGGGGCTGCGGCGCGAATGTGCGTCCCGGTCAACCGAAAGTGCTGACGGCGCGGATGAAGGGTGGCAAGGTCGGCATGGAAGGCGGCATCGCGCCGGGGCTGTTCGTGCCCGACCGCGACATCGACTCCGAACCGAAGTACGCGCTGTGGCCGAACCAGAAGAACGACAAGCGTGTCTCCGATGATTCATCGATGGTGGGAACGCATCGCATCAGCGGCGATGGCGTGCCGGAATCGCTGAAGTTCGACCTTGGCGAAAGCGCGGATTTCATGCCGAGAATCGCGCTCACCACGCAGGGTGCGATGACGGACAGCATCGAGGTCTCGTGGCAGCCGGTGGCGCGTGCGCGCGGTTATTTCCTGACCGCGATGGCAATGCAGGACGAGCATCACTTCGTGGTCTGGAGCAGTTCGGAAGTGGCGGGCGCCGGTCCCGAATTGCTCAACTACCTGTCCGGATCGAACATCGACAAGTGGACGAAGCAACACGTGTTGCTGCCGACCACCGCCGGCCATTGCGCGATCCCGAAAGGCATCTTCGCCAGCGAAGGCGGAAAGCAGGGCATGGGCGCGATCAACATGATCGCCTACGGGCCGGAAACCAACATCGCCTATCCGCCGCGACCGGCCAATCCGAAGCAGGCATGGAATCCGGAGTGGAACGTGCGCGTGCGCACCAAGTCCACCGCGACCGCAATGCTGGGCATGGACATGTCGGGCATGCAGCAACGACGTGGCGAGCAGCGGCAAGGCGAGCAGCCGCAGCAGGAAAACGGCGCGAAGAAATTGTTGAAAGGGTTGTTCCGCAGGAACTGAGACAGGAGACGATGCCATGAAACTATCACGACCATTGTTGTCGGTTGCTGTCGCCCTGTTGCCGGTCGCGCTAACGCTTGCGGGTTGCGGCAAAAAGGCAGACGAACAGGCTACGGGTTCCACGAAATTTCCAGCCGCGCCGATTCAGAGCGAGATGGTCAAACTGAAAACAGAAGGTGTTCTGCCCGCCGCGCGCAGGGCATCGGCGCTGGAGTTCTGGCTGCACTACAAGCTGATGCAAGCCACTGGCATGGAACAGGAATTGGGGGGTGAGGACAAGGCCATCGCGGCGTTGAAAGCGATCAGCCTGAAGTTCGAGCAGTCGGCCGTGATCGCGCAGACCAATGTTCCGCGTGCAACGAAGCTCGCATTCGATGGCACAGGCATGGATGCCGGCGTGATGGGGGTTGGCTATGGCCTGGTCGGGACTTCGATCACGGGCGGCATGCTCAGTGGCGGCTTGTCGGAGGCGCAGGTTTCGGAGCTCGCTGCGCATGGGCCGATCAAGTTCAGCGACAGCGACAATTCGGCGGAAGTGAACGTCGCCCAGGATGGCATGGACACCACGATGGAGCAGACCGTCAACAATGACGGAGTGACCGGCAAGGTGAAAACCAAGGTACACATGGATGCCTGCCCGGATGCCAGCGGCAAGGTGGTGGTCACCATCGAGACCGAATCGCAGATGAGCGCGGGTGGCAAGAGCAGCGGTTCGGTCAAGGCGAAATTCAAGTACGAACGTTGGCTGGATGATGACGCCCACCTCATCAGCCCGACAGACAATGGTTTCGACGAGCAGTTGCAGGTTTCGATGAGCGGTACCGGTGCGCGCGGCAACACGCTGTCGGTGGACATGACGCGCGGGTTCTCGCGAGGCGATTCGGACTATTCCGGAAACGTCGATGAGCACGGACACAGCATTTTCCGCCCGGATGAAGCACGGCATACCGAAGAATTGCTCAAGGGAACCGGCGACATGCTGCGCATCGTGTCCGAAGTGATGCTGCAAGGCGGATTTGCAGGCACCACTCCGCCATGGGAAACCGGTCGCTGCGTGGACCTGAAACTGCGCAGCGATCCCGCCAAGCGCACTGGCGCGCAACCGAAGACCACGTACACCATCTTTGCGGAACCGCGCGCAAAGAAGGATGGCGCGCCGACTGGTGGCACGGTGAAGGGCACGCTGAAGGGCGCGCATTCGCTGAGCCCGGACGACAAGACCAAGGCCGACGCCCAATTCACATACCAGAATCCGGAGGAGAAGGACCAGGCTGCGACCATCGATTTCGAGGCGCGCAGCAAGCGCGGCGTCGGCAAGGCGAGTTTGCAGTTCGATACGAAGAAGGGTGGATATCGCTTTGTCGGCGGCAGCGGCGATCCGGTCAACCAGGTCGTCTGCGACATCGAACACAGTTTCGTCCTGAACGGAAAGTTGTTCGGTGTGGAAATGAGCGGCGGCAGGAGCGGCAGTTACAAGTTCGTGCGCACGCCGAATATTCCCGGCCTGAGCTGGAAGGCACAAGGCAGCTACGAAATCACATTCCCCAATGGCGAGGACAAGCCGGGAACGATGACGACCAATGGTGGCGGCGATATCCATGTCGGCAGCCAGTCACGCCATACCAGCGGCGGCGAAACCTTCACGGTGACGCCCGTGGAAGAGGGGTGCACATCATGAACGCGCTTGGCAGGCACAAAGTTATGAAGAAGGAACAGCGGATCCGGTCGATCCTCGTTGTGGGCGCCTGTTCCCTGTGGTTGGCCAATCCTGTTGCTGCGCAAGACCTCGGCGGCTGGTTGAAGCGCACAGTGAAACAGGCGCAGGACGAGATCACGCACAAGGCCGGAAACAAGGTGAAGGAGACCGTGACCCGGCCTGTCGAAAACGCGCTGGATGGCAACCGCCGCAACGATACGGGGATCGCGGTGGCTGTTCCCGACGATTCCGACGCTGCCCGCGACGCGGTACTCGCGCGCCTGCGTTCTGCCGCGCCAAGGTCGGTGTGTGATGACGCATCGACGATGAGTCGCACCTACGGCACCAACTGCAACAGCCGGGAGTTTCCCGGGGTTCCGATGCTGGCCGCGCCAAAAATCGCGTGGCAGACAAAGCCGGGCTGGTGGGGGGCGTGGTCGCCATTCCTGGTCGGCGATCTGATGCTGACTGGAAGTTGCAACAACGACGGCAACGCCGGTGTCTCGGCTTTGGACATGAAGACCGGCAAGACCGTGTGGCGGATCGGCGACATCTGCAAGGTCGGCAATCGTCGCGGCACGACTGGCAATGTCGCTTTTCATGAACTGTCGACAGGCGAGGTGTTGCTGATCTATCCGCGCGAGAACGGTGAACCGGGCGATTACTACGTCATTGATGTCAGAGCCGGGCGCATCGTGCGCTCGCTCAAGCCGGCGGCGAATGTGACGTTGCGCGGACACGGCGGCAGTTTCGTCGGAGTCAACCAGTCGAACCAGGATGGCGTCAGCTATCTGATCGGATTGAGTCCGGCGCTCGACAAGGTCCTGTGGCGCAACGGCGGATTCCGTCTCGCCATGCAGAAAGACGATCCGCACTACATGCCCACCTTCAGCCCATCCGCACTGACGGACGGCACGCTGTTCATCACCGCGCGCAGCAAGGACCAGTCCGAACCGCCGACGCGACAGTTGCATGCCATCGACCTGCGCACGGGACAAACGCTGTGGCGGCATGTCAATCAAGTCAGCGCCGAACGCGGCTGGCGTTCGGATGACGGTACGCCGATGGTGGCGGGCGGCAAGGTGGTGATCCGCGTGCAGGAACGGCTTCGCGCGCTGGATCCGCGAACCGGCAGCACGGCATGGACAACGCAGGCGGTTTCCGGCCAGAGCATCGGCAACTACATCGCGGCAGGTGACATGTTGATCGTCGAAACCGGACGTGGCGGTGCACGCGAAGTGTGGGGATATCGCCTGGCCGACGGCGCACCCGCATGGCATCGTTCGATGGGCAAGGACACTCGATTGCTTGCTTCGTCCGGCGGCGTGTTTCAGCTTTCCGAACGCACCGCGGAAGCAAAGGGCGGCGGCAGGGATTACCGCTTGCAGGGTTTCGACGCGCGCACCGGCACGTTGCTGTGGACCACGACGCTGCCCGGCCACGATCTCGATTTCGACGGCGGCTGGAGTATCCAGCCGGATTTCCGTCGCGGTGGATCGCAGGGGCCCGCATGGCGCATCGGACGCGACGGCGCCATCTACGGCGTGACCCTGACCGGCGCGTTCAAATTGCAATGAATCCACCGCATTGGAGAGATCCATGAAACCGCATTCGCTTGCTTCCATCTGCATGACAGTCATGCTTGCACTGTCAATCGCGCCCGCAGCACGCGCGCAGCAATGGCTAGTCAACAGTGTCATCAACAATGCGATCGCGGAAAGGGCAATCTGCGACTCGGCGCTGAAGAGACATTTGTCATTGCCGTCGATCTGTGCGAAATATCCGAAGTATTCCGGCGCGAAATCACGGCAGGGCGGAGCGTCGCCAACGTCCGTGGCATCGGCAACGGCTCCGCCGACCGCGACGCGCTTCACCCCGGTGGCCGGCGACGATTCCGTGAAGCAGCTCGCCGACAGTCTGGGCAATTCGCCGCAGGAACGTCAGCAAATCCTGCAACTCGCCGCTGCCGGCTCGCAGTTGTTCGCGCAGAAATACAAGGGCCGTGGCTGGGATAACACGCTTGCCGGGGCAATGACCTTCTTCATCGTTTCCGCGCATATCGTCAACACCGGCGAGCAGCCCGGCGCCGATGTCGAGAACAATCTGTACACATCGCTCAACGCGTCGCTTGCACAGTCGGACATCGCCAAGGCATCGGACAAGGACAAGACCGCGCTCTACAACGTCCTGCTGGCCAGCGCGGGCCTGCCGTTGGTGTTCTACGTGGACGGCAAACAGAACAACAACACCGGGCAAGTCGAGCAGGCGAAAGCGATGGCGGCGGGCTTCGGAAGGAAGCTGTTCAAGATGGAACCGCAGGAACTGACCGGGATGCTGGGTGCGGGTGCTTCGGTCCCGGGCACGCCGGTCGCGCGAGCGGTTGCCTCCGGTGGCGGGCAAGGCGTCGATGGCCGTTACGACTGCCAGATGCTGTCGGTGCGCGCCGGGGCCTCATTCTCGGTCGAATACCGGCCGATCGGGCTTTGGTTCACCATTTCGGGGACGACCTATTCCGCCACGGGCGGCGGCGGCAAGATCGTTGCCAGTGCCGACACGGTCAGCTTCCACGGCGGTGCCTACGACGGCTGGCGCGGCGCACGCATCAACGACGCGATCGTGTTCCGCAAGGACGACCATTCCAATCCTCGTGCCGGCGATGGCATCCGTAATGGCGACATTCGTTGCGGCCACCACGGATAGCCGGAATCCGGTACGACCTGGCGGCCGTGAAGTGATCTCGTTTCATCCTCTTTCAAGGGTATCTTTCATGCACGAGAAACTGCTTCCCCTGCTGCTGGCCGGTATCGCCGCGCCCGCCATGACGCAGACCATCCCGCCGCAGATCGCGGCCGAGCAGGTCATGTCCGAACCCAACAACAGCGGGTATGCCCTGGGCCAGCACGGCAATGGCAATTTCAAGTTCGCACAGACCTTCCAGTTGCCACGCGCGGGTGCAGTCACCCACATCATGTTGCCGATCTATTGCTCGACTGCCCAGACCGTGCGGGTGACGGTCCAGGCCACACTGCGCACCGGCCTGCCGTCAGGCATCGTGCTCGCGACCCAGGATGTCCCCGGCTACGCAATGAATTCATGGATGGCGGGCAATGGGATGATGAGCATGCGCATGGTGGAGTTCGAGCAGCCGCGCCCGCTGCAGGCGGGAAATTACGCTTTCACCGTCGAAGCGATCGGTGGCGAGTGCACATTCCTGCCGGGCCCGGCAAGTGATACCTATGCCGGTGGACAGGCTTTCATCATCAATGGCATATCGCTGCTGTCGTGGTACGCATGGGGCCGCGACTTGGCATTCCAGGTGTTCGAGCGTCCGCGTTGAGACCAACTGTCACGTTTGTCAGGTTACGGGGAAATCGGGGTGATGTAGCGTTCAATCACCCTCGATGGAGCCACCGTCATGTTCAAGCGTTCACTATCGTGCGCGATGGTTTTGGCAATGATGAGTGCCGGTGCCTTGGCCGGCGCAGCCACGGACACCAAGGAGACTGTACGGAAACCCGAAGTCCCGGCATCGGCAAACACGGATGCCGCCAGCAACCGGGGCCGATCATTGCTGACACAGGCGATTCTGGTCCTGCATGGCGGCAAGACAGCGTCGAAAATGCAGGCACTGGCGGAGGACAGCAAACCGCAGTGCAGCCGCTGTCACGGCTAGAACGATCACGGAATCCGGCGTAGCCATCACCACGGCGCTTCGCTGGCATGCGGCAGATCCACCGTCTTGTATTCCCTAGCGATCGCCACGCGGTTCGGATGCGTGGCCGGGATCACGCGCGCGAAGGCGGCATCTGCGCGTTGGTAGGCCAGTGCGCTTTCCGCATGGTGCCCGGTGGCGCCCTGCGCTCGCGCCAGGGCAAGCTGGACGATGCCGGTTCGCCAGCCGTCCGGTTCCGGCAGGTGCGACAGATTGGTGGCGGCGAGGCGCGCGAGCTTCAATGCCGCATCATCTTGCCGGCACGCAAGTTCGATGCCTGAAGCCCGTGCCCAGTCTTGGCTGAAATCCAGACGCTGCGGAAATGTCGCGCGGAGGCGCATGGCATCCGCAACCGCACGCGTCGCAGCCGTGCATTGGCCCAATGCCACTTGCGCGCGAGCTGCTGCAAGCAAGGCATCAACGCGGGAAATGGCGTTGTCATATTTGAGTGGCTTCCACGCAACCGCCAATGCGGCTTCGGCGTATTCGAGGGATTTCGCAGGAGCGCCCTCGTTCCACGCCTGCTCAGACTGGAGGATCAACATGTCGACCCGCAATGTGTCGCCGTCGTCGTCCATCACCGCTGCCAGATCCGGCCCCAAGTGTGTCAATTCGGCCTTGGCCTCGACATCGCGGCGTTGCCGCTGCAGCAATCGAATCAGCACGATGCGGGCGATCACCTTGCGCTCGCCGAGAACATCGACATGGCGATCCTGGTATTTCACCAGCAGGTTGCGTGATCCAGCTTCAGCGTGCGGCCAATGTCCGTCGATCGATGTGTCATTGGCAACAAGCATCGATTGGGTGCTGGTGGCCAATTGACCATTGACGCCGAAATGACCGGATGCCAATGCGAGTTGTCGCTGCAACATCTGTTCGGCCTCGCGGTGTCGCCCGATCGCGATCAGAGTGCGGCCATCAGCCATCGCCATCTGGACCGTGCGCGGGTTTTGCTCGCCGTAGCGGGCCAGGGTCAAGGCATGGATATCGCTTGCGACGATGTTTTGTTCGATCGACATCCCGTGCCAATCCAGCGAGTACAGGTAATTGATGAGCGAGGTACGTACATTCTCGAACGACGATTCGTCGGCTTTCGCGAGCCACTTGGCGGCGAATGCGCGGGCGTCGCGATAACTCGGGATCTTCTCCGGGTCGGTTTCGTCCAGCATGTCGGCTTCCAGCGCCTTGATCCGGAACGCGAACACGGGTTGTTCTGCGGCGAGCGCCAGCGCTTGCGGACGGACCTTCGCCAGCATCTCGCGCGCGCCGTCCTTCTGGCCAGCGGTGATGTAGACGTGGATCAGGTCGAGCAGCAGCGAAACCCGCGCGGCGTCGCCGCGGCCGGATTTGGTGTCGATGCTGCGCATCGCGCCGTCGGCCATTTCCCGCACCGTGGTCTTGCGTCCACCGTCGACCGCCATTGCGTGCATCAGCATGCGTTCGAAGGTTTCCTGGATCGCCGCGGACTGGCGTGCGTTGTGTTCCGCCAGCGCTTGTTGCAGCAATGCATTGGCCTCGCTGTGATGCGCGCGGCGCGCTTCCAGCAGGGCACTGCCGAGCCCGATCGCGAGCGCCGCAACCACGGCAGTGCCTGCTGCGAACAACAGGCGGTAGCGGCGGATCATCCGCATCAGGCGTTCGCGGCGCCCAGGCAGGCGTGCCTGCACGCGATAGCCATCCAGCCACGCCCGCAGGTCGCTGCGGAAGGCGTCGACAGACGGGTAGCGAGCGCTGGGCACGCGCGCGATCGCCCGCAACAAGACGGCTTCGAGATCGCCCGAGATCTGCTTGGAGAGATTTTTCTGCGTGCCGCCTCGATCCACTGCGCCTATGTCGTCGATCGCGCGCGCCGGCGGGGTCGCGGGGCGGTCGAGCAGGGCGATCTTGCGATGCCAGGGCGTGTCGGCTTTCATCCCGAATGGATGGCGGCCGCAGACCAGCAGGTAAAGCATCACGCCCAGCTGGTAGACGTCGGAAGCGGTGGTGACCGGTTCCGCGCGCAGTTGCTCGGGGGAAGCGAAATCCGGGGTGAAGGCGCGATGTTGCGTCTGTGTTGCGTCGGCGTCTTCTTCGAGCAGTTGCGCGATGCCGAAATCGAGCAGGTGGGCCTGGCCGTTGTCGTCGACCAGCACATTGGATGGCTTGAGGTCGCGATGGACGATCAGGTTGCGATGCGCCTCGCTCACCGCATCCAGCACCTGCAGGAACAGCTGCACGCGATCGCGCAGGTTGAGCTTGCGGGCGTCGCACCAGCGATCGATGCGCTCGCCCTCGACCAGTTCCATGGCGAAGTAGGGTATTTCGCCGGCGACACCGCCATCGATCAGGCGCGCGATGTTGGGATGGCGGAGCGTGGCGAGGATCTGGCGCTCGCGCAGAAAGCGTTGCTGGGCATCACCGGTATCCAGCCCCATGCGGATGCGTTTGAGTGCCGCTTTCTGGTGATAGGCGCCATCGGCGCGTTCGACGCGATAGACCGCGCCCATGCCGCCGCGACCGAGCACGCCGGTGACCTGCCATGGCCCGAAGCGCAGCGTCGAAATGTCCTCTTTCTCGTCGACGGGTGGTTGAGACGAGCCATCCAGCCAGGCGGAAGGTTCGGTTGGCAGGCTGTCAGCGGTCCGGTCGGCCAGCAACATCGCCTCGACGTTCCTGCGCAACTCGGGATCGTCGGCGCAGGCCGCGTCCAGCATGTGCTTGCGTTCGCCGGCAGGCAGGTCGGCGGCGGCTTCGAACAGCGCCAGCGCACGTTGCAGGCGGCTGGCATTCGTGGTCATTCGCCGGCCAATTGTGCGACCAGGAAGGCGCGGGCCTTGCGCCAGTCGCGCTGCACGGTGCGGGTGGTGATCTCCAGCAGGCTCGCGATTTCATCTTCGGTATAGCCGCCGAAGCAGCGCAGCTCCACCACCGCGGCGGCGCGCGGATCGGCCTCGGCCAGGGTTGTCAGCATTTCGTCCACCTCGAGTACGCCGAAGGCCGGGTCGGGGGTGCCGATCTGGGTGATCAACGTGACCTGCTCGCCATTGCGCTTGTCCGCATGCAGTCGACGCACCTCGTCCACCAGGACGTGGCGCATCGCCCGTGCCGACAACGCCAACAGCTGCCGACGATCTTCGGGCTTGAGTGCACCCTCGCTGGACAGCTTGAGGAAGGTCTCGTTGACCAGCGCGGTGGTGTCGAAGGCGCGGGCCGAGCGGCGCAGTTGCAGGTGTGCCGCCCGCTTCAGGTCCTCATAAGCTGCCGCATAGACATCCGGCCACCCCGAGCCCCCCCCCGCGAGCGGACCGTCCCGGAAGCCATCGGCTGGGGTGTCGGACCGCGTCATGTCATTGATTCTGCGTCTTTGGAGGGCGTTTGGGCAAGCTGATGTCGGGTTTTGAGACCGGAATCCGTTATCTATCTATGAGCGGGGAGTTGTCCATGAGGGCGACGGCCGGACTCGGGAGGGGCTGCAGGATGCAGCTTTGTCTGGCCGAAGCTCCGCTGAGGGAGCAAAAAGACAGGGAGAGTCTTGAAGCGGGCGCGAGCAATCGCGCCCGCTTCATTGTGTAACCCGCTAACCTAATGCGGATGAATTCTCAGTTCCGTCGCGCCCTGCGCTACATGTGGCGCATTCCCCTGCTGGTCTGGCATGCCGCCGTCGATCTGCCAATCACGATCCTGCTGATGGCGGAGCCGTGGGGCGAAATGACCATCGGCGGCGTTCGCCTTGGCCACCGCGCGGTGCGCTGGTGGTCGCGCACCCTGATGCGCATTTACGGGCTGGAAGTGCGCGCCAAGGGTGCCCAGCTGCCGGATCCGGTGTTGTTCGTCGCCAATCACGTCAGCTGGACCGACATCGTCGTCCTCCACAGCACGCGGATGATGGGGTTTGTTGCCAAACGCGAAATCGCCGGCTGGCCGCTGGTCGGCTGGATGGCGAAGAAGGGCCAGACGATCTTCCACCAGCGCGGCAGCCAGGAGTCGCTGGGCGACGTGTTGCTGCAAATGGTGGAACGCCTGCGCGAAGGCCATTCGGTCGGCGCATTCCCGGAAGGCGGCACCCGCGATGGCCGCGAGCTCGGGCCGTTCCATGCGCGGCTGTTCTACGCATCGGTCGAAGCGAATGTCGCGGTGCAACCAGTGGCCCTGTGCTACGGCGCCGGCGGTGATGCCCAGACCATCGTGGCGTTCGCCAGGCGCGAAAGCTTCGCGCAGAACTTCTGGCGGCTGCTGGGTGAACCGGCGCGCACGGTCGACGTGATTTACCTGGCGCCCATCCTGCCCGGCGAAGCCGACGGGCGCCGTCGCATTGCCGAATTGGCGCGCGAACGCATCGACACCGCGCTGCACGGGTCGTGAGCCGGGTCGCCAGCCCATTCCGGCCTGCGCGTGGACTGGGCAATCGTCATCTCCAGACATTTCTTGGCAGCGGATTCCGCCGCCGCCGTCTCGCCCGTCTGGAACTCGTGGGCTGCGATGCCACGCATGAAGAAGTGACGCTCGCCGCTGGCGGTGCAGCGCGCTTGCAGGGCATCTTCAGCCGGCCTCGCGGGCCGCGTTCCGACACCCTGGTGTTGTTGCTGCATGGCTGGGAAGGCAGCATTGATTCCAACTACATGCGCCTGAGCGCGGCGCGGTTGCTGGAGGCCGGGCTTCCGGTATTGCGGCTGAATTTCCGCGATCACGGCGACACCTATCATCTCAACGAGGAGATGTTCCATTCCGGCCGCATCGAGGATGTCCTCAATGCCGCGAAGGATGCACTGCAGCGCTGGAATCCTGCACGAATGATCGTTGCAGGCTTTTCTCTGGGCGGCAATTTCGCCTTGCGCACCGCGCTCCACGCACACTCTGCCGGGTTGCCGTTGGCGCGAGCACTGGCGGTGTGTCCGCCACTCGATCCGGCACGCACCATGGATGCGATGGAAGCCGGCTGGTGGCCCTACATCCGCCATTTCGAATACGAGTGGCGACGGTCGTTGCGGCGCAAGCGCGAACTGTTCCCGTGGCGCCACGGCTTCGCCGACACGGTCCTGCGATTGCCGTTGCGCGCGCTGACGGCATGGATGGTTGAGGCGCATACCGATTACGGATCACTGGATGCGTATTTCAGCGCTTACCGCATCGATGCCGCAGCATTGGGCGAATGCGGCGTTGCGATCGACGTGTTGATGGCAGCCGATGATCCAGTGGTTCCGCTGGTCGAGTTCGATGCGCTGGCGCAACAGGAGAACGTGCGCCTGGAACTTGCGGGGAATGGTGGCCATTGCGGGTTCATCGAGGATTGGGCGACACGCGGCTATGGCGAACGCTGGATCGCCGAACGCATCATCGCCAACGAACGCGGGTTGGGGCAGACTCGCGGTGACGACGAAGGAGACTCGCCATGAAGATCACCAGCAACAGCTTCGAGCACCGCGGCGCAATCCGGCCCGAATTCGCGCTGGGCGCACCCGATGGATTCGGCGGCAACCGCAATCCGCACCTGGCATGGAGCGATGCGCCCGCCGGCACGAAGTCGTTCGTCCTGCTGTGCATCGACACCGATGCCCCGACCGACGCCTCGCTGGCCGGCAAGGAAGGCGTCGAGATCCCGGTCGAGCATCCGCGTGGCGATTTCGTCCATTGGGCGGTGGTCGACATTCCCGCCGACGTGCATGAAATTGCGGCAGGCAGTGCCAATGATGGCGTGACCAAGGGCGGCAAGCCGGCACGCGCGGGCACGGGGATGCGCGAAGGCTTGAACGACTACACCGGCTGGTTCGCCGGCGACACCGGCGGCATGCGCGGGAACTATCACGGCTACGACGGTCCATATCCGCCGCCGAACGACTTGCGTACGCATCGCTATTTCTTTCGGCTATACGCGCTGGATGTGGCGAAGCTCGATGTGCCGGGGTCGTTCACCGCGGCCGACGCGCAGCGTGCGATGCATGGCCACGTGTTGGACGAAGTGGCGATCTACGGGACGTATCGGCTGCATGCCTGATTCTCGTCAGGCGTGTAGGTGACGGGCATACCATCGGCATGGTCGTGCAATAGGGAGGCGCCGTGGACAAGAAGCTGGTCGCTGTTGCACTTCTGTTGGCTGCATTGATGGGGGGCGCGGCACACGGCTATCCGCCGAATGCGCCGTTGCCGGCAAGCGCCCCTGGCATCGGTGAACACACATTGTTGGGCCAGGAAGACGGCCGCGCAGCGGCACGAGCAGAATCTGCACCCTTGTCGACATTGCCCGGAAGCACGTTGCTGGTGTTCGTGGCCGGATATCGGAACAATGAAGCGACCCCGCGGGATAACCACGGCAATGCCTGGGTGCCTGTCGGCCCCGCCGAGGTCTACCGTGGCTACGACGGGCGCTACACCGTGCGGCCCTGGATCGCGGTTGAGCGTGGTGGCGTTGCGCCCTTGCGCGTGCAGGTCGACAAGCCCGGCACCCCGGCCGGCGAACTCACGCTGACCGTCACCGAGTTGCGTGATGCCCGCTTGGCCAACATGGCATTGGTCTATCCGCAGCCGGGGTTGCATCTGCGCAGTGGCGAAGTGCGTGTCGATGGCCCGGCGTTGCTGCTGGCGTACTGGTGGGGCGACAGCGGTGAACTGCGGCATCGGGTGGTTTCAGGCAACGGTTTCAAGGTGGTCGATGCGTTCACCGAATTGCCGCCCAACAGCGCGGTGCAGGCTGTAGTCGCCGCGCGTCGGGTGGAGCAGGCGGGGACGTATTCGGCGGACTGGTTCAACCTGCCAGCGCAGGGCGCGCCATTGTGGATTTTCGCGTTCACGCCGGCGCACTAACCAGCGGGCGCGACGCACGGCCATGTGCTGGACGAAGTGGTGGTCTACGGGACGTACTCGCTGGCGTCCGCACCGGAGCTGGTCACCACGCTGTCGCGCGCGCGCCTACTTCGTGGCAACGTTCTCCGACTCCACCACCATGTCGAGCACGTACACCGTGCGCGAGGCATCGGCCGGCACGTTCTTGCGTTCGAACTGCTTCAGCCGCAGCACGTTGCGCGTGCCGGGCTGGAAGCTGTAGCCCTCGATTTCCTCGTAGAGCGGATGCCATTGCCCGGCCGATGTCTTGACGCCGTTGTCGCCGTAGGTGATCTCGCGCACGTTGAGGCACTGGTGGTTCGGGATCAGCGGATGGTTGCAGGCGACGCGCTGCGGCGCGACTTCGAGAAAGGCCTTCTTGCCCGGGCCGCCATATTTCGTCTCCGCGGTTTCTTCGCCAATGAAGGTCAGCACATCGCCATTGGCGAGCGTGATCTTCAGCGATGGAGTTGCACCGGCAGCGAGCGTGATCTGCGATTTTCCCGTCAGGCGCGTGGTGACGGCGCCGTCGAGTGCGGTCAGCTTGGGATCGGCGCAGGCCATCATCGTGCCCATCATCGGCCCGAAGGTCAGCGTGTCGCCTTCCAGCGTGTAACTGCCGCCGATGCCATTGCAGGCATTGCGGACCGAGACGCGGCCATCACCGAAGTCCAGGGTCAGCGGCTTGTCGTCGCGTGCGAACAGTGCATCGATATGTCCACCGCCGCTGGCGCGGGCATCCTGCAGTCCCCAGTGGTAACGCGGCAATTGCGTGCCGGCATCGCCCTGCGAAGGTGCCGGTGTTTGCGGTGATGTGCCGGGCGCGGCGGGCGCCGCCTTGTCCGAAGAACCGGTGCCGACGCAGGCGGCCAGCGCGCAAGCAAGCAGGGCCGGGGTGATGCGGGACAATTTCGTCATGATCAAGCTCCTCAGGCAGTGGCGGGCAACAGCAACAACAACACGATACCCAACACGACGCGATACACGGCAAAAGCGGTGAAGCGGTGACTGCGGATGTAGCGCAGCAACCATTTCACCGCGATGAAGGCGGTGATCATCGAGACCACGAAGGCGATCCCGAGCGACGACCAGTCCTCATGCATCGCCTCACCGCTCTTGAATACCTTCAGCAGGTCGTAGGCGGTGGCGGCGAACATGGTCGGGATGCCGACCAGGAAGGCGAATTCTGTGGCAGCGGCGCGCGAGGTGGTGCCGGTCAGCAACGCGATGAAGATGGTGGTGGCTGAGCGTGAAGTGCCCGGGAACACGCCGGCGATGATTTGCGCGATGCCGACCAGCACGGCGGTGGTCCACGACACTTCGGTGCGCTCACCAATGCTCAGTGCGCGGCGCGCGGCGAGTTGTTCGGCGACGACCATCCACGCCGCGCCGATGATGAAGGCCCAGGCGATCGGATGGATTTCCTTGGGCAATTCCCAGCCGAACTTCTTCACCAGCAAGCCGCCGGCTGCAGTCACCGCGAATGCGCCGAGCAGCTTCAAGACGTAGGCGCGCGCTTCCCCGACCTGCAACGTCGCGTCGGTGTCGGGGTCGATCATGTCGCGGCGGCCGAGGAAAGCCAGTGCCAGCGCCCACAGCTTGCGCCAGTAGATGAAGACCACGGCGAGGATGGCGCCAGCCTGGATGGCGATGTTGAACAGCTCGCTGCGATGGCCCAGCCAGTGTTCGGCCACCAGCAGATGGCCGGTGCTCGAGATCGGCAGGAATTCGGTGATGCCCTCGATGATGCCGAGGAGGATGGCTTGCAGCGAATCGGGCAGGGCGGACAACGTTGCAAGCATCACGGGTGCTCTCGAGGGGATGCCGGAGGATAGCCCGTCAGGGCTTTCGCATGAATGTCAGTACATCGACCATGCGGCTGTCCGTGCGGTTTCCAGTCATGAACCGCGTATCGAGCCATGAAGGCGACATCCGCCACCAGGGATGGTGCTGGAAGTGCGCATGCTGCCAATTTCAGGACCATGGGGGATATCCCCCGAGCTGGAGTCTTTAGACGTCATGAGCATGGCCAAAGCATCTCGAGCTGTTTGCACCAAAATAGGGATTAATGGATCCAAAGTAGTGCAATTAATATAGGTTTTGGCAGGATTTACACGAAAAAACAATGAGTTATCAGGAATTTCAGGTTGGCACGGTCCTTGCGATGGATAGACTGTCCAATCCTCTCAGCGAGAACCTGCCATGTCGTTCGAACACGTCGAAAAACTCATCAAGGATCACAAGGTCGAGTGGGTCGACCTGCGCTTTGCCGACATGCGCGGCGTGCAACACCATGTGACTTTCCCGGCCAGCGTGGTCGATGCCTC
Organism: Pseudomonadota bacterium; assembly: GCA_018242465.1. Classification (GTDB taxonomy): domain Bacteria; phylum Pseudomonadota; class Gammaproteobacteria; order Xanthomonadales; family Xanthomonadaceae; genus Solilutibacter. The sequence continues at coordinate 9,423 of JAFEBY010000124.1, read as the reverse complement.
GCTGTTCGAGGACGGCAAGATGTTCGATGGCAGCTCGATCAGCGGCTGGCGCGGCATCCAGAACTCCGACATGGTGCTACTGCCCGATCCGGCGACCGCGTTGATCGATCCGTTCACCGCCGACCCGACCCTGATCCTGACCTGCGACATCCTCGATCCCACCACCATGCAGGCCTATAGCCGCGATCCGCGTGGCGTTGCCAAGCGCGCCGAGGCCTATCTCAAGGCCAGTGGCATCGCTGATACCGCGTTCTTCGGCCCGGAGCCGGAGTTCTTCATCTTCGATTCCGTGCGTTTCGGCAACGAGATGGGCCACACCTTCTTCCAGATCGATTCGGAAGAGGCGCATTGGAATTCCGCACGCGATTACGACGGCCGTAACCACGGCTATCGCCCGATGGTGAAGGGCGGTTACTTCCCGGTGGCGCCGCTGGATTCACTGCACGACATCCGCGCAGAGATGTGCAAGACCCTGCAGCAGGCCGGTATCGAAGTCGAAGTGCACCACCACGAGGTCGCCAACGCCGGGCAGTGCGAAATCGGCACGCGTTTCGACACGCTGACCAAGAAGGGCGACGACCTGTTGACGATGAAGTACATCCTCAAGAACGTCGCGCATCGTTACGGCAAGACCGTGACCTTCATGCCCAAGCCGATCGTCGGCGACAACGGCAGCGGCATGCACGTGCATCAGTCGCTGGCCAAAGGTGGCCAGAACTTGTTCACCGGTGACGGTTACGGCGGCCTGTCGCAGATGGCGCTGTGGTACATCGGCGGCATCTTCAAGCACGCACGCGCGATCAATGCGTTCGCCAACTCGACCACCAACTCCTACAAGCGCCTGGTGCCGGGCTTCGAGGCGCCGGTGATGCTGGCGTATTCGGCGTCGAACCGTTCGGCGTCGTGCCGCATCCCGTACGTCGCCAACCCGAAGGCGCGCCGCATCGAGATCCGCTTCCCCGACCCGATGAACACCGGCTACCTCACCTTCGCCGCGCTGATGATGGCCGGCCTCGACGGCATCAAGAACAAGATCGATCCGGGTTCGCCCAGCGACAAGGACTTGTACGACCTGCCGCCGGAAGAAGAGAAGGGCATCCCGACCGTCTGCCATTCGCTGGACCAGGCGCTGGAAGCCCTCGACAAGGATCGCGATTTCCTCAAGAGCGGTGGCGTGTTCACCGATGATTTCATCGATGCCTATATCGCGCTGAAGATGAAGGAAGTCACCAGCTTCCGTGCGGCGACGCATCCGCTGGAATATCAGATGTACTACACGATCTGACGCGGCACGCGACCCTCTCCCGGTCATGGGAGAGGGTATTCGCCAGCCATTTCCTCCAACCCGTGCATCCACACCGGCCGTCCGCCGAAAGGAAGGTATTTCCCTGACCGAAATTTGACAATAAATGGATCAAGAACGAAATCGATAACTGCCGGTAAAGGCAAATCAACAGGGGCCTGTGTCATGTCATTTCCGACCATACTTCGTTCCAAATCCGTTTCATCCGGTCGCACGCCTCGCTGGGCGCGCGCATCTCTTGCAGTCACTCTTGCCACCTTGTGCGCCGGTCATGCGCAAGCGGGTAGCACCACCGGTTCGCTGGCGCTGACCAACGATGATGTTTTTCGCGGCATTTCCCAGAGTGACCGCAAGCCGCAGCTACAGGGCAACATCGAGTTCGCCGCGAACAACGGGCTGTACGCCGGCCTGTGGGGCGGAAACGTCAATTGGTTGTCCGATCAGTCCACCAGCCAGGCGCCGGTCTCCAACAGTCTCGAGATCGACGCATACGGCGGCTACCGCCACAAGTTCAACGACAAGATCGGCGTCGATGCTGGCGTGCAGTACTACGGCTATCCCGGCAGCTATCCATCGGGGTTCGTCAATCCGAACACGACCGAACTATACGTGGCAGCGAATGTCGGTATCACGACGTTGAAGTATTCGCACTCGATCAGCAACCTGTTCGGCTTCGCCGATTCCAGGGGCAGCGATTACATCGAAGGCGCGCTGAATTGGGAGTTCAAGCCGGGCTGGACGTTCAACGCACACGCTGGCAAGCAGACGATTCGCCACAATCGCGATTACGGATACAGCGATTGGAAGCTGGGCGTGACCCGGGCATGGAAAAGCGGCTATTCGGTCGCCGTTGCCTATACGGGCACCGATGCCGACAACTCCCTTTACACCAATGCGCACGGCCGCGAGATCGCGGGTGACGCCGCGGTGTTGACGCTGTCCAAATCATTTTGACCAAAGGAGTTGCGAGATGAAACTGATGACCGCAATCATTCGGTCGTTCAAGCTCGATGAAGTACGAGAAGCGCTAACCGAAATCGGCGTGTCGGGGATCACCGTGACCGAGGTGAAAGGCTTCGGGCGACAAAAAGGTCACACCGAGCTCTATCGCGGCGCCGAGTACGCCGTCGATTTCCTGCCCAAGCTGAAGGTTGAATGTGCGGTGCCGGAATCGCAGCTTGAGGTGGCGTTGGAGGCGCTGGTCAAGGCCGCGCGCACCGGAAAAATCGGTGATGGCAAGGTGTTCGTGCAATCCCTCGAGCGCACGGTGCGGATCCGCACCGGTGAACTCGACGACGACGCATTGTGAAGGGGAAGGACATGAAAGAGATCTTTCGATATGCGCGCGCGCTGGTCGTGGCGACGTTGCTGGTGCCGGGCATCGCGCTGGCGCAAACCGCAGCTGCGGTGCAGACGCCCAACAAGGGAGACACGGCGTGGATGCTGATGTCGACCGCGTTGGTGCTGCTGATGAGCGTGCCGGCACTTGGGCTGTTCTATGGCGGACTGGTGCGCAGCAAGAACATGCTGTCGGTCCTGATGCAGGTGTTCATGGTGTTTTCGCTGGTTTCGGTGTTGTGGTGCGTCTATGGCTACAGCCTGGTGTTCACCGAAGGCAATGCCTTCATCGGCGGGTTTTCGCGATTGTTCCTCAACGGCACCTTCAACCCGGGTGATGGCTCATTCTCGATGGCGGCGACGTTTTCCAAGAACACGCCGATGTACGAGTTGGTCTTCGTCGCGTTCCAGGCCACCTTCGCGGCGATCACCGTGTGTCTGATTCTCGGTTCGATTGTCGAGCGCGTGAAGTTCTCGGCGGTGCTGATTTTCACGGTGATCTGGTTCACCTTCAGCTATCTGCCGGTCGCGCACATGGTGTGGTTCTGGGCGGGTCCCGATGCCTATACCGATGCGAGCAAGGTCGATGCCGTCAACTCGACCGCGGGCTACATCTGGCAAACGGGCGCGCTCGATTTCGCCGGCGGCACGGTGGTGCACATCAATGCCGGCATCGCCGGATTGGTGGGGGCATTCATGCTCGGCAAGCGCCTGGGCTATGGCCGCGAGGCGATCAAGCCGCACAGCCTGACGATGACGATGATCGGCGCTTCGCTGCTGTGGTTCGGCTGGTTCGGATTCAACGCCGGCTCCGCGCTCGAGGCGAACGGAACCGCCGGACTTGCCTTCATCAACACCTATCTGGCGACGTCTTGTGCGGTCCTGTCGTGGACCTTCGCGGAATGGATCCACAAGGGCAAGCCGTCGATGCTGGGCGCGGCATCGGGTGCAGTGGCCGGGCTGGTCGCGATCACGCCGGCTGCGGGCAATGTCGGGATTCCGGGTGCGTTCGTGATCGGTTTGCTGGCGGGCGTGATCTGCCTGTGGGGCGTGACCGGCCTGAAGCGGCTGATCAAGGCCGACGACGCACTCGACGTGTTCGGCGTGCATGCGTTGGGCGGCATCTTCGGTGCGCTGGCGACCGGCATCTTCAATGCGCCGTCGCTGGGCGGGCCGGGCTCGGTGCAGGATTGGGTGAAGGTGACCACGGGTTTCCCGGGCATCGGCACGCAATTGCTGATCCAGGCCAAGGCCGTCGGCATCACCGTGGTGTGGACGGCGGTGGTCGCCTTCGTCGCGTTCAAGATCGCCGACAAGCTGGTGGGGCTACGCGTGGGCGTGGAAGACGAGCGCGAAGGACTCGACATCACCTCGCACGGCGAATCTGCCTACGACCTGTGATGACGGATGCTGTCCTGATTCGCGATGCGGTGGCGGCGGATGCCGCCGCCATCGCTGCGATCTACAACGTGCATGTGCGCGACACCATCGTCACCTTCGAACTGGACGACGTGGATGCCGATGAAATGATGCGGCGGATGGCGCAAGTGCGCGATCTCGGCCTGCCGTGGCTGGTGCTGGAAGAGTGCGGTGTCGTGATCGGATACGCCTATGGCGGCCAGTGGAAGGCGCGCGCGGCCTATGCACGCACGGTCGAGAGCTCGATCTATCTCGCCGATGCCGCCTGTGGTCGCGGTCTTGGCAAAACCCTGTACGCGGAATTGATCGAACGTTTGTGCACCTGTGGCATCCATGTGGTGATCGGCGGGGTGTCGCTGCCGAATGCGGCGAGTGTTGCGCTGCACGAGGGGTTGGGGTTCGAGCCGATCGGCGTGTTCAGCGAAGTCGGCTGGAAACTCGGGCGCTGGATCGATGTCGGCTATTGGCAATTGCGATTCGAGGACCCAACCGTGGCATGATCCGATCATGCGCAAGATTCCATCACTGCTGATCGCATCGCTCGCACTGGGCCTCGCCGCCTGCGCCACCCAGCCTGCGCGCAATCCCATCGCCACCTTCGTGAAGTCGCCCAATGTCGACGATCGCAAGGCGCAACTGATCGTCGTCCACTACACCGAACAGGGATCGGTGGACGAAAGCCTGAAAACACTGAGTGATGCAAAAGCCGCGCATCCGGTCAGTGCGCACTACCTGCTGGGCAAGGATGGTCACATCTACCAACTCGTACCGGATGGGCTGCGCGCGTGGCAGGCCGGCGCCGGACGCTGGGGCACGATGACCGAACTCAATAGTGCATCGATCGGCATCGAGATCGACAACAATGGCAGTGAGCCGTTCACCGAGCCGCAGGTGCAGGCACTGCTGACGCTGCTCGGCGATCTCACTTCGCGGCTGCACATCCCCAAGGGCAATGTCATCGGCCACCAGGACCTGGCGCCGACGCGCAAGATCGATCCGGGTCCGCTGTTCCCGTGGAAGCGCCTGGCCGATGCCGGGTACGGGCAATGGCCGCAGGGTGAGCTGGTCGATCCGCCGGCCGGCTTCGATGGCTGGATGGCGATGCGCGTGGTCGGTTACGACATCCGCGATCGCGCTGCAGCGTTGCGCGCATTCCGCATGCACTATCGCGCCCGTGACGACGGCAAGGATCTCGTGGCCGAGTTCCAGCCCGAAGACCTGCGAATCCTCTACGCACTGACGCGACCGGGCAGCTGAGTTTCAGTCGGTGCGTCAGATCGCTCCTTCGCGCTGCAGCAGTTTCTTCTTGCGCTGCACGCCCCAGCGATAGCCCGACACCGCGCCATCGGCGCGTACCACGCGATGGCAGGGAATCGCGACGGCCAGCGGATTCGCCGCGCAGGCGCCAGCGATCGCGCGCGCGGCATCGGGCGCGCCAATCCGGGCAGCAAGTTCGGAATAGCTGATGGTGCTGCCGGCGGGAACACGCCGCAGCTGCGACCACACTTTTTGCTGGAAGGCGGTGCCGCGGATGTCGAGTGGCAGGTCGAGGCCGTGCGCGGGATCATCAACCAGCCGGATGACATCGGCGAAATGCGCGGCAAGCGCAGCATCGTCGGAAATATGGTCGGCGCGGGCGAAGCGCGTGCGCAGGTCGGCGACCAAGGCCGTGTCATCTTCTCCGAACAGAATCGTGCACAGGCCGCGATCGGTTTCGGCAACCAGCACGCGTCCCAGCGAAGAATCACCCAGCGCGTAACGGATGCGTTCGTTCCTGCCGCTATCGCGATACGTGTGGGCAGCCATGCCGAGACCGTCGCGGGCATCGGCGTGGAAGCGCGATGGCGAACCGAAACCGGCATCGTGCATCGCGGTGGTGACGTCGCTGCCGGCATCGAGGCGCTCACGCGCCGATTGCAGGCGGCGTGCCTTCGCGTATTGCTTGGGACTGATCCCCAGCGCGGCCTTGAACATGCGTTGGAAGTGATATGGGCTCTGGTCGGCGTCGGCCGCGAGTTCGGCCAAGGTTGGTTCGCGTTCGGCGCTGTCGATGCGCTGGCAGGCGGCTTCGACCAGCACGCGATTGGCTGCGGCATCCGACAATCCTTCCGGACGACAACGCTTGCATGCACGGAAACCCGCAGCCTTCGCTGCGTCGATGGTGTCGAAGAAGCGCACGTTCTCGGGGCGGGGCGTGCGTGCGCCGCAGCCGGGGCGACAGAACACGCCGGTGGTGGCAACGGCGAACCAGAAACGGCCATCGGCGGCACTGTTGCGGGCGTGCACATCCGGCCAGCGCGGGTCGCTCAGCGTGGCGGCGGCTAGGGCGTCTTGGTGCATCGCGGAGGTCATGTCCATGGCGTGCAGTCTGCATCCGGCGTCAGTGTGGTACCTCCCGGCTCTTGCGGTCGAATTCGGAAGGAACTTCCGCTGTTTGCACCAAAATGATGCACACTCGTTGCAATGACCGGAACCGCACCCCTAGCCGAACTGCTGAGCACGCCCTTGGCCTGGACCGACGGCGAGGGTCGGATCGTTGGTTGCAATCCGGCGTTCGCGCGCTGGCTGGGGGTCGGTCTGCGGCGGCCGCCAGGCCTGCCACTGGCGGCGCTGGAAGCGGGTGGCGACCTGTTGGCCAGCGCATTGCAGGGGGGGGGAGATGACATCGCGCCACGACGCCTGCGGCGGGTGCCGATGCAGGTGCCCGGTGTCGCCGAGCCAACCTTCGCCGATCTCTGGCTGTCGCGGCGCGACAACGGTTGGTTGCTGGAGGCGCATCCGGTCGATGAATTCGCACAACACGATGGCGATGCCCTGCCGGCGGCAGTCGCGGCGGCGCTGAAGGGGCTTGCGCACGAATTGCGCAATCCGCTGGCGGGGATCAAGGGTGCTGCGCAACTGATCGCGCGCCGTGGCGGCGAGTCGACGCTGGAACTCAGCCAGTTGATCCAGTCGGAAGTGGAGCGCCTGACCGCATTGCTCGAACGATTGATGTCGCCACGCCCGCAGGAACCACATGCGCCAGTGAACCTGCATGCGGTACTGGAACGCGTATTGCGACTTGCCGAAAGCGACGCCGGCTGGGCGGTGCGGATCGGTCGCGACTATGACCCGAGCTTGCCGGAAGTGTTCGGCGATGCCGATCGCCTGAGTCAGGCGGTGTGGAACCTGGTGCGCAATGCGATCGAGGCCGGCGCTACCAACATCACCCTGCGCACACGTGCCGAACACGGTGCGCGTATTGGCGCCGATCTGGTGCCGCTCGCCCTGCGTTTCGACATCGTCGATGACGGCCCGGGCGTGCCACCGGAACTCGCCGAGCAAGTGTTCCTGCCGCTGGTGAGCGGTCGCGCCGACGGCAGCGGTCTTGGGCTGGCGCTGGCGCAGCAGGTGGCGCGTGAACATCGCGGCACCGTGAGCTACCGCTCGCGCCCTGGCCATACCGTGTTCACCCTGTTGCTGCCGGTGCAGGAAGAGGGGGGCAACCATGCAGTGGCCTGAATTGTGGGTGGTGGACGATGACGCATCGGTACGCTTCGTGCTGGCGACGGCGTTGCGCGATGCCGGCCATCAGGTGCGCGAATTCGCCGATGGCGCGTCGGCGTGGTCGGCGCTGCAGGAAGCGGCATCTCCACCGGCATTGCTGTTCACCGATGTACGCATGCCCGGTGATGGTGGCCTGAAACTGCTCGAACGCATCAAGCGACTGCATCCGGAACTGCCGGTGGTGGTGATGTCGGCGCATACCGACGTTTCGTCCACCGCAGGCGCATTTCGTGGTGGTGCCTATGAATTCCTGTCGAAACCGTTCGATCTTGATGATGCGGTGGGCTTGGCGGCGCGCGTGCTCGATACGCCGATCGCAATGGATGCAGAAACCGAAGTGGTGTCGCAATCGCCGGAAGCCCCGCTGCTGATCGGCGACACCCCGGCGATGCAAGCCTTGTTCCGCAGCATCGGGCGCGTCGCCCAGGCACCGTTGAACGTGCTGATCACCGGCGAAACCGGCACCGGCAAGGAACTGGCGGCGCGCGCCATCCACCTCGAGTCGCCGCGGGCGTCGCGCCCGTTCGTCGCGCTCAATACCGCAGCGATTCCCGCCGAATTGCTCGAATCGGAATTGTTCGGCCACGAGGCCGGCGCCTTCACCGGCGCGGCGCGCCGTCACGTCGGGCGTTTCGAACAGGCCGATGGTGGCACGCTGTTTCTCGACGAAATCGGTGACATGCCAGCGTCGTTGCAGACGCGATTGCTGCGCGTGCTGGCCGAAGGTGAATTCTTTCGCGTCGGTGGTCGCGAATTGATCCGTGTCGACGTGCGCATCATCGCGGCGACCCACCAGCCGTTGGAGCAACTGGTCGCGCAGGGGCGCTTCCGCGCCGACTTGCTGCACCGGCTGGATGTGGTGCGCCTTGCAATCCCGCCGCTGCGCGAACGTCGCGACGACATTCCGCGCCTGGCCGAAGGCTTCCTGCAGCTGGCAGCGCAACGACTGGACGTGGCGCCCAAGCGATTCACCCGCGCCGCACTGCAAAAGCTGCAGGCGCACGGCTGGCCCGGCAATGTCCGTGAGCTGGAGAACCTGTGCTGGCGACTGGCGGCGATGGCGCCGGATGCGCGCGTTGGTGTCGATGACCTGCAATTGAGCTCGATACGGACGCAGGTTGCCGGCGCCGATTGGGAACACGCGCTTGCCGATTGGGCGCGTTCGCAACTGGCGATGGATGCCGATGATCTCCACGCGAAAGCGCGCGAACGTTTCGATGCGGTGTTGTTGCAAGCCGCGCTCGATGCGACCGACGGCCATCGCGGCCATGCCGCCGATCGCCTTGGCCTCGGGCGCAATACGGTGACGCGGAAGTTGGGATCGAGCCGCAAGCGCCGCTGAGGTCAGCGCTGTATGAGTCGCGACCCAAACGCGTCCAGCTCGCGATCCGCGACGGTGCCGCCGCGATCGTCGCTGACACGGTGTTGCGCGTGGCTGGATGCCATCCAACGGATTTCGCGACGTTTGCCCGTGGCGCGGCACCGATCTGGGCAAACTGAATGGCATGCAATGAAAGGTTGATCGCGATGGGCGCATGCTGATGGCTCCTCCGTGCACCAGGAGCAAGACATGCGACATTTCATGATTCCCGCCATCGTTCCGATTGCGCTTGCCGGTTGTGTCAGCCACGGGCCAGCCTCTCCCGCAGCATCCGCAGCGCACGCCACCCTCGAAGCACGCTCCGGCAGCACTGTCGCCGGAACCCTGCAAGTCGCCGCGATGACGGATGGCGTGCATGTCACGGGCCAGGTGAGCGGTCTTGCACCGAACAGCGACCACGGCTTCCACATCCACGAGAAGGGCGATTGCAGCGCAG
>JAFEBY010000123.1 GCA_018242465.1 Pseudomonadota bacterium | reverse complement strand
GACAAGGCGAGCAGGAACTGGCACAAGGCGATGAACTTGGACATGGCGATTCCTCCCGGGGTCACATGTGCTTGAACAGGGCCATGAAGGGCAGGCTGACTGCGAGCGTTTCCGGGCGTTGTTTCAGGCGCACGGTGCCGCGGCCGCTGTCGTCGCGGATGATGCCGGCGATGGCCTTCAGGTTGACGATGGTGGAGCGATGGATCTGCTTGAAGTGGGCGCCATCGAGTCGTGGCAGCAGTTCGCGCAGGGGCGTGCGCAACACCGCTTCGCCATCGGCGGTGACCACCGTGGTGTATTTGTGGTCGGCGCGGAAATAGGCGACGTCATCGACCAGGATCAATTTGGTCTCGCGTCCGGCACTCGCGGTGATCCAGGTCAGCGGTTCGATCGCGCCGGCCGCGTTCGGCAGCGCACCGAGTTTGTCGAGCAGGGCGGCGAGCGTCGCGGCATCGGGCAAGGCATCCTGTGCCTGCAAACGGGCGACCGTTGCATCCAGCCGTTCCGGTTTCACTGGCTTGAGCAGATAGTCGACCGCGCCGCGTTCGAAGGCATCGATGGCGTACTGGTCGTAGGCGGTGACGAAGACGATGCGCGTACGCGGACTGGCTTCGGCGGCGAGCGCCGCGACTTCCAGGCCATTGAGTCCGGGCATGCGGATGTCGAGGAAGGCGATGTCCGGCGTGTGTTCGGCCAGTGCTTCCACCGCACTGGCGCCGTCCTCGCATTCGGCGACGATCTGCAAGGTCGGCCATGCGCGCTTGAGTTCGGCGACCAGCGCGTGCCGCAGCAGGGTTTCGTCTTCGGCGACGATGCAGGTGCGCAGATCAGACATGATTCGCGCGCTCCGCGGTTGCCGCCGGTACCGTGATCGTTGCAGCGACGCCACTGGGGAAATTGGCGATCACCGACAGGTTGGCGTCGAAGCCGTAGCGCAGGCGCAGGCGTTCGCGCACGTTCTTCAGGCCGATGCCGCTGCCACTGGTCTTGCCGGTGAAGCCTTCGCCATTGTCGGCGACGGTGATCGCGATATCGCCATCATCGCGGCGCGCACGCAGCCACACGGTTCCACCACCGGTGCGCGGTTCCAGTCCGTGCTTGATCGCGTTTTCCACCAGCGTCTGCAACATCATCGCCGGCAGTTGGGTTGAACGCAGCGCTTCCGGGACATCGACCTGCACATCAAGGCGATCGCCCATGCGGATCGCGAGGATTTCGAGATAGGCGAGCGCGCGCTCCAGTTCCGCGCCGAGGGTGGACATCTCGTCGCCGGCACTCGGCAGCGAGCGGCGCAGGTACTGGATCAGGTGGCCGAGCATCGCTTCGGCGCGTTCGGGATCGCTGCGGACGAGCAATTGCGCACTGGCCAGCGTGTTGTAGAGGAAGTGCGGTTCCACTTGCGCGTTCAACAATTGCAGCTTCGCTTCGGTGAGCTCCTTCTGCGCGGAGGTCTGGGCGACATCGGCGCGTTCGTTGCGGCGGCGCTCGCCGATGCGGCGGGTGATGGCGCGCACGATCGCTTCGGCGTTCTCGTAGTTGGTGCCGTCGTCGACCAGGAACATGTCGCTCCACGCCGGGTTTTCCGGCTCGCAGACCAGGGTGACGCGGCCGCTGTCCTCGCCCGGCGTCACCGTCGCCAGCAACTGGTTGCGTGGCAGGCCGAACCAGCGCAACGGATTCCAGCGCCGCAGTGGATGCTCGCCCCAGGCATGCGGGCGAGCGACCTTGGCTTTCACCTGCAGGCTGTCGCGCGTGCTTTGGACCTGCTGGATGCCGGGCAATTCGCGGATCGCCGCGTCGAGCAGGTCGAAGGCCTCGCCGGCTTCCAGCGGGATCTCCACCAGTCGACGCTGGCGGTTGCTGATGGCATCGCTGTCAATGCGCCCTGCGATCAGGCGCACGCGGTGCAGGTGCGAGAACGCGCCGGCGATCACCAGCGCCATCGTTCCTGTCGCGAAGACCACCATCGGGGCCGCGAACTCGCGAAGGAAGGGAACATTCGAGTACAGCGCAACCACGAGGAACACGATGGCCCCCCAGGCGATCGCGATCCGCAGGACGAAGAACAGTTGCTTGAACAGGGACTTGAACATGCGTGGCTCGCGATGTGGATCGGGTGATTGCGATCGAGCATAGCCACGGACGATGCCGGCGCCAGTGGGCATGCGACGAAGCGTGGAATGGTGCGATGAATGGAGGGATTGACAACATACCAACTGGTCGGTATTGTCGATTCCAGCAATCGAGGAGCCAATGCGATGGGCATCACCATCACTGCGTTCGAACGATCGCCCGACGGCGGCAAAGGCTTGGCGCGGGATACCCGCGTGCGTTGGGCGCTGGAGGAAACCGCGCAATTGGCGATCAATGCCGCTCCGCCGTCGGCAGGGTGATTCCATGTCCACGACATCCGCTCCCGCCGTCTCGTCCCGCCAGCGCCTGCTCGATGCCGCGCTCGGCGAGTTCCGCTCCCGCGGTTACGCCGCGACCACGGTGGACGATCTGTGCCGCGCTGCCGGCGTGAGCAAAGGCGCGTTCTTCCATCACTTCGCCAGCAAGGAAGCGTTGGCATTGGCCGCGGTGGAGTACTGGAATGCGTACACCGGCCAGCTGTTCGCGCAATCGGCGTACCACGCGCTCCCCGATCCACGCGATCGCGTGCTCGCCTACATCGACCTGCGTGGCGAATTGCTGCGCGGTGAGCTCGCGCAGTTCACCTGCCTGCTCGGCACTCTGGTGCAGGAAACCTACGACAGCCATCCCGCATTGCGTGATGCCTGCCGCGCCGGCATCGAGGGCCACGCCGACACGCTGGTGCACGACATCGCCGAAGCCAGGAAGAAATACGCGCCGAAGGCGACATGGTCTCCGGAGAGCGTTGCGCTGTACACGCAGGTGGCCTTGCAAGGTGCCTTCGTGCTCGCGAAGGCGCAGGGCGGTCTCGCCATTGCCGCCGATGCCGTCGCCCATCTGCGTCGCTACATCGAATTGCTGTTGCCCGTCGTATCCCCCAAACCCAGGAGAACGCAATGAAAAAGCTCGAACCCTATCTGTTCGCCAATGGCAATGCCGACGCAATGATCGGTTTCTACCAGCAAGCCCTCGATGCTGAAGTGCAGGTCCGCATGACCTTCGGCCAGAGTCCGGCGCCGGCGCAGGTGCCGCTGCCGACCGGCTGGGATGCCAAGGTGATGCATGCCACCCTCAAGGTCGGCGATGCGCAATTGATGATTTCAGATGGCGACAGCGACAAACCGGCCAATCACACCGGGTTCCGCATTTCGCTGGGACTCGATGGCGAGACCGAGGTCCGCCGCGCCTTCGATGCGCTCGCCGCTGGGGGATCGGTGCAGATGCCGCTCGGCCAGACCTTCTGGTCGCCCCTGTTCGGCATGGTGACCGACAAGTTCGGCATCGGTTGGATGATCGGCGTCAGCGCCTGACCCACGGAGGGCATGACATGACGATTCCAGCAAAAAACACCATTTGCCTCTGGTACGACGGCGACGCCGAAGAGGCGGCGAAGTTCTACGCGGCGACGTTCCCGGATTCGTCCGTCGGCAAGGTGCATCGCGCCCCTGGTGACTTCCCCTCGGGCAAGCTGGGGGACATGCTGACGGTGGAGTTCACGGTGATGGGCATCCCCTGCCTCGGGATCAATGGCGGCTCGGGGGTCACGCACAGCTACGCGTTTTCCTTCCAGGTCGCCACCGCGGATCAGGCGGAAACCGATCGCTACTGGAATGCCATTGTCGGCAACGGCGGCAGTGAAAACGCCTGTGGCTGGTGCCAGGACCGGTGGGGCCTGTCGTGGCAGATCACGCCGGTTGCGCTGACCAAGGCGATGACCGGTACCGACGCGGCCGCGGCCAAGCGTGCGTTCGACGCGATGATGAAAATGAAGAAAATCGACGTCGCCGCGATCGAAGCGGCGGTCCGCAACTGACATCCTGCAACTGAACCTGGAGTGCAACCATGGCAACCGGTACCGTCAAATTCCATCGCGTCCTGCGCGCGCCCGCCGCCCGCATCTACAAGGCCTTCCTCGATCCGGACGCGATGGCCAAGTGGCTGCCACCGCACGGATTCACCGGCAAGGTCCACGAAATGGATGCCCGCGTCGGTGGACGTTACAAGATGAGCTTCACCAACTTCTCGACCGGCAACAGTCATCACTTCGGGGGTCAATACCAGGAACTGGTGCCCGGCGAGAAGATCGTTTACACCGATGCGTTCGATGATCCCAATCTTCCGGGCGAGATGCGCACGACCATCGTGCTGAAGCCGGTGATGTGCGGCACCGACATCTCGATCGAGCAGAGCGGCATCCCGGAAATGATCCCGGCGGAAATGTGCCATCTCGGCTGGCAGGAATCGCTGCAGCTGCTCACGCAACTCGTCGAAGCGGAAATCCCCGACGGTCCGTGACGCCGGTGCGTGCGGATCAGTCGGTCTCGGCCAACTGGTCCTGGATGTCTTCCAGCGAGCTTCCGCGGGTTTCGATGCCATGGCGCAGCAGCATCACGCCGGATGTCGCCATCACCACTGCGATGGCGATCGCGGACATCGCGATGTGTTCGAACAGGCCGAAGACACCGAGGCCGGCACCAAGCACGCCGCCGGCCTTCGAGCTCGCGGCGATCACGCCGGAGCCGGTACCGCGCAGGTGCACCGGGTAGATTTCGGTGGCGTAGGGAATCAGCATCGCGATGACACCACTGATGCTGACCAGCAGCAGCGCGACTGCGGCGATGGTGAGTCCTTGCGAACGGATCTGGAGCGCGCCGATCGCAGCGAATGCCAGCAGCGACAACGTGGCGAGCGAGATGAACAGCACCAGTGAACGGAAGCTGCTCCAGCGGTGATACAGCCACACCACCACGGCGATGCCGGGCAACGCATAGATCGCCGATTTCGCCAGCAGCTTGCTTGCGGTATGCGGATCGACGCCAAGCTTGGTGAGGTTGACCGGCAGCCACAGCAGGAAGCCGAAATTGGCGAGACCCCAGGCGATGCCGCAGACGATCAGTCCCCAGCTGATCTGGGCATGGCGCCCGCGCAGCAGGTGTCGCCAGGTTGCCGGCGGCGGTGGCTGGTCGAGTTCGGGGGCCCCCGGATGTTGCGCGTCATCGACTTCCACTGCAGCGGCTTTGGGCCCTGCGAAACGGCGCAACACCGCGCGTGCCTGTTCTTCAAGACCGGCGTTGGAGAGGAAGCGTGGCGATTCCGGGATCCACTGGTTGAGCAGCAGGATGACGATGCCGGTCGGCAGGTTGAGCAACCACAGGATGCGCCAGCTGAACATCGGTTCGAGGATCGCGGCGGCGCCCGACGCCAGCAGGTAGCCCGCCGACGTGCCGACGCCGCCGAGCGCGACCAGCAACCAGCCGCGATGCGCGGCCGGTACGGTTTCCGCCATCAGGGTGAACGCGATCGGCAGCAGGCCGCCAGCCGATGCCCCCATCAGGAAGCACATCACCAGGTTCCAGCCGAATAGCGGCATCGCGCCGCAGATCGCGGTGCCTATGAACATCAGGGCGGAAAGCAGGATGCCGGCGCGGCGACCGAAGATATCGGCCAGCCAGCCCCAGATGATCGATCCCATCGTGGTGCCAATCAGCGCGACCAACGCCAGGGTGCTCGCGGCCGGCTTGGTGATCTGGTATTCCGCGCTCATGCCCGGCATCACGAAGCCGAGCGTCGCCGGCTTCATCACGTCGATCGCCAGTGCCACCACCAGCACGGCCACCAGCGTCCAGTGTGCGCGATTGAGTGACACGCTGTCGGCAACATGGAAATGCAGATGGCGCTTGCTGCCGTGCAGGGTTTCGCGCATCTGGTCGAGGCGCGGCATCAAGCCGTAACCGGACAGCAGCACGCCAAGCGGGATCAGTGCCATCCCGACGAGCATCATGCGGTCCATCGGCATTCCGACCATTTGCCAGTGCGTGTCGCGGGCCATCATGAACATCGGCATGTGCATCAGCACGCCGGCGATGATTGCAGCGCAACCGGCCCAGAAGGCGAAGGGGTGATGGAAGGTGATGCCGCCTGACGAGGCGGAGTGTGCCGAGGATGCATTCATGGCGTGATTTTGGCAGATGGGGCGGATCACCGCAGAGATGGCAGGTGGCGGCAAACCTCATTTATGATCGCCGGTCGCGAAACGAGAGCAATGCCGTGCATCCAGTCACCAACACCACCGAGATCTTCCTCATCGCGATGGGGATCATCCTGACGGTTCCTTGGATCATCTGGCGCTTTTGCCGCACCGATTACTACGCGCCGCTGGTGGTGGTGCAGATCATCGCCGGCATCCTGCTTGGACCGGGCATCCTCGGAAAAGTGTTCCCCGACTACTACGCCTATGTGTTCAGCCCGGCGGTGATCGCGCCGCTCAACGGCATCGCATGGTGGGCGGTGATGTTGTTCGTCTGCATCGCCGGGATCGAGCTCGATCTCAAGCGGATGTGGACGTATCGCGGCGAATCGCTGACCTCGGCCGGGTTTGCACTGGGGACGCCGCTTGTCCTCGGTGGCATCGTCGCATTCGCAATGCTGGCATTTCCGGGCTGGGTCGGCCCGAAGGCGCAGTCCTGGCAATTCGTACTCGGCATCGGCATGGCGTGTGCGGTGACGGCGTTGCCGATCCTGATCCTGCTGATGGAAAAGCTCGACATCCTGCGCGCGCCGCTCGGCCAGCGCCTGTTGCGCTACGCCAGTCTCGACGACATCGCGATCTGGGGCGTGCTTGCCGTGATCCTCATGGACTGGACGCGTGTCGGCAAGCAGGTCGGATTCCTGATCGTATTCGCTTTGGTCACGGTGTTGTTCCGCAAGTTGATGCGCGCCCTGCAGGAAAAGGATCGCTGGTATGTCGCCCTCATCTGGCTGGTCGCGATCGCCTGGGGCGCGGACTGGTCCGGTTTGCACTTCATGGTCGGCGCTTTCCTTGCCGGCGCGGTAATGGACGGCGACTGGTTCGATCAGGAAGGCATGGATCAGTTCCGCCACTACGTCTTGCTTGCTTTCATGCCGGTGTTCTTCCTGTCCACCGGCCTGCGCACCGAGTGGGATGTTGGCGGCGTCGCGGTTTTCGTCGCGGCAGGCGTGCTGCTGGTCGCGTCGGTTGGCGGCAAGCTGCTGGGCATCCGCATCGCCGGGAAAATCCTCGGTTGGTCGCGCAATGAAACGTCGATCATTGGCTGGCTGCTGCAGACCAAGGCGTTGATCATGATCATTTTCGTCAACGTGTTGCTCGACAAGCAGCTGATCACCAACGAGACGTTCACCGCCCTGTTGCTGATGGCAGTGGCCAGCACGATGCTGTCCATCCCGATGGTTGCGCCAAAGCTGGCGCGCGATCCGCAACTGATTTCGAAAGTGGCCTGATCGCGTATCGTGGCGGCCGGATCAGTGGCCGGTCGCCAACGATTCCTCGATTGCGCTGAAAGCAGAATGCGCGCCACTGGCGGCGTTCTCGGCCCCGGTGGCGAAATAGGCGACGCCGGTGCCGGCTTGCGGGTCGATCCACACGCCCGAGAGCAGGCCGTAGGCATTGCCGGAATGGCCGACGTGCAGGCGGTGGTCACCGAACAGGTCGTCGCGACAGGACTTGCCATCGCCTTGCGCGAGTTGCTGGGTTGCATAGCCGTAGCTGCAGAAGAAACTTCCGCGTTGCGGTTCGTCCATTTCTCCGATGTCGCCGTCGTGACCGTCGTAGCGCCAGTGCGACGCCAGCAGGGATCGCATCGACTTCGCGCTGAGGAACCGCGTCTTGCCGAGGCGGCCTTCGTTCAACAGCAGTTGCCCGATCTTCGCCAGGTCCATCGCTGAAATCCGCAGGCCGCCCTGTGGAGAAAACAGCGTGCCGTTGCGCCCCGCGACCCATGTGGACAGATCGCAACTGCCATCGCGTGCCGGGATCACCGGACACTTCGGTGGATTCAAGCGGAGATCGTCTTTCTGCGGTTTGCCCGCGGCGTCATACAACACCACGGCACGCGCGATGGTCGCGGGATCGCAGCCCGACCAGTTGAAACAGGCGTGCAGTCCCAGCGGTTGCAGCACCAGTCGCTGCATCAAGTGGTCGAAGCGTTCGCCACTGGCGCGTTCCATCACGCTGGCGACCACCGGGAAATTGAGGTTGGTGTAGCGAAACCACGTTCCCGGCGCGTGCGCGTTGTCCCAGGCGTTCGGATTGCCGGTGAGATCGCGCAGGTTTTCATTCAGCGCGACATCCCAGTAGCCGGCATTGTCGGTGAGGCTGGAGGTGTGTGACAGCAGCATGCGCAGGGTGATCGCCGTGTCGGGGAAGGCGGGATTGCGCAGCGGCCAGCCGAGTTGTTTCGAGACGTCGTCGTCGAGGTTCAATTTGCCCTGCTCGACAAGGCGCATCACGCCCAGGGTGGTCACCAGTTTCGATATCGAAGCAATGCGTGCGGGGTCGTCGACGGTGATGCGGCGTTGCGCGGCGACGTCGGCGTAACCCTTGGCGTCACGCGCCAGGATGTGCTGGCGATCGAAGGTGACACGCACCTGCGCGACGGGCTCGGCAGCGAAGGCGCACGTGCATGCCGTTGCGGCAAGCACTGCCGGCAGGATCAATCCCATGCGCTTCATGATCGACATCGTCACTTGCGATCTTTCGCGCTCTTGTCGCGTGCCGCGCGGAATTCGGAATCCTGCGACCAGTTCGGCCACTCGCGCGAATTCGCCAGCTTCCAACCGAGGGCATAGACCACCCGCAGGTCGCGCGCCCCGCCGGTCAGCGGCCACGATGCCTCCCATTCGTCGGCGGGCTGGTGGTAGCGGTCGCGTGTGTAGTCCTCGCTCAGTTTGCGGCCCGCGGCGGCGCCGCCATCGAGCATGTCCTCGCCGGCTTCGAACGACACCGCCGGCACGCCGCGCTTGGCGAAGGAGAAATGATCGGAGCGGAAGAACATGCCAGCTTCCGGATGGGCGTCCGGGGCGTAGGTCATGCCCCAGCGTTTCGCGGTGGCGACCAGGTCATCGAGCAGGCCGAGCTTGGCGCTTCCCGAAATCGTGAAGTCGCGTGTCGGGCCTTCCACGTTCAGGCCGTCGATGTTGATCACGCCGACGGTCTTGCCCAGCGGATACACCGGCTTGCTGGCGTAGTACTCGGAACCGAGCAGGCCCTTTTCCTCGGCGGTCACGAACAGGAAGCCGACCGACCGTTCCGGCGCCGGTTTGGCCTTGGCGAACGCGCGCGCCAAAGCCAGGACGCCGGCGGTGCCGCTGGCGTTGTCCACCGCGCCGTTGTAGATGCGGTCGCCCTTGGCGTCCGGCGCGCCGATACCGAGATGGTCCCAGTGCGCGCTGTACATCACCATCTCGTCGGGGTGGCTGCGGCCCGGGACCATCGCGATCACGTTGTGCGAAGTGATGACCTTTGAATCCACCGCGTACTTAGCCGAAAAACGTTCACCCTTGAGTTCGACCGGCTTGAAGCCGCGCGTCTGCGCCTGCTTCTTCAGTGCATCGAAATCGAGTCCGGCACGCTTGAACAGGTCGACCGCGACATCGCGCTGGATCCAGCCCTCCAGTTGCGGATGCGTTTCTTTCGGGTGATCGCGCACTACGTCGAACATCGTGTTGGTGTTGGAGTTGCGCACCGTTTGCCAGCCATAGGAGGCCGGCTTGGTCTCGTGGACCACCAGCACCCCGGCTGCCCCTTGGCGCGCGCCTTCTTCGTACTTGTAGGTCCAGCGGCCGTAATAGGTCATCGCCTTGCCACCGAAATCGCCGTGTCCGGTCTCGAAGTCGGGGTCGTTGACCAGCACCACCAGGATCTTTCCGCGGAGATCGGCGCCCTTGAAGTCGTCCCACTGACGTTCCGGCGCCTTGACGCCATAGCCGACGAAGACCAGCGGCGCATCATGGATGTCGACGCGCTTCGACCCATCGAGTGCGGAACGGATCGCGATCTGTTCGCCCTGCGCCAGCACGATCTGCTTGCCATCGGCATCCACCGAGGCCTGCGGCGAGCCGGAAATTTCGGAGCGCAGCAGTGGGACATCCTGTGTCCATGCGCGCTTGCCGTTCACCATCGTGCCGCCGGGTTTCAGGCCGCCGGCCTTGAGTTGCGCGATCAACCAGTCGACGGTTTTGGTTTCTGCACGGGTCGCCGGGCCACGTCCCTCGAATGCGTCCGACGAGAGCACGCGAATGTCATTGGAAATCGACTTGGGATCAAAGGTCGGGGTGGCCTTCGAGCCGTTGGCTGCGTATGCGGGTGCAGCGATAGCTGCGCACAGCGCGATTGCAAGGAATGAACGACGCATCGGGCATCACCAAGGGCGGGAAGCATGCGATGTTAGCAATGCCGCCGCCGTGGTGATGTTGCATCGCGCCAGCAGCGCGATGCCTTGAGGATCAGTGCTTGGCGCCGGCTTCGCTGATGATGAAGCTGCCGAACGAGACACCGAGTTCGACGCCCTTGCCTTTGCCGGACAAGGCAAGCGAGATCGGGCCTTTGGTCACGACCTGGGCCTTCACGGCATCGCCGGCCGCGGCGCTGGCCTCGGCCGTTGCATAGCCGCCGATCACGTCGCGGATGTTGTAGACGCTGGAGAACTTGCCCTGGCCGTCGCGGATGTTGGATTTGCCGAAGGTCAGGCCGCCACCCTTGGCTTCGATCTTCACCGGCAAGGTGCTGCCGTCGCTGCAGCGGACGATGCCGTTGCCCTCGGAATGCTTGTAAAAGGCCGACCAGCCCTTGAGGTTGAAGCGCAGGGTGCAGCTGAGCTCGCCGGCGCTGGCGTTTTGCGCGAACAGCGCGGCCGCGGCGAATGCGGCGATGAAAATGGTTTTGCGCATGGGCATTCTTCCGTGTGGCGCACCCTTGCGGTGCCCGGACATGTTGAACCATCACGCCCTTAAGCGGACGTGAGCATCGTGCCTGCGTGGGAGGCGCGGTTCAGGTGCGGAAATACGGCTCGACCGTGCCCTTGATCTTCATCGTCATTGGTTGACCGCGACGATCGAGCGCGCGGCCCATCGCCACGCGGATCCAGCCTTCGCTCACGCAATACTCTTCGACATTGGTGCGCTCGACGCCGTTGAAGCGGATGCCGATGCCACGTTCCAGCAGATCGGGATCGTGGAACTTGCTGCGCGGGTCGTTGCTCAGGCGGTCGGGCGGGGTCTCGGTCATGGCGGTGCGGCTATGTTGGGCAATTCAGGCCGCAAAGGATACGCCACGGGCCTGCTGCGGCACACTATGCCGGCATATGAAAGACGATCCTGCCCTCCAGGCCCTGTGGCTCCCGCTCGACAGCGGTCGCATCGCGTTGCCCGCCCATGCATCCGGGGTATTTCTCAACGCGCGCGCACCGGTGTCGCCACGCTGGCGTTCGCTGGGATGCATACAACCGTTCCGGCCCGATTTCGATGCGTTGGCGCGCATGGGTATCAATGCCGGGCCCGACGATGACGGCATCGCCGTCGGATCGCAGTCGTTGGTGTTGGTGCTGGCGCCACGTGCGCGTGCCTGGTGCCGGGCGTTGCTGGCGCGTGCTGCGCAGTTGTGTGCGGCCGACGGCCAGGTCGTGGCCTGCGCCACCAACGACGAAGGCGCGAAATCGCTGGAGGCGGATTTCATGCGCCTGTTCGGCAGTGGCGCCGTGTTATCGAAGCACAAATGCCGCGTGGTCTGGGCATCGCCGCAGGCGGTTGACTACGCATTGATGGAGGAATGGCTGCATGCTGCCGAGCCGCGGCAACGCGGCGACGGGGTGTGGACGCAGGCCGGGGTGTTTTCCGCCGACAGCGTCGATCCCGCCAGTGCATTGCTGATGATGCACCTGCCTGCCGGCCTCTCCGGCAACGTTGCCGATTTCGGCGCGGGAACCGGCGTGTTGTCGCGCCACGTGGTTCGCCATTGCCCGCAGGTGCGCCAGATCGATCTCTACGAAGCCGATCATCGCGCGCTGCAATTGGCGCGGCGCAATCTCGACGGTGCCACCGCCGATGCGCGATTCCATTGGCATGACATCGCGACCGGCGTGCAGGAACGTTTCGATGCGGTGGTGATGAACCCGCCGTTCCATCTCGCCGGAAAGCGCGGGATCCCCGAGCTCGGCCAGCGCTTCATTGATGTCGCCGCCGATGCCCTGCAGTCGCGCGGGCAGTTGTGGATGGTGGCGAATGCGCATCTTCCCTACGAAGAAGTGCTGGCGCGGCGGTTCGCACGCGTCGACGCGGTTGCGAAACACGCCGGCTTCAAGGTGCTGCATGCGGCGGAGCCGCGCCGGTGAGCAAGATCAAGCTGCTGCGCTATCTCGCCAATCTCGGTTATGGCAGTCGTCGTGACGTGTTGGCGATGTTCGCCGATGGACGCATCAGTGATGCTGCCGGCGAAGCGCTGTATGGCGATGACGTCCGCGACCACGACGACATCCGCATCGATGGTGCAGTGCTCGATCCCGCCCCTGGCCTGTTGCTGATGCTCAACAAGCCGACCGGCTATACCTGTTCGACCAAGGATCAGGGGCGGTTGATCTACGACCTGCTGCCGCGCCGGTTCCGCCAGCGCGATCCGGTTGTTTCGCCTGTTGGCAGGCTTGATCGCGACACTTCCGGCCTGTTGCTGATGACCGACGACGGCACGTTGCTGCACCGGATCATCGCGCCGAAGTCGAAGCTGCCGAAGGTGTATCGCGCGCGGTTGGCCAACGATTTGCGCGGTGATGAAGGGGTCGCATTCGCTGCGGGTACGTTGATGCTGGAAGGCGAAAAAACCCCGCTGTTGCCTGCGGAGCTCGAAGTGCTGTCAGCGCGCGAAGCACGACTCACCCTGCACGAAGGCCGCTACCACCAGGTGCGGCGGATGTTCGCGGCCGTCGGCAATCACGTCGATGCGCTGCATCGCGAGCGCATGGGTGGCCTCGATCTCGGCGATCTGCCCGAAGGCGAATGGCGCTTGCTGGGCGATGGTGATCGTGCGTTGTTGTTTTCTCGGTAAAGCACGCGGGCATTGTCGCCCGGCTGTGCGCCTTTAGCGGTTATCCGCTGTGGCCGACATGCCGTAAACCCGTCCATGGGGGCTCGTCCGCCGCATCCATGCAGCGGAACGGTCGGCCACTGCGGACGAACCGCACGGCGCTGCCGGTGGGGGCTTCCCGCTCTCTTGAAAGCAACAACACGCGCGCGGCGGTGGGTGCGCCAGTCCGAAGCGCGGGCGTTGCGCGTCATGGATGACGCGCACGAGCCTACATGGACGTACTTGCGGCGTCCCGCGCGCCGGAGCTGGTCACCCGCCAAGCCTGCGCGTGCGATGCTTTTGCCCTTACCCCTGCAACAACTTCCGATAGCCCTCAGCACCGAGCGCCGTCACCGTCGCGATATTGCGCTCGATGATCGCGTCGGGATCCGGATACGCCGCCACCGCGCGATCGATGCTCGCCTCGCGCAACAGATGCAGTACCGGCCACGGCGCGCGATTGGTCAGGTTGCTGGCGTCATCGGGATCGGTATCGGCGAACTGGTATTGCGGATGGAAACTCGCCACCTGCAACTCGCCGTCCAGTGCCAGCGATTCCACCAGCGCATCGGCGTGCTCGAGAAAATCGTTGTAGTCGAGGAAATCCCCCAGCACCTGCGGATGCACAAGGAGTGTGGTGTCGATCGCTTCCGCCAGCGTATCGCGCAACAACAGCAACTCCTCGCCCAGCTGTTCCAGCAAGGCCGACTCGGTGCTGGCATCGCTGACCACGATCCGCACCTGCTGCTTCACGTAGACCGCCTTGGCGAACGGGCACAGATTCAACCCGATCACCGCCTTCTCGATCCAGTCGCGGATGTCGGTTTCGACG
Organism: Pseudomonadota bacterium; assembly: GCA_018242465.1. Taxonomy (GTDB): domain Bacteria; phylum Pseudomonadota; class Gammaproteobacteria; order Xanthomonadales; family Xanthomonadaceae; genus Solilutibacter. The sequence continues at coordinate 8,950 of JAFEBY010000123.1, read as the reverse complement.
GCGCTGGCGTCGACTTCGTTCATTTCAGTCACGAAAATTGTCGAACTGCAGCGGACGCTCGAACTCCTGGCCGCGCAGCAGCGCCATCACACCCTGCAGGTCGTCGCGCTTCTTGCCGGTCACCCGCAGCTTGTCGCCGTTGATCTGCGATTCCACCTTGATCTTGCTGTCCTTGATCGCGCCTTGCAGCTTCTTGGCAAGCTCGCGCTCGATGCCCTGCTTGACCACGATGGTCTGGCGCGCGCCAGCGACGTTGGTTTCAACGTCGCCCGGTTCCAGGCAGCGCGGATCGATCTTGCGCGCGGTCAGGCGCGCACGCAGGATGTCGCTCATCTGCTGCAGCTGGAATTCGCTGGGTGCCGACATGGCGATCGACTTGTCGTCGAGCGTGTACTTGGCGTCCACGCCCTTGAAGTCGAAACGCGTCGACAGTTCGCGGTTGGCTTGGTCGACCGCATTGGTGAGTTCGTGGATGTCCACTTCGGACACGACGTCGAACGAGGGCATGGAATGCTCCAGGAAATCGATGCATACATTTTACCAGCCAGCTTGCCGATACCATCACGACATGCCGTTCCTGCTCGTCCCGCTGTTGCTGCTTGCACTGGTCCTGTTGTGGATCGTGTTGCTGCCGTTGTCGCTGATGCAGCGCTATCGCTTCGGCAAGTCGCGGCGGCGCGTGCTGCCGTGGCTGGCTGGCCTCAATGCCTGGACGCTCCTGTTGTCGCTGGCCACCTTCCTGATTGGTGCGGCGCTGGCGCAGCGCTGGCTGGACGACGCCTTCGCCGCGGCCTGTGGCGGACTGGCGCTGGGGTTCGCGCTCGGCCTGCTCAACCTGTGGACGGCACGCCTGGAATGGGAAGGCCACCACCTGCACGTCCAGCCGCATGCCCTGGTTTCCTTGCTGCTGACCCTGCTGGTCGCCGGGCGCCTCGCCGTCGGGATCTGGCAGCTCTTCAAGTACGGGCTCACGCTGCATCCCCAGGTAATGGATGGCCCCTGGCTGCTGCGGCCCGACAGCCTGTTTGCCTTCGGCGGGTTGCTGCTCGGCCACTACTTTGCCTGGAGCTGGGCGCTGCGTGCACGGCTGCGGCAAGGACAGCGCCGCCAGCACCGCCGTATTTGATCCGGGTAGTATTCGAGAATCACGAATTCCGTTTGTCCGCAGGCCGGAAATGTGGCCAAATTGGGGTTCTACTGCCCGGAGTGCGTCATGGCCGATCTCAAGGAATCCCGCGTCCCCGATATCGGCGACTACCACGACATCCCTGTCATCGAATTGCTGGTGAAGGTGGGCGATTCCGTTGCCAAGGACGAAGGGCTGGTCACGCTGGAGTCCGACAAGGCGACGATGGAAGTGCCGGCAGAGTTCGCGGGCGTCATCAAGGAGTTGCGCGTCAAGCTCGGTGACAACGTGTCGCAGGGTGCGGTCGTCGCGGTGATCGAGGCGCAGGACGCCGCAGGCGAGCCGCCGCGCGCGGAGCCGGTCGCCGCGCCTGTGGTACCCGACAAGCTGACGCAGGAATCGATCGCCAGCAACGAAGCCGCCGCGCCGGTACGCCCGCAGCCACCGCAACATGCATCGGGTGCCGGCCTGCCGCCGGTGCGTTTCGATGCCGATGCGGTGATGCCGGACAAGGTGCCGTACGCCAGCCCGGTAGTGCGTCTGTACGCGCGCGAGCTCGGCGTCGACCTGCTGCAGGTCACGGGCAGTGGCGACAGGGGTCGTATTGTTCGCGAGGACATCCAGGCCTTCGTGAAATCGGCGTTGGCTGGCGGCGGCGCGACGCAGGCCGCTGCGGGTGGTGGTGGCAACGGGCTCAATCTGCTGCCGTGGCCCAAGGTCGATTTCACCAAGTTCGGCGAGATCGAAACCAAGCCGCTGTCGCGCATCCAGAAAATTTCCGGGGCCAATCTCGCCCGCAACTGGGCGATGATCCCCCACGTCACCCAGTTCGATCGCGCCGACATCGGTTCGCTCGAGGATTTGCGCGTCGCCCTCAACACCGAAAACGCCAAGGCAATCGCCGCGGGCAAGGCCGGCAAGGTGACGATGCTGGCCTTCCTGATCAAGGCCTGCGTCGCCGCGCTGAAGAAGTATCCAACCTTCAACGCCTCGCTCGACGGCGACAACCTGGTGCTGAAGAAGTATTTCCACATCGGTTTCGCCGCCGACACCCCGAACGGCCTCGTCGTCCCGGTGCTGCGCGATGCCGACCAGAAGGGCGTGTTGCAGATCGCGCAAGAGATGGGCGAACTTGCCGGGCTGGCGCGTGATGGCAAGCTCAAGCCCGACCAGATGCAGGGCGGCTGCTTCACCATCAGTTCGTTGGGCGGGATTGGTGGCACCGCGTTCACCCCGATCATCAACGCACCGGAAGTGGCGATCCTGGGCGTGTCGAAGTCGGAGATGCAGCCGGTCTGGAACGGTGAAAAGTTCAAGCCGCAGATGATGCTGCCGCTGTCGCTCAGCTACGACCATCGCGTGATTGATGGTGCATTGGCCGCACGTTTCACCACCTACCTTGCGCAGGTGCTGGCGGACATGCGCCGCGCCATGCTCTGACCGGCCGCAGGCATGCCCGAGGCGCCGCCGCTGCGTGATCGACTGCAAGACACCGGCGATCGCGTGCGCGAAGTGGCGGGCGATGCGGCATCGCGCAGCTGGGCCGACTTGCAGCCGCTGTTCGATTACCGCCTGATCCACGCCAGCGGGTTCAATGTCACCGTTGGCGGCTTGATCGGTGCGCTGCTCGCACTGCTGATCGGGCTCACCCTGTCGCGCTATCTGCAACGCGTGCTCAAGCGCTTCGGCGAGCAGCAGCATGGCGCCAGCGAGCGCGCCACCATCTACACGTTGTCGCGCGTTCTCCACTACACCGTGTTGATCACGTCCTTCCTGGTCGCGCTCAACATGCTTGGCATTTCGCTGGGCAAGTTCACCATCTTCGCCGGTGCGTTGGGTGTCGGCCTCGGCTTTGGCCTGCAGGCGATCTTCGGCAACTTCATCTCTGGCCTGATCCTGCTGTTCGATCGTTCGCTCAAGGTCGGAGACTTCGTCGAGCTCGACAAGGACGTGCGCGGCACGGTGCGGGCAGTCAATATTCGCGCGACCCGCGTCACCACCAACGACAACATCGACGTGCTGGTGCCGAACCTGGAATTCGTCAACGGTCGCGTGGTCAACTGGACGCACGGCTCGGTCAACCGGCGCATCCGCGTACCGTTCGCGGTGAGCTACGGCGCCGACAAGGAGCTGGTGAAGAAAGCGGCGCTCGAAGCCGCTGCCAACGTGCCGTTCACCCTGGCGCTGGAAGGCGCGCAGGCGCCGCAAGTGTGGCTGGTCGATTTCGGCGAAAGCGCTTTCCAGTTCATGCTCACCGTGTGGCTCACCGAAGATGCCGCGCGCCGCAATGTCGCGATCCGGGCCGCCTATTTGTGGGAACTCGATACCGCACTGAAGAAGTACGCAATCGAGCGCCCGTACCCGCAGCGCGACCTCAACGTGCGCAGCCTGTTCGGACTCGAGGGCGACGATGCCGTCCGCGCGCTGCGCGGCGAAGCGATCCGGGCGCCCGTGCCGCCGCAATCGGCCGAAGCATTGGCGCCGGTCGAGCGCGAAGTGCTGGCGCGCAATGATGCACAGGCCGACGCCGAGCGCGGCATCCGCGAGGACCGCGCGCGTGCCGAGCGCGAAAGCGCGAAACACACACCCAATCCAAAACTTCCCAGGGAGAACCGCGATGGCCGAGATTGAAGTAAAGGTGCCCGATATCGGTGGCCACGATGGCGTGCCGGTCATTGAATTGCTGGTCAAGCCCGGCGATACCGTTGCGAAAGACCAGGGGCTGGTGACGCTCGAATCCGACAAGGCGACGATGGAAGTTCCATCGAGCGTTGCCGGTGTCGTCAAGGCGCTGAAAGTGAAGTTGAACGATGCGGTGTCGACCGGCGATGTCATCGCCATCATCGAAGCCGATGCCGCAGCGTCGGCGCCCGCGCCTGCTGCGGCGCCTCCGCCCGCCGCAGCGGCCGCACCGGCTCCCGCGGCTGCGGCAACGACACCTGCACCTGCAAAGCAGGCCGCACCCGCATCGGCCACCAACCATTCCTACGACTGCGATGTCGTGGTGATCGGTGCCGGTCCCGGTGGATATACCGCGGCCTTCCGCGCTGCCGATCTCGGCCTGAAGACGGTGCTGGTCGAACGTTATGCATCGCTCGGCGGCGTCTGCCTCAATGTCGGTTGCATTCCGTCGAAGGCGCTGCTGCATGCCGCGGAAGTGATCGACGAGGCCGCACACGCCAACGCCTACGGCATCACGTTCGCTGCGCCCAAGATCGACCTCGACAAGCTGCGCAGCTACAAGGAAGCGGTGGTGGGCCAGCTCACCAAGGGCCTCGCCGGCATGGCGAAGCAGCGCAAGGTGCAGGCGCTGCAAGGCACGGCGACCTTCGCATCACCCAACACGCTGTCCATCGTCGACGCAGACGGCAAGACGCAGGTCCTGTCGTTTGCCCACGCGATCATCGCCGCCGGTTCGCAGGCGGTGAAGTTGCCCGGCTTCCCGTGGGACGACACGCGCGTGATGGATTCCACCGATGCGCTCGATCTCGCCGACGTGCCGAAGAAGTTGCTGGTGGTCGGTGGCGGCATCATCGGCCTGGAAATGGCGACCGTCTATCGTGGCCTCGGCAGCGAAGTCACCGTGGTCGAATTCATGCCGCAGCTGATTCCCGGTGCCGATCCCGATCTGGTCAAGCCGCTCGCCGCGCGTTTGAAGACGCAGGGCGTCGCCGTGCACCTCAAGACCAAGGTCACGGATGCCAAGGCGGGCAAGAAGGGCATCGAATGCACCTTCGAGGGCGACAGCATTCCGGATGCAAAGGTGTTCGATCGCGTGCTGGTCGCCGTCGGCCGCAGCGCCAACGGCGGCAAGCTTGCGTGCGAGAAGGCCGGCGTGACTGTTGGCGAGCGTGGCTTGATCCCGGTCGATGCCCAGATGCGCACGAACGTGCCGCATATCTTCGCGATCGGCGATCTCGTCGGCCAGCCGATGCTGGCGCACAAGGCGACCCATGAGGGCAAGCTCGCCGCCGAAGTGATCGCCGGCGAGAAGAAGGAATGGGTGGCGCGGGTGATCCCGAGCGTCGCCTATACCGATCCCGAAATCGCCTGGGTCGGCGTCAGCGAAACCGAAGCCAAGGCCAAGGGTTTGAAGGTCGGCGTCGGCAAGTTCCCGTGGGCGGCATCGGGCCGCGCGATCGGCCTCGGCCGCACCGAAGGCTTCACCAAGCTGGTCTTCGACGAGGCCACCCATCGCGTGATCGGTGGCGGTATCGTCGGCGTGCACGCCGGCGAACTGATCAGCGAAGTCGCGCTGGCGATCGAGATGGGCTGCGAGGTCGAGGACATCGGCCACACCATCCATCCGCATCCCACGCTGTCGGAATCGGTGGGCATGGCCGCCGAGGTCTACGACGGTACCATCACCGATCTCTACATTCCGAAGAAGAAGTAATTCGTCCGGATGCAGCAAAACAAACGGCCCCTTGCGGGGCCGTTTGCGTCACATCGTTGTGGTGGCGCTGGTGATTACTTGGCCGGGCACTTGGTGAACTTGCCCTTGGCATCACGGCAGCGCACGGGCTTGGCCGGGGCGGCGGTGGCGCATTTTTCGAACTTGCCATGGGCATCACGGCAGTGTTCAGCCTTGGCCGGGGCGGCTTTGGCTGCAGGAGCGGCGGCCGGAGCGGCCTTGGCGGCAGCAGCCGGTGCTGCCTTGGCAGCCGGAGTCGCCTTGGTCGCGGGCGCGGCGGTCTGGGCGGCAAAGGACGCGGTGCTGGCCAGGGCAAGGGCGGCAGCCAGGGAAAGGGCGGAAAGCAGGCGCATGGCAAAACCTCGGGTGGGTTGAGAGTAGGTTGAGTCTAGGGCAGTCGGGCTGCCGCGAGTGCGTCCGCAGGATGACGGTTTGTTCATGGTTCCGGGACGGGGGACACCATTCGGATGAATGGGGTTTCGGTTGAAAGGATTTCCGGGTGCCTGTTATAATTTTGCGGCTAAACAGGCCGGAACCTTGGTTCCGGCCGGTCGTTCCCTGACCCGAGTCATCCAAGTGTCGAGTTCCGTTGCCGCAGGTCGGCAGCTGGCACAGCGGGTGGTGATCCACCAGATCGCCGTGTCGCTGCTGCTGGCCCTGATCTGCCTCCTGTCGGGCCCGAAGGCGAGTGCCGGGGCGTTGATGGGCGGGATGTCGATGGTACTCGGGGGTTTGGCGGCCGCGGCCGTGATGTTCACGGGCGGGGTGCCGGGCGGAGCGGGCTGGTTGATGCGCCTGCTGTTGGGGACGGGATTGAAGTGGTGTGTGGTCGTGGTGGGCCTGTATCTGGCCATCGCGATCTGGAAACTGCCGGCGCCTGCCGTTTTGGCGGGCGCGGCGATGGCCGCCGCGGCATTTTTGCTTGCGGCAAGACAGTGGAATCGAGGACGCAAGGCGTGATTCTTGAACCTGGCAATGGCGGTGGCGGCGAGTCGGGCGGTGGCCTGACCGAATACATCGTTCACCACCTGACTCACAACGTGAAGCAGACGGCGCTGGGCCCGTTCCACGTCGACAGTTGGGTGATCGCACTGGCGCTGGGCATGCTGGCCAGCCTTTGGCTGTGGGGCCAGGCGCGCAAGGCGACCTCCGGCGTGCCCGGCAAAATGCAGGCATTCGTCGAGATCCTGGTCGAGTTCGTTGATGGTCAGGTGCGCGATGCCTTCCACGGCGACCGCGGGTTCATCGCGCCGCTGGCGCTGACGATCTTCGTGTGGGTGGTCTTCATGAACACCATGGACCTGATCCCCCTCGACCTGCCGTCGACACTGATTACCGCGGCCGCGGGTCAGGAAACCGCGCACCACACCTTCCTGCGCATGGTGCCGACCGCCGACGTCAATACCACCTTCGCGCTGAGCGTGACGGTGCTGTTCCTCATCATCTTCTATTCGATCAAGGCCAAGGGATTCGGCGGCTTCGCCAAGGAACAGTTCACCGCGCCGTTCCATGCCAATGGCACCTTCGCCAAGATCATCCTGGCGCCGTTCAATTTCTTCCTCAACATGGTCGAGCTGTTGTCCAAGCCGGTCAGCCTGGGCATGCGACTGTTCGGCAACATGTACGCGGGCGAGCTGATCTTCATGCTCATCGCCGGCCTGTTCATGAGCTGGCTGACCTTCCTGCCCGGCGTCTTCATCAATGCCGGCTGGGCGATCTTCCATATCCTGATCATCCTGCTGCAGGCCTTCATCTTCATGGTCCTCACCGTCGTCTACCTGGCGATGGCGCAGGAACACCACTGATCCACCGCTTCATCCTTCAATCAACCTCGCAATCCAATCGGAGTTACACCATGGAATTCATCGCCAACCTGCAAGGCTTCACCGCCATCGCCATCGGCCTGATCGTCGGTCTCGGTGCCATGGGTGCCGCCCTCGGCATCGGCATCATGGGCTCGAAGTTCCTCGAGTCGGTCGCCCGTCAGCCCGAACTCGCTCCGATGCTGTCGGGCCGCATGTTCCTGCTCGCCGGCCTGATCGACGCCGCGTTCCTGATCGGCGTCGGCGTGGCGATGATGTTCGCGTTCGCCAACCCGCTGCTGAGCGCCGTCAAGGCCGCCACTGGCGGTTGATTCCGATCGCGCGGGCGGCCTCGGTCGTCCCGCGTGCCGGCAACACGCGCCGCGGCAGCCGCCGCGGTGCGCATCGACGAAATGCAGAGCAAACCATGAACCCGTCACTGATGACATTTCTGGGCCAGATGCTTTCCTTCGGGATCCTCATCTGGTTCACCGTCAAGTTCATCTGGCCGCCGTTGACCAAGGCGATCGAGGATCGTCAGCACAAGATCGCCGAAGGTCTCGCTGCAGCCGACAACGCGCAGAAGAACCTCGCGGACGCCCAGGACAAGGTCAACGAAGAGCTCAAGGCCGCGCGTGTCAAGGCCAACGAGATCATCGACCAGGCCCACCAGCGCGCCAACCAGATCGTCGATGCCGCCAAGGCCGAGGCGATCGAGGAAGGCAGCCGCCAGAAGGCGTTGATCGAAGCCGACATCGCCGCGTCCGCCAACCGTGCCCGCGAGGACCTGCGCAAGCAGGTGTCGTCGCTGGCCGTGACCGGCGCCGAGAAGCTGCTCCGTCGCGAGATCGATCCGGCCGCCCACAAGGCGCTGCTGGACGAACTGGCCGCCGAGATCTGAGGGCCGCATGAGCCAGTCCATGACGCTCGCAAGGCCCTACGCCCGCGCTGCCTACACGGTGGCGCGCGATGGCGGCCAGACCGCGCAGTGGTCGCAGGCGCTCGCGTTTTCCGCACGCGTCGCCGGTGATCCGCAGGTGGCAACCGTGCTCGGCGATCCGCGCCTGTCGCGCGAGGACGCCGTGCGCCTGGTCGCCCCGGATAACGCACCGGAGGCCGTGCGCGGCTTCCTCGGCCTGCTCGCCGCCAATGGCCGTCTCGCCGTGCTGCCGGAAATCTCCGGTCTGTTCGAGCAGGCGCGCGCCGAGGCTGAGCACATCGTGCGCGCCACGGTCACCTCCGCATCGGAGCTGGGCGCCGGCGAACTCGACGCGCTGAAGGCTGCGCTCAAGCGCCGCTTCGGTCGCGAGGTCGAAGTGCAGACGGCGGTCGATCCGGCGCTGATCGGTGGCGCGGTGATCGATGCCGGTGAAGTGGTGATCGACGGTTCGCTGCGCGGCAAGCTGCAGCGGCTGCAGGCCGCGCTCGCCGGTTGACGTTCAAAGAAATTCAAATCAGCGATATCAATTAAATCAGCCGGCCACGGTCGGCACACAGGAATCACGAAGATGGCAACCACGACGCTCAACCCGTCCGAAATCAGCGAACTGATCAAGAACCGCATCGAGCAGGTGAAGCTGGGCGCCGAGGCGCGCAACGAAGGCACCG
>JAFEBY010000122.1 GCA_018242465.1 Pseudomonadota bacterium | reverse complement strand
TCACGGATCGCGTCGCGGGACTTGCCCGCAAGCAACGCATCGCGAACGAAACGATCGAGCTCGGTGGAACTGCTGGCCATGCCCCTCTCCTTTGCAAGACCGGGCCACTCTAGCATCGCGCCATCATTCGCCGCGCAAACAAAAAGCGGGCTTTCGCCCGCTCTCTGCATTTCGCGATGTGGCTGCGAACGGCTTACGCCGCCGGCGTGCCTTCACCTTCTTCCACGGCCTTCATCGACAGGCGGATGCGACCCTGCTTGTCGACTTCCAGCACCTTGACCTTGACCACGTCACCTTCCTTGAGCTTGTCGCTGACCTTCTCGACGCGCTCGTTGGAGATCTGCGAGACATGCACCAGACCGTCCTTGCCCGGCAGGATGGTGACGAACGCGCCGAAATCCATGATCTTGGCGACCTTGCCTTCGTAGATGCGGCCCGGCTCGACGTCACTGGTGATCTGCTCGATGCGCGCCTTGGCGGCAAGCGCGGCGGCGTTGTTCACCGAGGCGATCGTGATGGTGCCGTCGTCCTGGATGTCGATCTGGGTGCCGGTTTCCTTGGTGATGCCCTGGATCGTCGCACCGCCCTTGCCGATCACTTCGCGGATCTTGTCCGGATGGATCTTGATGGTGAGCAGGCGCGGCGCGTACTCGCTCAGTTCTGCACGCGGCGCGGTGATCGCATTCGCCATCTCGCCGAGGATGTGCAGGCGGCCCTGCTTGGCCTGGGCCAGCGCGACCTTCATGATCTCTTCGGTGATGCCCTGGATCTTGATGTCCATCTGCAGCGCCGAGATGCCATTGCTGGTACCGGCCACCTTGAAGTCCATGTCGCCGAGGTGATCTTCGTCACCGAGGATGTCGGACAACACGACGAAGTCGTTGCCTTCCTTGACCAGGCCCATCGCGATGCCCGCGACCGGAGCCTTGATCGGCACGCCGGCATCCATCAGCGCCAGCGAGGAACCGCAGACCGATGCCATCGACGAGGAGCCGTTCGACTCGGTGATCTCGGACACGACGCGAATGGTGTACGGGAAGGCTTCCATGGTCGGCATCACCGCCAGCACGCCGCGCTTGGCGAGGCGGCCGTGGCCGATTTCGCGACGCTTCGGGCCCATCATGCGACCGGCTTCACCAACCGAGTACGGCGGGAAGTTGTAATGGAACAGGAAGTGTTCCTTGTACTCGCCGGCAACGGCGTCGATCACCTGGCCATCGCGCGCGGTGCCGAGGGTCACGGCGACGATCGCCTGGGTTTCGCCACGGGTGAACAGCGAGGAGCCGTGCACGCGCGGCAGCACGCTGATCTTGGAAGCGATCGGGCGCACCGTGTCCAGCGCGCGACCATCGATGCGGACCTTGGTGCCGAGTACCGAACCACGCATGGTCTGGTATTCCAGCTCACCGAATTCCTTGCCGAGATCGGCGGAATTCCAGCCTTCGCTTTCGGCGCGCGGTGCCAGCGCACCAATCACGTCCTTCTTGATCGCGGCGATGGCATCGCGGCGCTGCAGCTTGTCGCGCACCTGGAACGCATTGGCGAGCTGGTTGCCCACTGCTTCCTTCAGCGCGGAGATCATCGCCTCGTTCTTGGCCGGCGCCTTCCAATCCCAGACCTTGTGGTTGGCTTCGGTCACCAACTCGTTGATCGCGTTGATCGCAACCTGCATATGCTTGTGGCCGAACATCACCGCGCCCAACATCACGTCTTCGGACAGTTCGGCGGCTTCGGATTCAACCATCAGCACGGCTTCGCTGGTACCGGCGACCACCAGCTCCAGCTGCGAATCCTTCAGCTCGCTGACGGTCGGGTTGAGGATGTATTCGCCGTTCTTGTAGCCGACCTTGGCGGCACCGATCGGACCCTGGAACGGGGCACCGGTCAGGGCGACGGCAGCGGAGCAGCCGATCAGGGCAAGGATGTCGCCATCGACTTCCGGGTTCAGCGACATGACGGTCGCGATGACCTGCACTTCGTTCTTGAACTCTTCCGGGAACAACGGGCGGATCGGACGATCGATCAGGCGGCTGGTCAGGGTCTCCTTCTCCGTTGCGCGGCCTTCGCGCTTGAAGAAGCCACCCGGGATGCGGCCACCGGCATAGAACTTTTCCTGGTAATCGACGGTGAGCGGGAAGAAATCCTGCCCTTCGCGCGGGGTCTTGGCCGCGACCGCGGTGCACAGGACGACGGTGCCATCCACCGAGATCATCACGGCGCCGCCAGCCTGGCGGGCGATTTCGCCGGTTTCAAGGGTGACGGTCTGGTTGCCGTACTGGAAGGTCTTGCTGATCTTGGCCACGTGGGTTCCTTGGGAGTCTGTTGAGCCGTGCGAACCCCTGTCCGCCCGGCGAGATGTGTTGCGGGAATTTCGTGCTGCAAAAACAAAACGCGGCCCGTTTCCGAGCCGCGTTGTCGAAGCTTAGCGGCGCAGGCCGAGCTTCTGGATCAGTGCCTTGTACCGCTCGGCATCCTTGCGGTGCAGGTAGTCGAGCAGGCTGCGACGGCTGTTGACCATCTTGAGCAGGCCGCGACGGCTGTGATGGTCCTGCTTGTGCGCCTTGAAGTGCTCGGTGAGCATTTCGATGCGGGCGGTCAGCAGTGCGACCTGCACTTCCGGCGAACCGGTGTCGTTGGCGCCGCGCTTGTTGTCTTCAATGATCTTGCTGGTAACGATGGGCATTTCTTTTTTCCTGAGTAGATGCGGGACTGGCAGGAACGCCGCGGGAGTCACCTCCCCGGTCGCACCGCTGGGTCCGCCGTAAACATGAATGCGCCGACACAGACCGTATCGGGCCGCAATATTCTAGCCGGCCTCGGCCTCGGGGACAACTTCCCGTCCCGGCACCGCCCAAGTGAACATGCGCCGCGCCCGCAGGCGCCCGGACGGATCGACCTCGCCCAGCCCCAACGCCTTGCCCCAGCCGTCCATCACCGCGACCTCGCCCAGCTGCTGGAACGGCCCGACCACCGACTGGCCCTGCCCCAACAATTTCGCCTGTACCGGCGACAGGTGGACCTGCGGCCACGACGCCATCCCGGTCTCGATCGGCAGCAGGCAGGCATCGAGGGCGCGATCTCCGCGTTCGGCCAATTCTTCCAGCGCCTGCAGCGTCCACATCTTCGGTTCGCGGAACGGGTCGACCCACAGCCGCCGCAATTCGGTCACGTGGGCGCCGCAGCCCAGCATTTCGCCGAGATCGCGCACCAGGCTGCGGATATAGGTCCCCGATCCGCATTCGACGTGCAGGCGCAGGTTGGGATGTTCATCGAGCAGGTCGGCGGCATTGAGAAGGTCGAAGGCGTGGACGTCGACCGGGCGCGGTTCCAGTTCGATGGTTTCGCCGCGGCGCGCCTTCGCATACAGCGGTTCACCGCCACGCTTGAGGGCGGAATAGATCGGCGGAACCTGCTGGATGCGGCCGGTCAGGCCGCGCAAGGCCTCGTCGAGCGTGGGGATGTCGAATTGCGGTACCGGGCGTTCGCGCAACGCCTGCCCTTCGGCATCGTCGGTATCGGTGACGATCCCCATGCGGGCGACGGCTTCATAAGCCTTGCGTGCGCCGAGCAGGCCGCCGGCGATCTTGGTCGCCTCGCCGAAACAGATTGGCAACAAGCCCGTTGCCAACGGGTCGAGTGCGCCGGTGTGCCCGGCCTTGTGCGCCCGAAACAAGTGGCGCACGCGCTGCAGCACCTGGTTGGAACTCGGGCCACGCGGCTTGTCCAGCAACAGGATGCCGTCGACCTTGCGGAAGCGGCTGCGTGGACGCGGCGTCGTCATTCGGGGGATTGTAGTGCCGTTGTCGCGACCTTCAACCAGGCCACGACCAAGGCCTTACGATTCGGCGGAACCGTCATCGCCGACCGGCGGCAGGTCGCGCAACAACTGCTCGATGCGCTCGCCACGATCGACCGAATCGTCGTAGAGGAAATGCAGTTCCGGCACATGGCGCAGCTTCATCGCGTGTGCCAGCTGGAAGCGGATCTCGCGCGCCTGCTCCTGCAGGCCCTTGAGCGCTTCCTTGGCACGCGACGGATCGAGTGCGGTGAAGAACACCTTGGCGTGGGCGAGATCGCGCGTGACCTCGACATCGGACACGCTGACCGACGGCAGGCCATGCTCGCGCACGCTGTTGTGCACGAGCGTGCCGAGATCGCGCCTCAGCTGGGCCGAGATGCGATCCGTGCGATGGAAGGATTTCTTCGTGGCCATCGGTTTGCTCGCGGATTACAGCGTGCGCTGCACTTCCACGCGTTCGAAGCACTCGATTTTGTCGCCGGCGCGCACCTGGTCGTAGCCCTTCACTCCGATACCGCATTCGGTGCCGTTCTTGACCTCGTCGACGTTCTCCTGGAAGCGACGCAGCGAGTCGAGCTCGCCCGAGAAGATGACGGTGTCGTCGCGCAGCACGCGGATCGGCTTGCCACGACGAATGACGCCCTCCACCACCACCGAACCGGCAATCGAGCCGAACTTGGAATGGCGGAACACCTGCTGGACTTCTGCGGTGCCGATGATCTCTTCGCGGACTTCCTTGCCGAGCACGCCGGACGCGATCTGCTTCACCTGGTCGATCACGTCATAGATGATCGAGAAGTAGCGCAAGTCGACGCCATTGGAATCGATGATCTTGCGTGCGGAGGCATCAGCACGGACGTTGAAGCCGATCAGCGCAGCCTTCGAGGTTGCGGCGAGCTGGGCATCGGACTCGGTGATGCCACCGACGCCGGAACCGATCACGTTGATGCGGATCTGGTCGTTCGACAAGCCGGTGAGCGCTTCGCGCAACGCTTCCATCGAACCGTGCACATCGGCCTTCACCACCAGGTTCAGCACCTGCTGGGCGGCGCCCTGGCCCATCTGCGCCATGACGTCTTCCATGCGGTTGCCGGCCTGCTTGATCAGGCGCGTCTCGCGACGCTTGGCTTCACGCTGCTGCGCCACGTCCTTGGCCAGGCGTTCGTCGGCCACGACCACGAAGTCGTCACCGGCGCTGGGCACGCCCGACAGACCGAGCACCTGCACCGGAATCGACGGGCCCGCTTCTGCGACCTGCTGGCCGTTTTCGTTGAACAGCGCGCGCACGCGGCCGTACTGCACGCCGCACACCAGGTAATCGCCCTTGCTCAGGGTGCCGCGCTGGACCAGCACGGTCGCGACCGGACCGCGGCCCTTGTCGAGCGCGGATTCGATCACGATGCCGGCTGCACGACCATCGGCAGGTGCCTTGAGCTCCAACACTTCGGTCTGCAGCAGGATGGCGTCGAGCAGGTCGTCCACGCCCTGGCCGGTCTTGGCCGACAGCTCCACCATCTGGGTGTCGCCGCCGAAGTCCTCGGCCACCACTTCGTGCGCCAACAGTTCGTTCTTGACGCGCATCGGATCGGCGTCGGACTTGTCCATCTTGTTGATCGCGATGATCAGCGGCACCTTGGCGGCACGCGCATGCTGCACCGCTTCGATGGTCTGCGGCATCACGCCGTCGTCGGCGGCAACCACCAGCACCACGATGTCGGTGAGCTTGGCGCCGCGGGCGCGCATCGAAGTGAACGCTGCGTGGCCCGGGGTATCGAGGAAGCTGATCGTGCCCTTGGCCGTCTTCACATGGTAGGCGCCGATGTGCTGGGTGATGCCACCCGCTTCACCGGTCGCGACCTTGGTGCGGCGGATGTAGTCGAGCAGCGAGGTCTTGCCGTGGTCGACGTGGCCCATGATGGTGACCACGGGCGGGCGCTGGACGAGATCGCCCTGCAGCTCGGCGTCTTCCACCTGCGCCAGCAGTTCGGTTTCGGCGTCGCTGTCGCTGGCACGCACGGCCTTGTGGCCGAGTTCTTCGGTCACGAGCACCGCGGTGTCATGGTCGATCGACTGCGTCACCGTCGCCATCACGCCCATCTTGAACAGCGCCTTGACCACGTCACCGCCCTTGAGCGCGAGCTTTTGCGCGAGGTCGGACACGGTGATGGCGTCACCGACGGAAATTTCGCGGACGATCGGCGCGGTCGGGCGCTGGAAGCCGTGTTCGCCGCCGCCGGTTCGCGACTGGTCGACCGAACGCAATTGCTGGCGCGGCTTGTTGCGACCGCCAGTGGTGGTGCGGCGGGCACGATCGGCCGCAGTCAGGTGCATCTTGCCGGCGAAACGCGCGGCGTTGTCGTCATCCTCGACGCCGGCAACCATCGCGTGCGAACCACGGCTCTTGTGCGCCTTGTTCGCGTTGTTGCGATCGTCCGTTGCGGCGGTGCGCGTGGGCTTGGCCGGCGCGTGGCCATGGCCATGGGTTCCCGGCTTGGCCGGCGCACGCGTCGGCTTGGTTTCCGACTCGACCTCGGCAACCTGGGTCGCGGCGGCCTCTGCGGCGGCGCGACTTGCCTCCTCTGCGGCCTGACGCGCGGCCTCTTCCTGGCGCTTCTTGTCTTCGGCGCGGGCGCGATCCGATTCGGCCAGTCGCTGCTGTTCGTCGAGGTTGCGCTGCTTGGACTTCTCGAGCTTGCGCAGGATCTCGGCGCGCTCGTCGTCCATCGGGCCTGCCGCGGCCGCTTCCGCGACAGCGTTCGGCTTCAGCGTGACCTTTTTGCGCACGACGACGTCGACGGTGGCCTTGTTCTTGCCACCCCCAACGGTGATTTCCTGCTTGCGACTACGATTCAGGGTGATCTTGCCCGAGCCTTCGCCCGCGGCGGCGGCGCCTGACGTCGCGCTCTCGCCACGACCGTGGGTACGGCGCAGGAAGCCGAGCAGCTTGACCTTCTGGGCGCTCGTGACCTCCTGGTCGGCGCTGTCGAACGGCATGCCGGCTTCCTTGAGCTGCACGAGCAGCTTGTCGACTGGCGTGTTGACCAGTTCGGCGAGCTGGCGAATGGTGTTGTTCTGCGACATGCGGTTTCCGGTGTCTTTGCCTGCGCCGTCGAGCGTCGCAGGCAGGGGGGAAGGATGTTACTCGCGAGCCGGTCCGATCACTCGAACCAGTGCTTGCGCGCCTCCATGATCAAGGCCGCCGCACGCTCGGCGTCCATGTCCTCGATGTCGGTGATTTCGTCCACCGCCAGCTCGGCCAGGTCGTCTCGGGTGCGAGTGCCACGGCTCGCCAGGACGTAGGCGGTCGCCTCGTCCATGCCCGGCAGGCTCAGCAGGTCCTCGGCGGGGCCCTCCTCGCCTTCCTCGGCGGCCAGTGCGTCGTTGATGAGCGCATCGCGGGCGCGGGCGCGCAGTTCCTCGACGATGTCCTCGTCGAAGCCCTCGACCGCCAGCAGTTCACCGACCGGCACGTAGGCGATTTCCTCGACCGTGGTGAAGCCTTCCTGGACCAGGATGCCGGCGATTTCCTCGTCGACCTCGAGCTTGTCCATGAAGGTCTGGCGCGCGGCGGCCTGCTCGGCCTCCGACTTCGCCTGCACCTGCTCGGCGGTCATCACGTTGAGCTGCCAGCCGGTCAAACGGCTGGCGAGGCGCACGTTCTGGCCACCACGGCCGATCGCCTGGGCCAGCTTCTCTTCCGAGACAGCCAGGTCCATCGAATGCTTGTCTTCGTCGACGATGATCGACTGCACTTCCGCCGGCGCCATCGCGTTGATGACGAACTGGGCGACGTTGTCGCTCCACAGCACGATGTCGACGCGCTCGCCGTTGAGTTCGTTGGTGACTGCCTGCACGCGCGCGCCGCGCATGCCGATGCAGGCGCCGATGGGATCGGTACGGGTGTCATGGGCCAGCACGGCGATCTTGGCGCGGTCGCCCGGATCGCGGGCGCAGGCCTTGATCTCCACCAGGCCCTGGCCGACTTCCGGAACTTCCAGGCGGAACAGCTCGATCATGAATTCCGGCGCGGCGCGGCTGACGAACAGCTGCGGGCCGCGCGGCTCGGTGCGGACGTCGTACAGATAGCCGCGGACGCGGTCGCCGACGCGCAGTGCGTCGCGCGGGATGCCCTTGTCCTTGGCGATGAAGCCTTCAGCATTGCCGCCGAGGTCGACATAGATGTTGCCGCGCTCCACGCGCTTGACGGTGCCGGTGACCAGCTCGCCGATGCGATCCTTCCACGCATCCACCACCTGCTGGCGTTCGGCCTCGCGCACGCGCTGGACGATCACCTGCTTGGCGGCCTGCGCCGCGATGCGGCCGAAGTCCGGGTTCTCGATGTGTTCTTCGATGAAGTCGCCCACTTCGGCGCCTTCGCTCTCGTCGACGGCGTCCATCAGGCGGATCTGGCGATCCGGCGACTCCATCACCACGTCGTCGGCCACCACCTCCCAGCGACGGAAGGTTTCGTAGCTGCCGTCCTTGGGATTGATGGAGACGCGCACGGCGACGTCCTGCTCGGGATAGCGCTTCTTGGCAGCGGACGCCAGCGCGGCTTCGATCGCCTCGAGGATCGTTTCGGTCGGCACGCCCTTCTCGTTGGCGACCGCATCGACGACCAGCAGCAGTTCCTTACTCATTATTCGACTCCACCCGTGGCGGATCCTGCTCCGCCCATTGTTTTAGTTGAAGGTTGCAACGTTGTTGATTCTTGTTTTGAAGCAGGCTTATCGCCCTTTGCCGCCTTCTTGCCGCGACTGCCCGGCTTCGGAGCGCCGAACCCCATGGCCACCCAGTCGGGGGCGATGCGGGCTTTTTCAATATTGGAATGCGCGACTTCGAACGGCGTGCCGTCGATGTCGAAACGAATGGTGTCGCCTTCGATCGCGACGATCCGGCCCTGCAGGCGACGACGACCCTCCTGCGGCAGCTTCAGCCCGACCTTGGCGCTCTCGCCGACGAAACGGGCGAACTGGGCCGTGGTGAACAGCGGGCGCTCGATGCCCGGTGACGACACCTCCAGGGTGTAATTCCCGGAGATCGGGTCCTCGACGTCGAGCACGGCCGAAACCTCCCGGCTCATCTTCTCGCATTCGTCGATGCCGACCATGCGCTCGGATGCTTCCGCTTCCGGCACATCGATGTACAGGCGCAACAACGACCCACCCGGCTGCGGCAAGTATTCGATGCCCAGCAGCTCGAGTCCGAGCGCGTGCGCGGTCGGGGCGAGCAGATCCTGCAGCTGGTCGGTCTTGGTCATGCCTGTATGCGTTCTTGGATCGGTGGGACAGCTGGACGTGCCTGTTCAAAGCGTCGGAAACAAAAAAAGGCCCGAGGGCCCTTGTCCGGTCTTGCGATGTCCGGTCTGGCAAGGGGGATTCCCTGCCAGGGCCCTGATGGCACGGCGAACCGGCCATCGGGTCGTGCCCAGCGATCTGGGCGACGAAGTCGTGAATGATAGCCGCAAGGGTGAAAACGGGCAAGTTCCGGCTTCCACTGCCAATACCTCCGCCAACCACCGCGAAATGGTTGCGAATGCAAACGATTGCGCAGGTGCAGCAAACGCCGCGAGCGGTTAGTCTCGACGTTCCCAGGAGACAACGATGTCAACCCCGAAGACCGCGCACCTGCTCACCCTGTTCGGCGCTACCGGCGACCTCGCCCTGCGCATGTTGTGGCCCTCGCTGTACAGCCTCGAAGCCGAGAACCTGCTGATTCCAGAACTCAAACTGCTCGGTACCGCCCGCGCCAAATTGAGCCGGGAAGAATTCCTCGGGCAGGTCGCCACTGCCCTGGCCGAACGCGTCCCGCGGAATGAATTCAAGACCGAGGTGCAAGACAAGCTGTTCGCACGCATCGATTACCAGCCAGCCGACATCGACGACGACGTCACAATGGCGGCATTCGCACAGAAGATCGAGCAACTTCGTGGCGACGGCGATGTCCTCTACCACCTCAGCACTGCACCGCGCTTCTATGTCGCGGCATGCCAGGCGTTGGCCAAGCATGGCGCAACCGGACCCTGGGCACGCGTCATGCTGGAAAAGCCGATCGGCGAAGATTTCGCCAGCGCCGAGGCGATCAACGACGGTGTCGGCAAGATCTTCACCGAATCGCAGATCTATCGCGTCGACCACTACCTTGGCAAGGAAGGCGTGCAGAACCTGATCGCGCTGCGCTTCGGCAATGCGCTGTTCGAGCCGTTGTGGAACTCCCGCAACATCGAACAGGTGCAGATCACCGTCGCCGAAACCGTCGGCGTCGAAAACCGTGCCGACTACTATGACCATTCCGGCGCGATGCGCGACATGGTGCAGAACCACCTGCTGCAATTGCTGGCATTGGTGGCGATGGAACCCCCGGCGCGCTTCGAACCCACCGCGGTGCGCAACGAGAAGATCAAGGTGCTGCGGTCATTGCGGCGCATCCACGCCGACAATGTCGAACACGAAGCCGTGGCCGGGCAGTACACCGCCGGCGCCGTCGACGGCATCGCAGTGAAGGGCTATGCCGAAGAACTCGGCCGCAGCAGCAAGACCGAAACCTTCGTTGCGCTGCGCGCCCACGTCGACAACTGGCGCTGGTCCGGCGTGCCTTTTTACCTGCGCACCGGCAAGCGCATGCCGTCGCGCCAGACCGAGATCTACGTGCAATTCAAGTCGGTGCCCTATTCCATCTTCGGCGGCGCCACCCGCCGCGACCTGCAGCCGAACGGATTGCTGATCCTGCTGCAGCCGGAAGAACGCATCGAATTGCAGTTGATGAGCAAGACGCCGGGCCTCGACCGCAAGGGCATGCGCCTGAGCAAGGTCGGTCTCGATCTCGACTTCCATGAGGAATTCGCCAGTGCCCGCCGTCGCCTCGCCTACGAGCGCCTCTACCTCGACGCGCTGGAAGGCATCGGCACGCTGTTCGTGCGCCGCGACGAAACCGAAGCCGCATGGGAGTGGGTCGACAACATCCTGTCGGCATGGCAACAGTCCGGTGCGCCGCCGCGGCCGTATCCGGCCGGCACCTGGGGACCGAACGCAGCGATCTCGCTGATCGAACGTCACGGCCACCAGTGGCGCGAGTAAGCGCGATGGAGCTGCACCGCTATTCCGACACTGCGGAGATGTGCGACGCACTGGCTTCGCTGCTTGCCGATATCTGCGCGACATCCACCGCCCCGAGCCTGGCATTGGCCGGGGGCAAGACGCCTCTGCCGATCTATCGCACCCTGGCGCAACGCTGGTCACAACGTGGACAACGCGCCCGCATCGTTCCCACCGATGATCGCTGCGTCGCGGATACGCATCCGGCCAGCAATATCGCTGCGTTGCGAGCGGCTTTCGGCAATACCGCGGATTGCTTGGCCATTACCGCGGTCGATGGCGAAAACGCGGCATCGCTGGCGATCGCGAAAGAGGTATTGATTGGAATCGGCATCTTCGACGCCGTGCTGCTCGGCATGGGCGAGGACGGCCATTTTGCTTCCCTGTTCCCCGGCGCTACGAATTTGCAGGAAGGATTGGCGGCGGATGCGCACGACGACGCCATCCTTACGACACCGGTTCCGCTGCCGCCGGAAGCCCCCTTCAGCCGCATCAGCCTGACCCTGCCGCGCCTGTTGCGCACGCGCTCTGCACATCTGTGCATCACCGGCGCGCGCAAACTCGAGATCCTCGAACAGGCCATTTCACAAACAACCGACCTGCCCTACCCGGTCGCTGCATTGCTGCGACAGACCACGGTGGAGGTCCACGTCCATTGGAGTCCGTAATGGCTGCATTGCATCCCGTCGTCGCCCGTGTCACCACACGCATCGTCGAGCGCAGCCGCGCCAGCCGCGACGAATACCTCGCCCGCATCGATGCCGCCGCGCGCCGCGATCGCCCCAGCCGTGGCGAACTGGCCTGCGGCAACCTCGCCCACGTTTTCGCCGCCGCCGGTCCCGACAAGGCGAGCCTGCGCAATGGCACCGGTGCCAGCATCGGGATTGTCACTGCCTACAACGACATGCTTTCGGCGCACCAGCCGATGGAGCAGTATCCGAGCCTGATCCGCATGGCCGCGCGCAATGCCGGTGCCAGCGCCCAGGTCGCAGGCGGCGTGCCGGCGATGTGCGACGGCGTGACCCAGGGCCGTGACGGCATGGAGCTGTCCCTGTTCTCGCGCGACGCCATCGCGCTTGCCACCAGTGTTGCGTTGTCGCACGACAGCTTCGATGCCGCGCTCTGCCTCGGCGTCTGCGACAAGATCGTGCCGGGCATGCTGATCGGCGCACTGGCGTTTGGCCACCTGCCGGTGATCTTCGTCCCGGCGGGACCGATGCCGTCCGGCATCCCCAACAAGCAAAAGGCCGCAGTACGCGAGCGTTACGCCATCGGCGAAGCAACGCGCGAGGAATTGCTGGATGCGGAAGGCGCTTCCTACCACGCACCCGGAACCTGCACCTTCTATGGCACCGCCAATTCCAACCAGATGCTGGTGGAAATGATGGGACTGCACGTGCCGGGCAGCGCCTTCATTCCGCCGAATACGCCGCTGCGCGATGCCCTCACTGTCGCCGCGACTGAACAGGCATTGCGCATCACCGCGCTCGGCGACGACTATCGCCCGATCGGCCGCACCATCAACGAGAAGGCCATCGTCAACGCACTGGTCGGCCTTGCGGCAACCGGCGGCTCGACCAACCACGCGATCCACCTGGTCGCAGTCGCGCAAGCCGCAGGCATCCATATCGACTGGGACGATCTCGACGCGTTGTCACGGGCGACGCCATTGCTGGCACGCGTTTATCCCAACGGCGCCGGTGACGTGAACCAGTTCCACGATGCCGGCGGACTCGGCTTCATCATCGAACAATTGCTCGATGCCGGAATGCTCCACGAGGACATCCTCTGCGTGCATGGCGGCGGCATGCGCCAGCAGGCAATGCACCCGAAACTGGAAGGCACTGTGTTGAAGTGGGCGGAAGCACCGAAGCAATCCAGCGATCCGTCGATCCTGCGCCCGCTGGCCGAAGCCTTCGACAAGGAAGGCGGATTGCGCCGGCTGCAGGGCAATCTTGGCCGCGCCGTGGTGAAGGTTTCGGCGGTCGCGCCGGAACATCGTGGCATCGAAGCGCCTGCGAAAGTGTTCGAATCGCAGGATGCGCTGATCGCCGCATTCAAGGCTGGCAAGCTCGAAGGCGATTTCATCGCGGTGGTGCGCGGGCAAGGTCCGCGTGCAATCGGCATGCCGGAACTGCACAAGCTGACGCCAACGCTGGCGGCGCTGCAGGATCGTGGTCAACGCGTGGCGCTGCTCACCGATGGCCGCATGTCCGGGGCATCGGGCAAGGTGCTGGCGGCGATCCATCTCCATCCCGAAGCGGTGGAAGACGGCCCGATCGCCAAACTTCGCGACGGCGATCGCATCCGCATCGACAGCGAGGCCGGAACGATCGACGCACTGGTGCCCGAAGCCGAATGGAACGCCCGCGTTGCGCAGCGTCCCGATGTTTCGAAACACCATGTCGGCATGGGCCGCGAATTGTTCGGACTGATGCGCAACAATGTCGGGAATGCCGAAACCGGCGCCTGCAGTCTGTTCGTCAAGGACACGCAGGCATGAGCGGAAACGAACGCCTGGCGTTGGTTGGGGATGTTGGCGGCACCAATGCGCGCTTCGCCCTGGTCGATCTCGATGCTTCCGCCTGCACGCTGCAACAGGCGCAGACGCTGCGCAATGATGACTTCGCCAGCCTGCAACACGCCATCGAAACCTATCTTGCCGCCGTCGGGCAACGCCCCAGGCATGCCGCGATCGCCGTCGCCAGCCCGGTCAGTGCCGATGAAATCCGCCTGACTAATCGCGCCTGGTCGTTCAGCCAGCGCGAGATGCAGGCGTCGCTTGGTCTCGACGCACTCCACGTCATCAACGATTTCGGTGCGATCGCTTGGGCGGTCCCGACATTGCAACCACAGGATTACGTTCACCTGTTTGGCCCCGACAACATCGAGACCGGGCCGGTCAGCGTGCTCGGTCCCGGCACTGGCCTCGGCGTCGCGTTGCTGGTTGGTGAAGCCGAGAAAGGCTGGAATATCGTCGCCACCGAAGGCGGACACGTCAGCTTCGCGCCGGTCGGCGACGAAGAACGCATGATCGAACAGTGGATGAGCGCGCGCCACGGCCGCACCTCCACCGAACGCGTGTTGTGCGGCAAGGGGATTTCCGAGATCGATGCGGTCTACCGTGGAGTCCCTGCGGTGACGTCCAGCGTTGGCCCCGGCGAAGCCAGCATGCATGGCAGCCTGCGAGATCCCGCAGATATCGTTGCGTCTGCGCTTGACGGCCACGACCTTGCCGCACGCCAGACGTTGGCGCGTTTCTGCGCGATGCTTGGCAGCGTGGCTGGAGATTGCGTGCTGATCCACGGCGCGCGCTCCGTGGTGATCGCCGGCGGCATCGTGCCGCGCTTCATTCCCTTCCTGCGCAGCAGTGCATTCCGGGAACGATTCCTGATGAAGGGGCGCTATGTCGCCTACCTCGAACGCATTGACGTGCGCGTGATCATCCATCCCAATCCCGGGCTGCTCGGTGCAGCCACGGCCATTCGCCAACTTCATATCAATACGGCCGAGACCACGCCATGACGACTTCACTGACTCCCGACCAGGTGCTGCGCGCTGCGCCGATCATCCCCACCATCACCATCGACACTCTCGACGACGCCGTCCCGTTTGCTCGTGCATTGGTCGACGGCGGCTTGCGCGTGCTGGAGGTGACCCTGCGCACGCCTGTTGCGATGGCCGCGATCACGAAAATCGCCCGCGAGATCCCGGATGCAATCGTCGGCGCCGGCACCGTGCTGACACTGGAGCACTACGAAGCCGTACGCGATTCCGGCGCAGTATTCGCGATTTCTCCCGGTTCTTCGCCGGAATTGTTGCGAGCATACTCGGTGGATTGCCCGCTGATACCCGGTGTGGCCACTGCCAGCGAACTGATGCAGGGAATGAATGCCGGCCTCACCCACTTCAAGTTTTTCCCGGCCGAAGCCAGTGGCGGCACGGCATGGTTGCGCGCAGTGCAGGGTCCGTTCGCCGAAGCACGCTTCTGCCCGACCGGCGGCATCAGTGCCGAGACCGCACCGAACTATCTGGCGCTGTCGAATGTGTTGACGGTCGGCGGTTCGTGGATGATGCCGAAGGATGCCGTCGTCGCGCGTGACTGGGATCGCATTCGCCAACTCGCCACGCAGGCGGCGGCACTGCACGCTGCACGGTGACTCTTGCATGCCGCATCGCTGGCATGTCTGTCCGCAACCCGACTCGATCCACTCACTCGACCGCGTCGAGAATCCCGCGCAGCACCCGCACGCGCGCAGCGTCGGTATCCTGCCAATCCACCGAGAGCCCTTCCAGCGCCGGATTGCGATAGTGCATTGGTGAATGCACGACTCCGCGCGCAGAGGCGTGGAACTCATGGCCGTCGGTCCGCGCCACCAATTCGCCAAGGTTGCCGGCATTGATGCCCGTGCCGGGCAGAATGACGATGCGTCCCGCAGCTTGGCGCATGCTTTCGGCGATCGCAGCTGCACCTTCCGGCGCACTCCGGGCGCCACCGGAAGTCAGTATCCGGGAGCACCCGAGATCGATGATCTGTTCCAGTGCCTGTGCGCGATTGGCAACCGCATCAATCGCTCGGTGAAAAGTGATCTCCAACCCATTCGCGGCATCAACCATCGCGCGGCATGCATCCATATCGATTGCGCCATCTGCATCGAGCGCGCCGATCACCACGCCTTCGCAGCCCAGAGCTGCACAATTGCGAATATCGCTGCACATCGCTTCGATTTCGCGCGCGTCATAGAGGAAATCTCCATTGCGCGGCCGAATCAGCACGAAAATCGGAATCTTCACCGCATCCCGGGTGGCAGCAATCACGCCGTGCGACGGGGTGATCCCACCCTCGCCCAATCCGGCACACAGTTCGATGCGGTCACCACCACCGGCTTCCGCCGCGACCGCCGAGCGCACGCCATCGGCGGCGATTTCCAGCAATTTCCTCATTTCTGTTCCGTCGTGTAAACCGATGCCGATTCGCTGAGACCGTGGGCTCCGGCTTCATCCTGCATCGCGTAGACGAAGCCCTTGTGCAGCGCGTACGCGCCGACTTCACCGCGACGATTCATCGCCAGGAAGCACACCTGCAACGTCTTGCTCGCGGCCGGGCGCTTGTGGACGACGCGTGCGATCGCCTCGCGGCAGGCCTGCGCCGGCGAACGCCCTTGCCGCATCAATTCAACCACGAGGAAACTCGCCGCATTGCGCAACATTTCCTCGCCGACACCGGACGCAGTCGCCGCGCCGACTTCACCATCGACGTACAGGCCGGCACCGACGATCGGGCTGTCACCGACGCGTCCATGCACTTTCCAGGCCATGCCGCTCGTCGTGCAGGCGCCGGCCATGTGGCCCTTGGCGTCGATGGCCAGGATGCCCAGCGTATCGTGGTTGGTGGAATCCCCGGGCCGCAGGCGTCGTTCGGCATTGATGACAGGCTCGTACTTCGACGTCTTCTTCCATTCTTCCCAGGCTTTGCGTGCGCTGTCGGTCAGCAGTGCCTTGCGCTCGAAACCATGCTCGATCGCGAATTGTTGCGCGCCTTGCCCAACCAGCAAGACATGCGGGCTGTCTTCCATTACTTTGCGCGCCACCGACACCGGATGAAGGATGTCCTCGATCGCGGCGACTGCGCCGACACGCCCATCGCCATCCATGATGCTGGCATCGAGCGTCAGCACCCCATCGCGATCCGGGTTGCCGCAATGACCCACTGTCGGATTGCACAGATCCGATTCCGCCCAGCGCGCACCGGCCTCGACTGCATCCAATGCGTTGCCGCCCTGCCCCAGCACCTTCCATGCCGCCGCATTCGCGCCAATGCCGAAATCCCAAGTCGACACCACGCGCGGGAACCTCGCTGCCACCGGGGTCTTCACCGCGGCACCGAGGCCGCCTGATATCCACAGCGTGCCCAACCCGGCGGCTCCAGCCTGCAGGAATCCACGTCGCGTCGTCGTCATGGTCACTTGCTCCTGTTGTCGTGGCGCCCGAGATACCATGCCGCCGCACCGATCACGCCAAGATGCGGATCTTCCACCAAGCGTACCGGCACGCGCTCCATCATCGGGCGAAGCACCCCCTTGTCGATGAAACGCTGTTCAAAGCCCCCCATCGACAGGAAAGCCTTGACGTGCGCGGCAACGCCGCCAGCCAGATAAACACCACCAGCATGGAAGGTGGCGACGAGATCGCCTGCGAATGCACCGAGCATCGCGCAGAACACTTCGACTGCTTCCAGTGCCAATGCATCCGACCCCTTGCCGGCAGCCGCGACCACGTCTGCAGGCGTCGCATGGATCGTCGCCGCGCCATCCAGCGCGCACAGGCCACGATAGGCTTCCAACAGCCCGGGCCCAGACAGCACGCGGCCATTGTCGACATGGTCGCGATGTTCCAGCAGCCAGCGCACCAAATCGCATTCGCGTGGCGTTCCCGGCGCCAGCGAGGCATGGCCGGCTTCGCTTGGCATGACGCTGCCATCGTCGAAGCGTATCGCGGTACCCATGCAGGTCCCGGGGCCCAGCGCAATCGCCGTTTTCACGATCGCATCGCGAGGTCCGCAGACATGGGTCAGCGACTCGGGGCGGAGGTGTGGTATGGCATGCGCGACCGCTTCGAAATCATTGACGAGGCCGACATGTTCCAACCCCGCCTCCTGCGCGACCCGCGCTGCCGACACCGGCCACGGCAGGTTCCGGCTCAACACATCGCCATTGTCGGAAACAACTCCCGCAACCGCGATCGCCGCGATCCTGATCGATGCCGGGCGATCGTCCAGCAATGCCGCCAGCGAGCGCGAATCCGCCACCGGTATCACGCGTTGTTCAAGGACACGGATACGGCCGCCTTGCAACTGTACCCGCGCGATCCGAGCATGCGTTCCACCGATGTCTGCAGCGAGGAATTCGGCGGCATCGCCTAGTGTCACGTGATCATCCCGAAAGCTTGTTCGATCGGACGATCCTACCGCATTTGCATCGATCCAATCTCATCGAAACCAAAGAAAAACGGCGCGTCTCGCGACACGCCGTTCTCTGTAAAAAATGGTAGCGGGGGTAGGATTTGAACCTACGACCTTCGGGTTATGAGCCCGACGAGCTGCCAGACTGCTCCACCCCGCACCAGGCCGACCATTATGACGCGCTGCGGAAGTTGTTGCAAGCCCGTGACTTCCAAAAGGAAAAGCCGCCGGATTTCTCCGACGACTTTCCCCACATCCCGTCGTTCCGATCAGAAATCGTAACGGGCAGTCAAGCGCAGGTAACGCGGCGAGCTGTAGTACATTTCGCGGCCGAACAGGGCGTTCATCGTGCTGGTGCCCGACGCATAGCGCGGGTAGTACATCGCCGGTGACTGGCGGTTGAACACGTTGAAGGCGTCCAACTGTACCGTCAGCTTCTTGCTCGCCCAAGCTGGCGTGTAGGCGACGTTGAGGTTCAGTTGATTGCTGTACGGTGCATGGCCATAGCTGCCACGATTCATCGGCTGCGCATTGCCGAACGCGGTCAGGCCGCAGAAGAAGTTGGTCGAGCTCTGGTAGGTATCCGCCTTCGGATCCGGGTGGTAGCTCAGGCAGCTCTGCGGACGGCCCGAGGCCCACATCCAGGTTGCACCAAGACGCCATTCCGGGAACAGCTGCACGTAGCCATATGCCTTGACTTGGTGGCGGCGGTCGTTCGGCAGCAATCCGTACGAGTTGTCCATCAGGCCCGGCTTGTCCCAGTCCTGGGTACGCGACACATCGATCTGGCCGCCTGCACCGGTATCGAGTTCCGAGGACAGCTGCCCCTCGGTGTTGCCCGTGCTGCGCGACCAGGTGTACTCCAGCTTGCCGTACCACTTGTTGGCGTAAGCGTGCTCGACGAAGAAGTCCATCGCGACATACTTGCGGCGCAGCTTCGGGAAGCCCATCTGCTCACGCGTCAAGGTGATCGTGGTGAAGTTGCCGTTGATGTCCTGCGAATCGAACGTATTCGTCACGCCTGGGTTGAAATTGGTGCAACGGCCGTAGTTGATCTTCGGCGAGCAGACATCGTCGATCGCACTGCGCAACACGCGATATGTGCCCTTCACACCGTAATTGATCACCGGGGTTGCACCGGCTTCGAAACCCAGGATGTATTCGTCTTGGAAGTGTGACTTGATGCCCTTCGATGTTTCCGTGCGCGGATCGCGCGCCTTGCCGCATTCCTGGTTGCTCGAAATCCAGTTGGTGCCGGCGCAAACCGTTCCATATGCAGGATTGACGGGGATATTGTGCAACCCATTCGGCGTGCCGTCTGCATTCACGCCGTCATAGGTGAAGTATTCGGTGGTAATGCGAGCTTGGGCGCGCTGTGCGGCGCTGCTCGGCAAGGCGAGATGGTAGCGGCCGGCATTGCCGAACACCTTCAGGCGACTGTTGCCAAATACGTCCCAAGTCGCACCGATACGCGGGGCGATCTGCTTGGACTGCTTGATGTACTCGGCACCGGCGGCATCGTAATTGGTGAACTGTTCGTTGCGCAGGCCGAGCGAAAGCAGAATGTTGTCGGTCACCTGCCAGCGATCTTCGATGAACTGCGACGCTTGCACGGTGCGCAGGTTGGCTTGGCGATTGCTGTAGTCGCGAATCACGTAATATCCCTGCGCACCAAGCGCGCCACCGCCTGCGGCCGGTGAACCGATGCTGCCGTTGGTCGACAGGTTGGCACTCGGGTTGTTGGCCTTCAGGTATGTCCAGCGGTAACCACCCAACAGCTGCTGGTTGGTGTACGAGGTGGAATCCTGGCGGTCATAACCGAAGCGCACGTCGTGCCTGCCCACGCGCCAGTTGATGTCCAGGCGACCACCCTTCGACTTGTCGAAGCGCTGTTCGCCCGGCACGAACGAAAGTCCGGTGTACGGCTGGCAGGTGGCACCACCGTCATAGTTCCCGCTCGGCACGCCAGGTGCACGCGCATTGGGCGACGTGCCGACCGCAATCGCCGGGCAGTTCGGGTTGTAGTTCAGCAGGTTGTAGTCATGCGTCGTCTTCAGTTGGCCGTACGATGCCGACAGCGTCAGCGAATCGGTGAGCACGCCGGTGTACTTCCCGACATACAAGCGCGTGCGGTCTTCCGTCACCGTGCTGGTGTTCTTCTGCGTCCCATGCGCCAACGTGCTGTAGTTGAACGAATAGCCATCGTTCTGGTTCTTGGCGTTTTCCCCGAGTCCAGTGAATTCGATGGTGTGGTCGTCATTGATGTTCCAGTCCAACTTGATCAGCGAACGTGGCGTATTACGTTCGTTTTCACGCCACCCAGAACGTCCGTTGGCGCTGGCCGTGGAATCGAGGCGGATGGAGGCAACGTTGTGTCCAAGATCGCGCGTGGTCTCGAGATTGGCATAAATGAACAGCTGATTCTTGATGATCGGGCCGGACACGTAGGCGCCGAGGTTCGTGCTCCAGGAATTGTCCAGGCCACGATATTGGTAGAGCGTTCCATCGGTCGCAGGCACGCGACCGGTGTTGCCGTAGAAATAGCTGCGGGCATGATCACGCGTCACCGCCGGCGCCCAGGTGGTGTAGACACCCCCCTTCCACTTGTTGGAACCGCGCTTGGTGACGATGTTGATGACGCCACCGGTCGAACGACCGAATTCGGCGCCATATCCGCCGGTCAGCACCTGCTGCTGCTGGATGGCATCGAACGGAAGCGAAGCGAAGCCCAACGAGTTGAAGGGGTTGGTGACGTTGAAGCCGTTGATGAAGTAGGCATTCTCGGAGGATGCCGAACCACCGAAACTTGGGATGGTGGTGCCATTCGACTGCTTGTAGCTATCACTGAAAACCACGCTCGGCGCCAGCAATGCCGCGCTTGAAACGTCGCGCGCGATCGAAAGTTTGCCCAGTTGGTCGGCAGTGAGCACGGTGCGGGTATCGGTCTGGGTGACGTCGATGCCAACGCCGCCCGATCCGGTGACGGTTACCGTGCCCAGATCACTGGCCTTGGCTGCCCCAGCGAACGACACTTCGGTACCACTGGCAATGTTCACTGCGATGTTGTCGCGCGTCGCAATCGCCGTACCGTTCTTTTCCTCGGTCACCTTGTAGGTGCCGTTGGGCAAAGCACTGATCTGGTAGCGCCCGGCCTGATCGGCCGAGATGCGGCGAACCAAGCCCGTGTCCTTGTTCTCGACCACGATGGTCGCGCCAGATTCGGCGCTGCCATAAATGCTGCCCGTCACGTTGGACTGGGCGCTCAGGTTTCCGGAAAAGCACAGGGCCAATGCAACGGTCAGTGCATGTTGGCGGACAAAACGGACGCGCGGGGATGTCATTGATATCTCTGGAAAATGCGTGATGAGATCGGCATCTTCCATCTTCAAGTCATCATAAATATGAACACAAGTTAAATGAATTATGATTATTCATGAATTTTGTCAACCATGTAAACCGTCAATGCGAATCCTTATTGGCTCGCGGAACAAGGGGTTGGCCCCAAAAATGAAGAAGCCACCGGATTTCTCCGGTGGCTTCCTGTCACGAACAGAGATCGATTTCGGTCAGAACGCGCTGCGGCACCAGGCCATCAACGGTTGCAGGAAAGCGCTCATCAACAGCAGCGCGCCGGCATTGACGACGAACAGCCACTTCACCCCGCCCTCGCCGTGCGCGACCATCGCATGGCCACCTTCGGCCGGCTGGTCGAAATACATCACCTTGATCACGCGCAGGTAGTAGAACGCGCCGACCACTGCACAGATGATGCCGACGATCGCCAGCCACAACAGGCCACCATTGAGTGCGCCTTCGATCACCGACAGCTTGGCGAAGAATCCGATGAACGGCGGCACGCCCGCGAGCGACGCCATCACGCCCAGGAACAGCAGCGCCATCAGCGGCTGGCGTGATGCCAGTCCCTTGTAATCGTCGATCTCGTCGGCGTCGAAACCGTTGCGTGCCATCAGCGTGATCAGGCCGAACGCTGCTGCGGCCGTCACCGCGTAGACCACGGCATAGAACACGGCTGATGCGTTGCCTTCTATACCGCCGCCGGCGACGCCCATCAGCAGGAAGCCGATGTGCGAAATCGTCGAATAGGCGAGCATGCGACGCAGGTTGGTCTGCATCAGCGCGGCGAAGTTGCCGATGATCAGCGACAACGCCGAGAGTGCCGCCACCATCGGCTGCCAGTGGTCACCGACCGGCGACAGGCCATTGTCGAGCAGGCGCAGCGCCATGCCCAGCGCGGCGATCTTAGGTGCCGAGGCGATGAACAGCGTGATCGGCGTGGTCGCGCCCTGGTAGACGTCGGGCAGCCACATGTGGAACGGCGCGGCGCCGAACTTGAAGGCGATGCCGGCGACCACGAAGGCCGTGCCAGCCAGCAGCAGGTCGCGATGTGCGCCCCCGCCCTGCGCCGAGGCATTGATCTGGGCGAGATCGAGGGTTCCGGTCGCGCCGTAGATCAGCGACATGCCGAACAGCAACATGCCCGAGGCCAGCGCGCCGAGCACGAAGTACTTCATGCCCGCTTCCGACGCCATCGAGTTGTCGCGATCGGTGACGACCAGCGCGTACGAACTCAGCGCCAGCATTTCCAGACCGAGATAGACCATCACCAGGCTGCCGGCCGAGACCAGCAACATCATCCCGAGTGCTGCAAACAGCATGAGCAGCGTCACTTCGGCCTTGTACAGGCCGCGATCACGCAGGAACGGCCAGGCATAGACGAAGGCGAGCGCGGTCGTCAGCAGGATGCCTCCCTTCAGCAGGTCGGCCAGGGTGTCGCGCACGAACATGCCGTTCAGCACGGTGCCGTGGCCGCCACTGCCGGTGACGCACAACGCAATCACCGCCACCAGAAGAAGCAGGCCGAGGACATGGACGATACCGTTGCGGCGCGCCGGCAGGAACAGATCGATCACCAACAGTGCGAATGCACCGGTGACCATCACCAGTTCCGGCAGCAGCGGCCAGAGTTCGGCGGGATTGAAAGTCGTAAGAGTGCCCATCATCAAAGTCCGGTGAGCTTGCTGGCGGCGATCTGGCTGCCGAGGTGTTGCAGGGCCGGCGCCATCAGGTCGGTGAGCGGCTTGGGATAGAGGCCAATGGCGAGCACGCCGAGCGCGAACACGCCGAGCACGCAGGCTTCGCGCAAGTTGATGTCCTTCATCTCGGCGACATGGTCGTTGGCGACTTCGCCCCAGATCGTGCGCTTGACCAACCACAGGGTGTAGCCCGCACCGATCACCAGGGTGGTCGCGGCGGCGAAGGCGATCAGCGGGTGCTGCTGGAACACGCCGACGATCACCATGAACTCACCAACGAAGCCACTGGTCGCCGGCAGGCCGGAGTTGGCCATGGCGAACAGCACCACGAACGCGGCGAACCACGGCATCACGTTGGCGACGCCGCCGTAGTCGCGGATCATGCGGGTATGCATGCGGTCGTACATCACGCCGATGCAGGAGAACATCGCGCCGGACACGAAGCCGTGCGAAATCATCTG
>JAFEBY010000121.1 GCA_018242465.1 Pseudomonadota bacterium | reverse complement strand
TCGGCTTCGCGCAGGATCAAAATCATTTGTTCGTCGGTAAAGCGCTTCTTCATGGAGTTCTCCTTGCCTTCCTAGGGTAGAGAACTCACCATCAAAATGGCTACACGTTTCGTCTCAGGTCAGACTTTATTGTCTGGGATAAATCTTTAATACCCAAGATAGAACTTTATTACTCGTCGACACGATGGCCTGAGATGAGATCCCGACGTTACTCCACCGTCACGCTCTTGGCGAGATTGCGCGGTTTGTCGACATCCGTTCCACGCGCCAACGCGGTGTGATACGCCAGCAACTGCATCGGAATCGCGTGAACCACCGGGGTCAGCATGCCGCCGTGACGCGGGGTGCGGATCACGTGGACGCCTTCCGATTCCTCGAAATGGGTGTCGGCATCGGCGAACACGAACATCTCGCCGCCGCGCGCGCGCACTTCCTGGATGTTCGACTTCACCTTCTCCAATAGCGCGTCGTTGGATGCGGTGACCACCACCGGCATGTCCTTGTCGACCAGCGCCAGCGGGCCGTGCTTGAGCTCGCCAGCCGGATAGGCTTCGGCGTGGATGTAGGTGATTTCCTTGAGCTTGAGCGCGCCTTCCAGCGCGATCGGGTAGAACACGCCGCGACCGAGGAACAGCGCGTTCTGCTTCGGCGCGAAGCGTTCGGCCCATGCCGCGATCTGCGGTTCGAGGTTGAGCGCGAACTGGACGTTGCCCGGCAGGTGGCGCAACTCCTCGATCAATTGTTGTTCGTGCGCGGCATCGAGGCGGCCATTGTGCCTGGCGAGCGCGGCGGCAAGGATGAACAACGCCGCGAGCTGGGTGGTGAAGGCCTTGGTCGAGGCGACGCCGATCTCGGCGCCGGCGCGGGTGTAGAACACCAGCTTGCTGGTGCGCGGGATCGCACTTTCCGGCACGTTGCAGATCGACAGCGTGCGCAGCATGCCGTGCTGCTTGGCGTACTTCAGCGCTTCCATGGTGTCGAGGGTTTCACCCGACTGCGAGATCGTCACCACCAGCTGCTTCGGGTTGGCAACGATGTCGCGGTAACGGTATTCGCTGGCGATGTCGACCGCGCAGGGAATCCCGGCCAGCGATTCGATCCAGTAACGCGCGACCATGCCCGCGTAAAAGCTGGTGCCGCAAGCGAGGATCTGCACCGAATCGGCGCCGTTGAATGCGTCGACAGCATCCTTGCCGAACAGTCCGAGGTCGAAACCGCCGGCATCGATCACGCCTTCCAGCGTATCGGCCAGCGCGCGCGGCTGCTCGTGGATTTCCTTCTGCATGAAGTGGCGATACGGGCCGAGCTCGAGCGAGGCGAGCGAGACATCGGACATGTGGACGTCGCGCTGCACTTCGTGGTCGTGGCTGTCGAACACGCGCACGCCATCGCGATGCAGTTCGGCGGTATCGCCTTCCTCGAGGAAGATCACCCGGCGCGTCGCCTGGAGGATCGCCGAGACGTCGGAGGCGATGAAGTTCTCGCCTTCGCCGAGGCCGACCAGCAACGGGCAGCCCATGCGCGCGGCGACCATGGTGTCGGGACTGCGGCGATCGATCACCGCGATCGCGTAGGCCCCTTCCAGTTCCTTCACTGCCTTCTGCACCGCAAGCAGCAGCGACAGCCCAGTCGACTGGTAATGGTGGACGAGATGGGCGATCACTTCGGTATCGGTCTGCGACGTGAATTCGTAGCCGAGCGTGCGCAGGCGTTCGCGTTGCGCCTCGTGGTTCTCGATAATGCCGTTGTGCACCAGCGCGAGGTCGCCGTGGCTGACCATCGGGTGCGCGTTGAGTTCGGTCACGCCACCATGCGTCGCCCAGCGCGTGTGGCCGATGCCGATCGGCGCGTTGAACGATTCGGCGACGGCCGCCTGCTCCATCTCCATCACTCGGCCGGTGCGGCGCACGCGGCGCACGCTGTCGCGCTCGACAACTGCAATACCGGAAGAATCGTAACCGCGGTATTCCAGCCGCTTCAGGCCTTCGACCAGCACTGGCACCACGTCACGGCTGGCGATCGCACCGACGATTCCACACATGGATTCCGCACCTCTCCTGAGAAGCGCCCATTCTAACGGGCTGCGGTGAACGTCCGCGGACGTCCGGACACCGGCTTGGACACGCCAAAGCGGCATTCAGTCAATCAGATCAATGGCTTGGCGTTGGCACGCGACTTGCGTAGGGATGGGTGAATTTTTCGTCATCGATCCCCATGGCCATTCGCGACACCTCCGCCCAGGACACCCGGCTCAACACCGACCGCCCTTCGCCCGCACGCCGCAAGCGCATCCTCGTGATCGCTGCCGCCGCGATCGCCCTGCTCGCGCTGATCGGCTGGGTGGGGATGAACTGGCTCGCCGGTGGCCGTTCGGTCGATGCCTCGCGCGTGCGCATCACCACCGTCAAGCGCGGCGACCTGGTGCGCGACATCGCCGCCGAGGGCCGGGTGATCGCCTCGAACAGCCCGAGCCTCTACGCGATCGCCGGCGGCACGGTGAACCTGCACGTGGTTGCCGGTGATGCCGTGAAGGAAGGCGATGTCCTCGCCGAGATCGACAGCCCGGAACTGCGTTCGAAGCTGGCACAGGAAGAATCGACTCTGGCGAGCATGGAAGCCGATGCCGGCCGTGCGACGCTGGATGCGCAATTGGCGCGATCGAATGCGCAGAAGGCGCTCGACCAGGCCCAGATCGACAACACCACCGCGACCCGCGACCTGCAGCGCTACCAGCGCGGCTACGAAGGTGGCGCGATCCCGCAGATCACGCTCGCCACCGCGCAGGACACCATGAAGAAGACGGAAGTCGGATTGTCGAGCGCGCAGCGCAACTTCAAACTGCAAGGTGCGAGTTCGGTGCTCGACGCCCGCAACAAGCACCTGCTTGCCGATCGCCAGCGCGCGGTGGTGACCGAACTGCGCCGCCAGGTCGATGCCCTGAAGATCCGCGCGCCCTTCGATGGCCAGGTCGGCCAGGTCTTCGTGCAGCCGCGCTCCAACCTGCTGGCCAATGCCGCGGTCCTGAGCGTGGTCGACTTGTCGCGCTTCGATGTCGAGATCAAGGTGCCGGAGAGCTTCGCCCGTGATCTCGCCATCGGCATGCCGGCGCAACTCAGCGGCAACAACAAGAGCTATCCCGCCAACGTCATCGCGGTGTCGCCGGAAGTGGTGAACGGCGAGGTGAGTGCGCGCCTGCGCTTCGCCGATGGCCAGCAACCCCCCGGCCTGCGCCAGAGCCAACGCCTGTCCGCGCGCATCCTGCTGGATACCCGCCGCAACGTGCTGATGGCCGAACGCGGCCCCGCGCTCGACCAGTCGAGCACGCAAGCATGGCTGATGGACGGCTCGACCGCCTCGCGCCATCCGGTCAAGGTCGGCGCCGCCAGCATCGATTCCATCGAAATCGTGTCCGGCCTGCAGGAAGGCGACAAGGTCGTCATCTCCGGCGTCGAGGACTTCGGCAACAACGAACACATCCGGATTCACTGAAATACGCCCACCGATTCACATCCACGAATTCCACATCCGCACGAGGAAACCGCCATGCTCGAGATGAAGCAGATCACCAAGGTCTATCGCACCGAAGTCGTCGAAACCCACGCCCTGCGCGCGTTCGACCTCCACGTCGGCGATGGCGAATTCGTCGCCGTTACCGGGCCGTCGGGCTCGGGCAAGACCACCTTCCTCAACATCGCCGGGTTGCTGGAAAACTTCACCGGCGGCGATTATTTCCTCGATGGCGAGAACGTCAAGGGCCTGTCGGACGATGCCCGCAGCAAGCTGCGCAACCGCAAGATCGGCTTCATCTTCCAGAGCTTCAACCTGATTCCCGACCTCAACCTGTTCGACAACGTCGACGTGCCGTTGCGCTATCGCGGGATGACGGCATCCGAACGTCGTGAACGCATCGAAAAGGCACTCGCCGACGTCGGCCTTGCCTCGCGCATGAAGCACTATCCGGCCGAACTCTCCGGCGGCCAGCAACAACGCGTCGCCATCGCCCGTGCGTTGGCTGGAAGCCCGAAACTGTTGCTGGCGGACGAACCGACCGGCAACCTCGATTCGCAGATGGCCCGTGGCGTGATGGAACTGCTGGAAGAGATCAACGCGTCCGGCACCACCATCGTGATGGTGACCCATGATCCGGAACTGGCCGCGCGTGCGCAGCGCAACGTCCACATTGTCGACGGCATCGCCACCGACCTCCGCCATGAATCGCCGCTGCACAGGACGGCGCATGCGACCAGCCCCACGGGAGCCTGACGGACATGCTCGGTTACTACTTCAGCCTGGCGTGGCGCAGCCTGCGCCAAAACCGCGCACTCACCGTGCTGATGGTGTTGACGTTGGCAGTCGGCATCGGCGCGACCATGACCACGCTCACCGTGTTCAAGACGCTATCGCGTGATCCCATTCCGCAGAAGAGCGACAAGCTGTTCCGCGTGCAGCTCGACATGTACCCGGCCGACGCCAGGAACAGCGACAACGAGCCACCCGATGACATCAGTCGCTTCGACGCGGAAACACTGCTGGCACAGCACCGCGCCAAGGCACAGGTGATCACCAACGGCGGCGAAGCCGCACTCGAAGTCGGCACGCAGACACCGATGAACGCGAGCATGCGCTACGCCACCGCCGATTTCTTCCCGATGTTCCAGGTCCCGATCCGCCTTGGCCACGGCTGGAATGCCAACGACGACGCATCGCGCGCACGCGTGGTGGTGCTGGCGGAAGAGCTCAATGAAAAAATCTTCGGTGGCAGCAACAGCGTCGGCAAGACCATCCGCATCGACGGCACGCCCTTCACCGTGATCGGCGTTGCCGGCCACTGGCGTCCGGATCCGCGCTATTACGACGTCAACAACCAACGCTATGGCGGCACCGAGCAGGTCTACCTGCCGTACAGCACGTCGCGCGACCTCAAGCTCGGCATCAGCGGCAACATGAATTGCTACAAGGCCGCGAACGACGAAACCACCTCACTCAACGCGGTGTGCACCTGGCTGCAGTATTGGGTGCAACTGGAGTCGCCGGCGGACGTCACGGCCTACAAGGCCTACCTGACCAACTATTCAGAACAGCAGCGCGCTGGCGGGCGCTACACCCGCCCACCGAACGTGCGCTTGCGCAACGTGATGGAGTGGCTGGACTATCGCAAGATCGTGCCATCCGACGCCCACCTGCAACTGTGGCTGGCGCTGGGCTTCCTGGTGGTGTGCCTGGTCAACGTGGTCGGCCTGCTGATGGCAAAGTTCCTGCGCAAGCAGGGCGAGATCGGCGTGCGCCGTGCACTGGGCGCGACCCGTCGCGACATCTTCATCCAGTTCCTGATGGAAGCCGGCGTGATCGGCCTGGTCGGCAGCATCGGCGGACTGCTGCTGTCGCTGCTTGGCCTGTGGGCCGTGCGCCACCAACCGAACAGCTACGCGAAAATCATCCATCTCGATCCGGCGCTGCTCGCGCTCACCATCGTGCTTGGCATCTTCGCCACGCTGCTGGCGGGCTTGCTGCCGGCCTTCCGCGCGATGCGCATCACCCCCGCCATCCAGCTCAAGACGCAATAAGCGCGAGGACACGTCATGAACCAGATCCGCCCGATCCTCTCGACGCTGACACGGCACAAGTCGGCGGTCTTCATCCTGATGCTGGAAGTCGCACTCACCTGCGCCATCCTCTGCAACGCCATCAACCTGGTGCGCCTGCGCGTCAACTCCATCAATTCCCCGCTGGGCATCGACGAATCCGCGCTGTCCGTGCTGGAGGTGTCGGGCATCGGCGACGATGCCAATGCACTGGCGCTCACCCGGACCGACAAGGAATCGATTCGCGCCATTCCTGGGGTGGAGTCGGTATCCGTGATCAGTCAGACCCCCTTGCAGAACGGCTCATGGAACAGCAGTTTCTCCCTGACTGCCGATGGCGGTGCTCGCGGCAGCAACGCAGCTTTATACATGGGCGACGACGACATGCTGCGCACCTACGGTACGCACATCATCCGTGGCCGCGGCTTCAATCCCGAGGAGTATCTCGACATCCCGGATATCGCGACCCAATCGGCGGCGATGCCGCGTGCGCTCATCATCACCGAGTCCTTCGCCAAGAAGATGTTCCCGAATTCGGATGCCCTCGGGAAATCGCTCTATCTCGATTCCGCCCCGGTCCCGATCGTCGGCATTGTCGATCGCCTGCAACGCCCCGGACGAGATTCCAGCCTCGAAAGCGCGCAGTACTCCGCGCTGCTGCCGTTCCGCATGCCGTTCACGATGGCGCCGTACATCATCCGGACCAAGCCCGGCGTCAACCGCGGCGAAATGCTGAAGGCCGCCGTCGCCGCACTGCAGAAGAACGATGCGCACCGCATCATCGGCGACCAGAAAACCTTCGGAGACTTGCGCGACGACTACTACGCCCAACAGAAGGCGATGATCTGGCTGCTGTCGGGCGTGACTCTCGTGTTGCTGATGGTCACTGCCTTCGGCATCGTCGGGCTGGCGAGCTTCTGGGTGCAACAGCGCACCAAGCAGATCGGCGTGCGCCGCGCACTCGGCGCAACGAAAGGCGACATCCTGCGCTACTTCCAGACCGAGAATTTCCTGATCGTGACCGGTGGCGTGATTCTCGGCATGACGCTGGCGTTCGGCATCAACCAGCTGTTGATGGCGAAGTACGAATTGCCGCGCCTGCCCTGGCCCTACCTGCCGATCGGTGCGGTGGTGCTGTGGTTGCTCGGGCAACTCGCGGTGTTGTGGCCGGCCCTGCGTGCGGCTTCGATCCCACCGGCGACGGCAACGCGCAGCGTGTGACGATGACCGACTAGAATCACAGCATGCCAACCGTCCTCGTCATCGATGACAATTCCAGCGTGATCACCGCGCTGGAGTTGCTGTTTTCCCTCCACGGAATCGACACCGCAGGCGCCACCACGCCGGACGCCGGCATCGCGCGGATGATGCGCGGCGACATCGACCTGGTGATCCAGGACATGAACTTTGACGCCGACACGACGTCGGGCGATGAAGGCGCGGAATTGTTCCGGCGCCTGCACGCACAATGGCCCGATGTGCCGGTCGTGCTGCTGACGGCGTGGACCGAGCTCGAGCGCGCGGTGGAATTGATCAAGGCCGGCGCCGCCGATTACGTTGGCAAACCGTGGGATGACCACAAGCTGATCGCCACGATCAACAACCTGCTGGAGTTGTCGGAAGCACGACGCGAACTCGCGCGTTCGGCGCGCGTCACCCGCGAACGGCGCGCGACGTTGTCGCGCGAACACGACCTGCGCGGCGTGGTCTATGCCGACGACGCCACCGAGCGCGTGCTGAGTCTTGCGGTTCAGGTCGCACGTTCGCCCTTGCCCGTCCTCATCACCGGCCCCAATGGCAGCGGCAAGGAAAAGATCGCGGAAATCCTCCACGCCAATTCCAGTCGCAGCGGCCCGTTCGTCGCGGTGAATTGCGGCGCATTGCCCAGCGAACTGATCGAAGCCGAACTGTTCGGCGCCGACGCCGGCGCCTACACCGGCGCCAACAAGGCGCGCGAAGGCCGTTTTGAAGCAGCCGATGGTGGCACGCTGTTCCTCGACGAAATCGGCACCCTGCCCGCAACTGGACAGACGCGCCTGCTGCGCGTGCTCGAGACCGGGCGCTTCACCCGCCTCGGCAGCACCCGCGAACGCAGCGTCGACGTCCGCGTGCTGAGTGCGACCAATGCCGACCTGCCGGCAAAGATCCGGGATGGCAGTTTTCGCGAAGATCTCTACTACCGACTGAATACCATCGAACTGCGCTTGCCGCCGCTGGCTGCGCGCCCGGCCGACATCTTGCCGCTGGCGCGTCATTTCCTCGGCAGCGAACACACCCTGTCCGCCGATGCCGAACGCGCGTTATTGCGCCATCGCTGGCCGGGCAACGTGCGCGAGCTGCGCAACGTCATGCAACGCGCCGGGTTGCTGTCGACCGCGCAGGTGGTCGATGCCGCCGCCCTTGATCTTCCCGAAACGGACACCATCGCCGACGCTCAGGAAATCCCCGCCGATGAAATCGTGCGAGCGTTGCGCGACCATCACGGCGTGATCGCACAAGCCGCGGCGGAACTCGGCTTGACCCGCCAATCGCTGTATCGCCGCATGGAGCGGCTCGGCATCCCGAGGCGCTGACGTGGCCAAGCACAGCATTTCATGGCGGAACCGCGTGGGCAGCATTGCCTTCGTGTATGCCGTCATCGCCATCGTGGCCGCCATCGCCACGCAGCTGGAAACCGGCCGCACATGGCTCGCGCTGCTTGCGGGCGTGATCGTCCTGGTCTTCATGCTGATCCACCTGCATCGGCTCAATGCCCGCGTTCAGTCGCTGTATCGCGCCCTGGCCGGCAGCGTCGACAGTTTCCGCGACGGCGATTTCAGCTTCGGAGTTGCGTGGCCGCACCGCGACGAAGTGAGCGAACTGGTCGCCGCCCACAACCAGCTCGGCCAAACCGTGCGCGAGCAGCGCCAGGCACTGGTGCAGCGCGAACTGCTGCTCGATACCGTGGTGCAGAACACGCCGGTCGCGATCGTGCTGATCGACGCCACCAAGCGCATCGTGCTCGGCAACCTGTCTGCCCGGAAACTGCTCGGTGATGGCCGCAGGCTCGAAGGCCGCTCGTTCGACGACCTGATCGCGGATACCCCGATCGCCCTGCGCAATGCGATCGCGCAGAACGGTGACGCGTTGTTCGCGCTGGGCGACGACGAAGACGACGACATCATCCATCTCTCGCGCCGGCGCTTCCGTCTCAACGGCCGCCCGCATGAGTTGTTCCTGTTGCGCCAACTCACCGCCGAGCTGCGCCGCCAGGAAGTACAGACCTGGAAGAAAGTGATTCGCGTCATCAGTCACGAGCTCAACAATTCGCTGGCGCCGATCGCGTCCTTGGCGCATTCCGCTGGCGAGATGTTGCGGATCGGCCAGACCACGCGCTTGCCGGATGCACTGCGGGTGATCGAAGAGCGCGCACGTCATCTTGAGGAGTTCATCCGTGGCTATGCGCGTTTCGCCAAACTGCCGGCACCGCGTCGCGAAGCCGTGCCCTGCGGCGACATGCTGCATGGCCTGCGCGAACAATTCGGTTTCCGCTGGGATGGCATGCACCGCGACAGCTTCCTGATGGCCGATCGCATCCAGCTGGAACAGGCATTGCTCAACCTGCTGAAAAATGCGCACGAAGCCGGTGGCCCGGATGAGGAAGTCGCACTCGACCTGCGGCGCCTGCCTGCGGGCTGGCGCCTCGACATCCTCGACCGCGGCAAGGGCATGAGTGAGACCGTGATCTCGCAGGCGCTGTTGCCGTTCTATTCGACCAAGCGCAACGGCACCGGGTTGGGCCTGGCGCTGGCGCGCGAGATCGCCGAGGCACACGGCGGCAGCCTCAGCCTCGCCAATCGCGAGGGCGGTGGATTGATGGTGAGTTTGACGTTGTCGGATTGACCCGCGTTACTTCGGCTGCTTCTGCGGTCGCTTCCAGCCCTGGACCGTCGCCTGGCGTCCGCGCGCAATCGTCAGCTCGCCTCCCGGCGCATCGGTGACGATCACCGACCCCGCGCCGATGGTCGCATCCTTGCCGATGGTCACCGGCGCGACCAGCGAACTGTTGGAACCGATGAACGCACCATCGCTGATCGTCGTCGTCGACTTGTTCACGCCATCGTAGTTGCAGGTAATCGTGCCGGCACCAATATTCACGCCTGCACCGATCGTCGCGTCGCCAAGATAGGTCAGGTGATTGGCCTTGCTGCCGACGCCGAGCACCGCGTTCTTGGTCTCGACGAAATTGCCGACGTGCACGCCATCGGCCAGCACGGTGCCAGGACGCAGGCGCGCAAACGGGCCAATGTGCACCGCGCCCTCGGTCTTCGCGCCGTCCAGGTCGCAGTGCGCACGCACTTCGGTCCCATCGGCGAGTTCGACGTCCTTCAGGCGCACGAACGGTCCGATCTTCACCCGATTGCCGAGCTTCACTTTGCCTTCGAACACCACGTCGACATCGACCTCAACGTCGCGACCGCACTCCACCGTGCCGCGCACATCCACCCGCGCCACATCGGCGAAGCGCATGCCCTGCACGCACAGCGCACGCACCGCGCGCCGCTGGAACGCGCGCTCGAGTTGGCACAACTGCCAAGGGTCGTTGGCGCCTTCGGTTTCACTTGGATCGGCGACATGCACCATTTCCGCCGCGCTGAAATCGGCTGCGGCCTTGGCGAAGACATCGGTGAGGTAGTACTCGTTCTGGGCGTTGCTGTTGGACAGCTTGTCCAGCCAGCCGCGCAGCGCATTCGCATCCGCAGTGATCACGCCGACATTCACCGTCTGGATGCGCTTCTGTTCGGGACTGGCGTCCTTCTCCTCGACGATCGCGCCGATGCGGCCTTCGGCATCACGGATGATGCGGCCATAGCCAGTGGGGTCCTCGAGATCGGCGACCAGTCCCGCCAGTCGTCCGCGCTGCGCCAACAGCTGCTGCAGGGTCTCGACGCGGAACAGCGGTGCATCGCCGTACAACACCAGCACGCGTGCGCCATCGGGAATCTGCGGCATCGCCTGCATCACGGCATGGCCGGTCCCGAGCTGCTGCGCCTGTTCCGCCCACTGCAGATCGGGCTGGTCGGCGAAGGCTGCGCGCACCTGGTCGCCGCCATGACCGTAGACCACATGGATGCCCGCCGGTCGCAGTGCACGCGCCGTCGCGATCACGTGCGCCAGCATCGGCCGGCCGGCGACCTTCTGCAGCACCTTGGGCGTGTCGGACTTCATCCGCTTGCCCTCGCCCGCGGCGAGGATCACGACATGGAGCGGCACTTCGTTCATTGCAACCTCCGGATTCGTCCGGGCATTCTACCCAGCTGCTACCCTGCGCCAACTCCAACCGCGCCAGAACCCGTTGACCCTGATCAAGCACGCCAGCAAGTACACCCTGGTCGGCATCCTCGAATGGATC
>JAFEBY010000120.1 GCA_018242465.1 Pseudomonadota bacterium | reverse complement strand
TACAACTACGGCATCGTCCTCGACGAACCGCATACCGCCAAGCTCAAGAAGCTGTGGGGTTGCCGCTGCGGCTCGAAGAATTGCACCGGCACGATGCTGCAGCCGAAGAAGAACAAGTAAGTCGCAACCGGGGACAGCGCTCGCGCCGTGTCGCGAGCACAGCCGTGTCGGAAGTCACGTGACTTCAGGCAGGCGCAAATGTCATGTGCGTTTCATAGGCTGACGCGACCGTTCCAGAGTCAGCATCCCCGATGACACCCCGCACACTAGTCGCCGCGCTGTCGCTCGCCTGCATGGCAGCACCCGTCATGGCGGCGGACATCAAGATCGATGGCAAGATGGATCCCGGTGAATGGGATGGTGCGCGCCACATCACCGATTTCCGCACCGTGCAGCCCTTCACCCAGCAACCGGGCAGCGTGCCGACAGAAGTCTGGTACGAAGCGACGCCGAAGGGCTTGGCGGTTGCGTTTCGCAGCCACCAGCCAGCCAGCGTGCAGCGCATGCGCCAGAAGACCCGCCGCGACGAGAACGCACAGGCCGACCGCGTCAACGTCATGATCGATTTCGACGGCGATGGCCGCCAGGGCTACGATTTCACCGTGCTGCTGGGTGGCGGCATCCAGGACGGAACCATTACCAAGCAGGGCAATTTCAACAACGACTGGGACGGCAACTGGCTGCACGCCGTCAGCGAGGACGAGGAAGGTTGGACCGCGGAAATCCTGATTCCCTGGAGCGTCGCCACGATGGGCAAGGCCAACGGCAAGACGCGCAGCATTGGCCTGTATCTCGATCGCGTGGTCGGTGTCAGCGGCGAGCGCATGGGTTGGCCAGCGATCACATTCGAGCGCCCGCAGTTCCTCGCCAAGTTCGAACACATCGAAGTGCCGGCCTACAGCCAGGCGCTGCTCGCGCTCACGCCGTATGCGTCCTCCGCGTACGACATGGTCGGCCACAAGACCAAGAACAACGGCGGCGTGGATGTGTTCTGGAAACCCAACGGGCAATTCCAGCTGAGCGGCACCATCAATCCCGATTTCGGCCAGGTGGAAAGCGACGACCTGGTGGTGAACTTCAGCGCGCAGGAAAGCTTCTTCAGTGACAAGCGGCCGTTCTTTACCGAAAACCAGACGATCTTCGACTTCAACCTGCTACTGGACAACAGCCAGCTCATCTACACGCGCCGCGTCGGCGGCCCCTCGGATGACGGCAAGGGGGCGGCGGACATCAATGCTGCGG
The DNA here is from genome assembly GCA_018242465.1 of Pseudomonadota bacterium. Classification (GTDB taxonomy): domain Bacteria; phylum Pseudomonadota; class Gammaproteobacteria; order Xanthomonadales; family Xanthomonadaceae; genus Solilutibacter. The sequence goes on along the minus strand of JAFEBY010000120.1, from coordinate 1,584 downwards.
TCAAGTTGAACGGCAGCTTCGGCAAGACCAACTACGGCCTGTTGTGGGCGGAAGAACGCGGCGATGCCGGTCGTTCGTTCCGGGCGGCGCGCGTGACCCATGCGTTCGACGGCAATACGCTCGGCGGGATGGTGACCCAGGTGGTGCATCCCTGGCTTGATCGCACCGCAACGGTCTACGCCGTGGACGACCAGTGGAAGCCGAATGCGAAATTCACTCTGACTGCGAACGCATCCCAGAGTGCCATCGATGAAAACGGCAGGACCGATCGCCACAACGGCGCGACCTTCCTGGCCGAATACGAGATGAAGGATGGTTGGCGCCAGCAATGGATCGCCATGCATTTCGACAAGGGGTTCGACATCAACGATTTCGGCTACCTTGGCCGTGACAACCTCAACTACGCGCACTGGGAAGTCGGCAAGCGCTTCACCGATCTGCCGAAGGATTCGATCTATGCGTCGCACAACTGGCGCTGGCGCTATGACATGCTGGCCACCGCGAATGGCGGTGTCGTGTTGCAGCGTGAGTTCCGCATCCAGCGCAACAGCCAGTTGCGTGATGGTGGCAGCCAGATGTTCCTAATCAACCTGCGCACGGCAGCCCACGATGATTCGCTGACGTTCTACCACGACATCGTGCGGATCACCCCGGGTTATTACGCGACCTTCGACCATGAGCCTGGTCGCCGCGGCAACTGGCAGTGGTGGACGACGCTGGAATCCGCCTACGGCATGGGCGTCGATCCCAAGCGCCGGCCGATGGTCAGCGTGATGCTGGGTTCGCGCTATTTCTTCAGCGACGCACTCAACGCGCAGGCCAGCCTGTTTGCATTGCGCGATGGCGAGTGGCTGCTGTGGCAGCACGACAACCTGCTCGGCATGTACGACCGCCGCCAGTTGCAACTCTCCGCTGCATTGAACTGGAACATCAGCCCGAAGCAGGAATTGCGCATCAAACTGCAGGCGATTGGCCTGACGGGAAGCGCGCGCAAGTCCTTCCGCGTGCAGCCGGACACCAGTGCCGTGGTCAGCGGCGAATATCTCGCGCCGTTCAACCTGCACACGCTCGGGTTCCAGATTCGCTACCGCTATGAACTGGCGCCGTTGTCGAATATTTACGTCGTCTATGGCCGTGGCGGTTATGACCAGGGCGAGTTGTTCACCGATTCACCCGGCGAGTTCCGCCGCGCCTTCAACCTGCGCGATACCGAAATGCTGATGGTGAAGCTGGCCTATCGCTTCGAGCTCTGATTGCGGTATGGCAGAGGAGCCATCGCCACGGACGGCGAGGCTGCAATCAGGGATGTTTTGTTTCGTTGTCCTTCTCGGGTGGTTCCGTGTTGTCGCCGGCTGCAGTCGTGCCGCGCGCGCCGTTGTCCGAAGGCGCGGTGGGCGCGGACGTGGCGGGAGAAGTTGCTGTGTCCGCGTCGAGCGAGGGCGGCAACGCTGTCGCATCTGGGGGGAGTGCGGGTGTCGTGGCGACCGTGCCCGGATCGACCGCAGCAGGTTGCGCGCGCGCATCCGGCATCCCGGTGACCGCACGGCCATCGGCCTGCGGGCGTGGCAGCGGTTGCCGCGGTGT
>JAFEBY010000011.1 GCA_018242465.1 Pseudomonadota bacterium | reverse complement strand
CGATCAGGCGGCCTCGCGCCGCTGGCCGGCCAGCGCGGCGAGATCGGGCGCCGGCGCGGTTTGCGGCTTCAGGCCGAACTGGCGGGCAAGCTCGGCGACCAGCACCGGCTTGACCGCCGCCATGCCACCGGGACCACCAAGATCGTCCAGCGCGATCACTTGCAGGCCGATGTAGCCGCAGGGATTGATGCGCTGGAATGGTGGCGTGCTTTCGCCGGTGATGTTGAAGGCGAGGCCATGGAAGGTGCAGCCGCGACGGACGCGGATGCCCAGCGCGGCGATCTTGGCGTCGTTGACGTAGACGCCGGGCGCACCTTCGCGACGAACGGCGGCGATGTTCCATTCGCCCAGCGTGTCGATGATCGCCTGCTCGATGCGGCACACGTATTCGCGCACGCCGATGCCGAGCCGTTTCAGGTCGAGCAACGGATAGGCGACGATCTGGCCGGGGCCGTGATAGGTCACCTGGCCGCCGCGATCGACCGGGATCACCGGGATATCGCCGGGTGCGAGCACGTGTTCGGGCTTGCCGGCCTGGCCGAGGGTGAACACCGGATCGTGTTCGACCAGCCACAACTCATCGACGGTGGTGTCGTTGCGCGCATCGGTGAAGCCCTGCATCGCATGCCACACCGGCATGTAGGGCTGACGCCCGAGTTCACGGACGATTACAGCGTCCACTTCACCTCGGGATGTTCACGCAACGCGGTATGCGCAGCTTCGTACTGTTCGCGCGACGACGCCTTGAAGTTGAGCTTGATCGATACGTACTTGCCGCCCGAGGAATCGCGGGTGGCGACAGTTTCACGCAGCACTTCGATGCCTGCATCCTCAAGCAAGGTCGGAATCACCGCCTCGAGACCGGCACCGGCCGGCCCCATCGCCGTGATTTCAAACACGCCGGGGAACTGGAAGCCGTGCTCGGGATTGTCTGACTTGATTTCCATGTCGGAATCCTCGTTATCTCAAAACCTGTTCACGTTCCGTCGCGAGCGATGGGAGATTGCGCGTGGACGGAGCGCAGGAGCCGCAGTGTACGTCGTGGTACATGAGGATTCCGAGCACCGCCCGCGCGCAAGCTGCCGAGCGCAGCAGGAACGTGGGCAGGTTTTAGCGCGACTTCCACCACAGGACCAGACTGTCCCACAGGCGACGGAAGAACCCGCCCTGTTCGACGGCGTCGATCGCGACCAGCGGCGCCTCGGCGATCGGCTTGCCGTCCAGAGAAAGTTTGATCGTGCCGATTTTCTGACCCTTGGCGATCGGCGCAATCAGGTTTTGCGGCACTTCCATCGACGACTTCAGCGCGTCGAAACGACCACGGGGCACGGTGACCAGCAACGGTTCGGCCACGCCCAGGCGCACCTGCGGGCTCGCACCCTTCCACACCTTCTGCACGCTGACCTGCGCATTGGCGTCGTACAGCTTGTGGGTTTCGTAGAAGCGGAAGCCCCAGTTGAGCAAGGCCTGGACGTCATCCGCGCGCTGCTTTTCGCTGGTATCGCCCAGCACCACCGCGATCAGGCGTTGGTCGCCACGCAGCGCCGATCCCATCAGGCAGTAGCCGGCATTGGAGGTGTGGCCGGTCTTGATGCCGTCAACCGAGGAATCGCGCCACAGCAGCAAGTTGCGATTGGGTTGGGTGATCGGACCGACGGTGAATTCCTTGATCTTGTTCAGCGCATAGGCCTGCGGGTAATCGTGGATCAGCGCGCGGCCGAGCAGCGCGAGGTCGTGCGCGGTGGACAGGTGGCCCTGCGCGGAAAGGCCGGTGGGATCGACGAAGTGGCTGTTCTTCATGCCGATCTTTGCGGCGTAGCTGTTCATCAGCTGGGCGAACGCTTCCTCGCTGCCGGCGACGTGTTCGGCCAGCGCGATCGCGGCATCGTTGCCCGACTGCACCACCATGCCGGTTTCCATCTGTTCCAGCGGCGCAGTCTTGTTGACTTCGAAGCCACTGTAGCTGCCATCGGTGCCGGCACCGCCGGTCTTCCAGGCATGCTCGGTCATCATCACCGGATCGGTGCTCTTGATCTTGCCCTTGGCGACTTCGGCGGCGATGACATAGCTGGTCATCACCTTGGTGATGCTGGCCGGTTCAAGCTGGGTATCGATGTTGTTGCCAGCCAACACCTGGCCGGTCGCGTAGTCCATCACCACCCAAGCCTTGGAGACGGCCGGTGCCGGCGCCGTTGGAATCGGCAACTCGCCAGTGGCAACCGCGGCGGGTGCGGCGGCGGCCGGAGCAGGCGTCTGTGCGAAGGCGATGCCAACGGACGAGACAAGCGCGGCGGTCAGTGCGGCGACGGAAAGGACGGCAACGGGTCTGGAAGTCATGTGTGGGAATCGATCGGAAAATGCGAGGGAAATGGGCGGCAGCGGCGGCCCGGGAAGACGACAAGTTTAGTCGCGGACGGGCTGCGGCGTCCCGAATCCCAGGCCAGAGAGGCGCGCTGACAGCTCCGGGACTTCGGTTGTGTTCATCGCGGCGACGCGCAACCGCCAGAAACGACGGCCATTCGACCAACCTTCGACGATGCGGGCATTGGCGACGCCGGCATGCCGGACGATCTCGAGCGCGTGCTCGGCGTTCTGCTGGTTGGCGAACGCGGCGACCTGCAGGGTTGGGCCGGAAGCACCGGTGATGGGCGCTGGTGCCGATGTAGATACCGAAGCGGTCGTCTCGGCGGGTGCCGGCCTTGTTGCAGGAGGGACCGCCGGAGCCGAGGTTGCGATGGCCTGCGTGACGGCAGGCGGCGTCACCGCCGGAACCACCGCGACGTTGCGCGGTTCCGGGGTCCCGGGCTTGCCGGTGGCGACATGCAATCCGCGCGCCTTCATCCATGCGTCGAATTCGGCAGAGTTCATCACCTTGCCGTTCTGCATCATGTCGAAGCGATAGTCCTGCGCCACCGCCGGCGAACTCGCCAGTGCGACTCCGGCCGGGACCTTGCCGTCGGCGACCTGCTGCGCCAGTTGCGCCTTCGCCGCCGGATCGCCCTTCGACGCCGCGGCCAACTCGAGCGCCCGGTCGGTTTCGGTGCTCTCCTCCGGCGTCAGCGCATCCACGCGCACGCGCGCCGTACCCTGTTCGCGATAACCGAGCTTCACCGCCGCGGCGTAACTGAGATCGATCAGGCGATTGGAATGGAACGGGCCACGATCGTTGATGCGCACCACCACCGACTTGCCATTGTCGAGATTGGTGACCCGCGCGTAGCTGGGCAGCGGCAAGGTGCGATGCGCCGCGGTGAAGGCGTACATGTCGTACACCTCGGCATTTGAGGTCTGGCGACCGTGGAACTTGTTGCCGTAGTACGAGGCGATCCCGGTTTCCGAATACCCACGGGCATCGTCGAGCACGTTGTAGCTCTTGCCGAGCACTGCATACGTCTTGTTGCCGCGCTTCGAACGCGGCTCGGCCTTGACCACCGGCTCGGGGATGCGATTCACGTCGGGGATTTCGCCCGGCACGCTGTCCTTGATATCGGGGCGATAGAGATCCCCAACCATCTGGCCGCGCTTGCTGGCATCTTCCCGGGCTGGTGCGTAGGGCGAATTCGACGGCCTTGCAGCGCTGGTCGTCGACCGTGGCGGAGTCTTTGCGATCGTCGTGCCATGCGTCGCCGTCGATGACGACTTGGGCGGCGTCGAACTGCATGCCGCAAGCGCCAGCGGCAGTGCGACGACCAACGCGCCGCGCCTCATGCGCCCGGCACCGGATGGCCCGAAATCAGCTGCGACAACTGGTACACCGCAGTCGAATACAACGGCGACTTGTTGTAGCGCGTGATCGCGACGAAATTGGGGAACACCATCCAGTATTCGGGTCCGTTGGCGCCATCAAGGGTGATGATGTTGGCCGGCAAGCCGGTGGGAACCGCCTGCAACGGCCGATACCCCATCTTCGCCAAGTCAGCTTGCGGCAGCATCGCCTCGCTGCGATTGTCGGGATTGATCGGCTGCGCACTGGCATCGCGCGTCGCGCGCACCATCACCGGCTGGCCGCGCTGCCATTGGCCGCGACCAACGAAGTAATTGGCGATTGACGGCAGCACGTCGGCGAGATCGGTGAACAGGTCGCGCTTGCCGTCGCCATCGCCATCGACCGCATACTGGCGGTAGCTCGATGGCATGAACTGGCCCCAGCCCATCGCGCCGGCATAACTGCCGCGCAACTGGGTGATGTCGAGATGCGCTTCCTTCTCCATCGCGAACGCCTGCGCCAGCTCGTCGCGGAAGAACGCCTCGCGCATGTTCTCGCGCTCGATCTTGTCGGGCGCGTTGGTGCGCGGGTAGCGGAAACCGAGCGTGTAAAGCGCATCGGTGACCGGATACTTGCCCATGTTGGCGCCATAGCCGGTTTCGACGCCGATGATGGCGACGATGATTTCAGCGGGAACGCCGTACTTGGCTTCGACCGCGCTCAGTGCATCGCGGTGCTTGGCGATGAAGGCCTTGCCGCCATCGATGCGCGCGGCATTGAGGAACAGCGGACGGTATTCGCTCCACGGCTTGCCTTCGGCCGGACGCGACATCGCGGCGATGATCGGCTCGCGGATCTGCGCGGTGGCCAGCACCGATTCAACGCGTTGCGGATCGATGCCGTATTTGCTCGCGGCCTGCTGCGCAAAGGCGTGGCGCGCGGCAACGAGGTCGGGCACGGGACCGGTTGGGCGCGGTGCTTGCGGCGCCGGCACGGGTGCGGGAATCGGTGCGGGCGCGGGCGGCACCACCACGGGCTTGGGCGGCGGTACCTGCGTGGCGCATGCGGCCAGCATGAGCGCTACCGCGGCGGGAAGAAGTAAGCGTCGTGTCATCGCCGGGGAGGGTATCACGCACCTTCCGGGCGAAGCTGACTACGCCATTCAAGTCCGTCGTGGCGAATGTGCGCGCACCGACATCACCAGCCCCATGCCGGCCAGCAGCACGACCGCCGATGTGCCGCCGTATGACAGCAACGGCATCGGCACGCCGACCACCGGCAACATGCCCGAGATCATCCCGCCATTGACCATCACGTAAGCGAACAATGCGAGACCCAGCGTGCCCGCCAGCAGGCGCGAGTAGGAATCGCGCGCTTCCATCGCGATCCACAGGCAGCGCCCGATCACCACCAGGTAGGCAAGGAACATCAGCGCCACGCCGAGCCAGCCGAACTCCTCGCCTAGCACCGAGAACAGGAAGTCGGTGGTGTGTTCCGGCAAGTAGTTGAGATGCGATTGCGTGCCGTGCATCCAGCCCTGCCCGAACCAGCCGCCGGAACCGATCGCGATCTTCGACTGGGTGATGTTCCAGCCCGCACCGAGTTTGTCGGCATCGGGATTGAGGAAGATGAGAATGCGGTCCTTCTGATATGGCTTCAGGAACCAGAACCATGCCGCAGGTGCCGCGACCGCCACCGAAGTGAACGCACCGATGAACCACCACCACGACAGCCCGGCGAGGAACATGGTGAACACCGCGCCGCAGGTGATCAACATCGATGTGCCAAAGTCGGGCTGCTTGAGGATGAGCAGGATCGGCACCGCCGCAATCGCGCCACTGATCGCGATTGTGCGCAGGTTGGGCGGCAACACCGAATTGTGCAGATACCATGCCAACATCATCGGCAGGCTGAGCTTGATCAGTTCCGACGGCTGGAAATAGAACACGCCGAGGTTGATCCACAAATTGCCGTGGTGGCCACGACCCAGCACCAGCACTGCCAGCAGCGGCAGGATCGTCGCAAGGTAAACGTAGGGGGATGCCGCGCGCAAACGCGGTGGCGCGATGCGCGAGAGCAACCACATCAGCCCAAGACCGATGACGAAGCGCGAGCCCTGCCCCATCACCATGCGCAGGCTGCCGTTGCTGGCGCTGTACAACGTGAGCAAGCCACTGGCCATCAACAACAACAGCGCACCGAGTAGCGGCAAGTCAATGGTGCGCAACAGGCGCGCGACCCAGTTCGAGAGGACTCTCAACAACGGATTCATGGTGTCCGCTCCGCGCCATCGACGGGCTGCTGCTGGCCGGTGTCATCCGTGGCGCCAGGATCCTCGGATTGCTGGGTCTCGTTGCTGCGATCCTCCAGCGCATCGATGGTGCCCGGTGGCAGGAACGCTTCGCTGCCGATCGCACCGGTTTCGACATCGGCGAACATCGGGTCGCGGCCATCAGCCAGCATGTCCTTGCCGTCCTTGCCGGCACCCGGCATCTTGCCGGTGATCCATGCGTCCATGATCTTGCGCGCAATCGGCGCGGCGGTGTCGGCACCATAGCCGCCACCCTCGATCTCGACCGCCACCGCGATCGTCGGATTATCTGCGGGGGCATAGGCTTCGAACAGGGCACGATGGCGCTTGTTCATCGGCAGGCGACGCGGATCGGTCGCTTCAGCACCACGCCGGCTTACCACCTGCGCCGTACCGGTCTTGCTGGCGATCACGTAGGTGAGTCCGGCGCGGATGTTGCCTGCCGTGCCCCCCGGGGTATGCACGGTACCGATCATCGCCTCGCGAATCACCTGCAGGTGGGCGGCACTTTCGCTGATGCGTTTCGGCTCCGGCTGCGGCAAATCTCCCCAATTTCCGCCATAGCCAAGACGCGCCGCTTCGACCAGATGTGGACGCCGCAACAGGCCACCATTGCCGAGCGCCGCCACGCCCTGCGCCAGTTGCAGCGGCGTGACCTTCCAGAATCCCTGGCCGATGCCGCTGTTCACGGTGTCGCCCGGGTACCAGCGTCCGTCCGGCTTGATGTGGGAAGCCTTCCATTGCGGGGACGGCAGGATGCCGCCGGTTTCGCCGTACATGTCGATGCCAGTGGGCGAACCGAAGCCGTACTTGCCGAGATACTGGTCGAAGCGCGGCATGCCCATGTCGAGCGCGAGCTTGTAGTAGTAGGTGTTGACCGAGGCGTAGATCGACTTGCGCAGGTCGGTCCAGCCGTGGCCGCCGCGGTGCGAATCGCCAAAACCGCGCTTGACTCCGGGAATGTAGAACATGCCGGTCGACAGCACTTTGTCCTCCGGGGTGCGCAGGCCGCTTTCGAGTCCGGCCAGACCGAGGAACGGTTTTACCGTCGACCCCGGCGCGACGGCGCCTAGCACCACGCGGTTGAATTGCGGGCGCGAGGGATTCTCATTCAATGCCGCGTAGTCTTCGTGCGAGATGCCGTTGACGAACAGGTTGGCGTCGTACGACGGCAGGCTGACCATGGCGAGGATGCCGCCGGTGCGCGGATCGATCGCCACCGCCGATCCTTCCAGGTTGCCGAACGCTTCGACCATTGCACGCTGCAGGTCGAGGTCGATGCTCAAGCGCAGGTCGACGCCGGGCTTCGCCGGAACCACCCCAAGCGTGCGCAGGGCACGACCGTTGACGTTGGTCTCGATGCGTTCGTAGCCGACCTTGCCACGCAAGGCGTCTTCGTAATAGCGCTCCAGCCCGGTCTTGCCGACATGGCTGAAGGCGGCGTCGAGCGACTTCATTTTTTCCTTGTCGCGCACATCGACGCGGCCGACATAGCCGATCACGTGGGTGAACAGATCCTTGTACGGATAGACGCGGCCGAAGTACGGCACCACCTCGACGCCCGGGAACTGCCAGCGATCCACCGAGATACGTGCGATTTCCTCATCGGTCAGGCGCGCCTTCAGCGTCACCGGCGCATGCGGGCGACTGGCGTCGCGGGCACGGTCGAAGGCCTCGATGTCCTCCGGCTTCAACTCGATCCGCATCGACAGTTGCTGGATCAACGCCGCCATGTCGTCGACCTGGTCGGGCGTCACGTCGAGGCGGAATTCCGGGACGTTGTCGGCCAGGATGCGACCCTTGCGGTCATAGATCAGCCCACGTCCAGGCACAATTGGCCGCGGCTTGATCTGGTTGGATTCCGCCGCCGCCGAATACATGCGGTGCTGCACCACCTGCATGCGGAAGTACCAGCCGCCCAGCACCAGCAAACCCACGACGATCGTCGCGAATGCGATGAACGCACGCCGCCGGAACTGCTCGACCTCGAGCGCCTGGTTCTTGATCGAGCTGCGTCGCGGCGCCATTAGTCCATCAACCCTAGCGTCGCCCGCGATCCAGCGTTGCCAGCAACGCGTGCACCGGCCCCCACAGGATCGCACCGACCGCCGCCGCGCCAAGGCTGGCAAACGGATGCTGCGGCTGGCCGAGGAAGGCGTGGATGATCGCCGTGACGATCCAGTCGTTCACCAGCAATGCGGCGATCGCCAGCACCTGCTGCCAGATCGGATAAAAACGCAGGCGCGAACGGAAGCGATCGAGCAGGAACGCGATCACCACCAGCCGCAAGGCGTATTCGCCCAGCAGGCTGCCCTGCACCACATCAACCAGCAATCCGACGAAGAACGCGATACCAAGGCCGGTGTCGTCGCCATGCTCCAGCACCCAATAGGCAAGTACCAGCGCGACCCAGAACGGCCGGAACGGCACGATCGCATCCGGCAGCGGCAACAATGCCAGCAGCAACGCCGCGAAGATGCTTCCGGCCTGCAACAGGCGGGTACGCCGGCGCATCATGGCGCGTCCTCCACCGGCTCCATGCCGCTTTGCGGCTTGGGCTTGGGTTTGTCGTGCGCGGGCTTGGCATCACGTGCCGGCAACTCCACCGGCTTGAACACCGGCGTGGTCGGCAAGGTGCGTAGCAGCAGGACTTCATGGCCACGATCAGGTTGCGCCGCGGGCGACAGATCGGCTTCGAGGAACGCGCGGCTGTCATCGAGTTTCAACTTGGTGATGGTGCCGACCGGGAAGCCCGCGGGAAATCGTCCGCCAAGGCCAGAGGTCTGCACGCGGTCACCAACCTTGATGTCGGCCGAACGCGGGATATTGCCCAGCACCAGGCGGTTGCCACGCCCATAGACGATCAAGCGGATGCCGGTACGCACCACTTCCACTGGAATGGCATGGTCGGGATCAGTGATCAGCAGCACGGTCGAGGTGATCGGTTGTACCGCGATGACCTGGCCAAGAATGCCACCACCATCAATCACCACCTGGCCAACATGCACACCCTGGTTGGAACCGGCGTCGAGCGCCAGTCGCTGATGGGTGGGGTCAAGGTCGATATCGAGAATCGGCGCCAGCTGGACATCGAGGCGACCACGCTGCGACGCGCCGAGCAGGCTGCGCAGGCGTTCGTTCTCGGCCTGCTCCGCCTGCAGTCGCGCCATGCGCGCGCCGGCCACCGCGACCGCATTGCGCAGGTCGGCGTTGTCCTTGATCAGCTGCGATCGGGTAACCGCGTTGTTGCGCATCTCAACGCCAATCCGTCCCGGCAGGCCCGCGAGTTTCCACACCGGTTGCGCCACCAATTCCAACGAAGCGTGCACGCGCTGCATCACGCCGCCATGGCGATCGAACGCCATCAGCACGATGCAAGCTGCCAGCCAAGCGAGCAGGCGTAGCGTGTCCGCGATGCTTTCGGCGCGGGGGGCAGTGGGACCGGGGTAGGAGGACACGGTCGCCGGTCAGTTGCCGGCGAAAAACTCGTTGCCGTGCGCGTCCAGCAGTTCCAGCGCGCGGCCACCGCCACGTGCCACACAGGTCAGCGGATCATCCGCCACCTGCACATGCAGTCCGGTTTCCTCGCTGAGCAGGCGATCGAGGTCGCGCAGCAGCGCGCCACCACCGGTGAGCACGATGCCACGCTCGGCCACGTCCGCGCACAGCTCCGGCGGCGTCTGCTCCAGCGCCTGCTTCACACCGGCGACGATCGCCGCGAGCGGCTCGCGCAGTGCTTCCAGGATCTCGTTGGATGTGATCGTGAGCACCTTGGGCACGCCTTCGGCGAGATTGCGGCCGGAGATCTCCATCGATCGCATGTGTTCCTGCGGATAGGCGCAGCCGATCTCGATCTTGATGCGTTCGGCAGTGGCTTCGCCGATCAGCATGCCGTGGTGGCGACGCACGTAATTGATGATGGCTTCATCGAAGCGGTCGCCTCCGACGCGGATCGACTGGGCATAGACGATGCCGTTCAGGGCGATGACCGCCACTTCCGAGGTGCCGCCGCCGATGTCGATCACCATCGAGCCACGCGCCTCGGTCACCGGCATGCCGGCACCGATCGCTGCGGCCATCGGCTCCTCGATCAGGGAGACGTCACGGGCGCCGGCTTCCAGGGCCGACTCCTTGATGGCGCGCTGCTCCACCTGGGTCGAGCCGCAGGGCACGCAGATCAGTACGCGCGGGCTCGGGCGCAGGAAGCGCGATTTGTGGACCTTGCGGATGAAGTGCTTGAGCATCTCCTCCGTGTAGGTGAAGTCGGCGATCACGCCGTCCTTCATCGGGCGGATAGTGGTCAGGTTCCCGGGGGTGCGGCCGAGCATCTGCTTGGCATCGCTGCCGACCGCCGCCACCGAGCGTGCCTGGCCCGAGGTCCGGTCCTGGCGCACCGCGACCACCGACGGCTCGTTCAGCACGATTCCCTGCCCGCGGACGTAGATCAGGGTATTGGCCGTCCCCAGGTCGATGGAGAGGTCATTGGAGAACATGCCGCGGAGCTTTTTGAACATCGAATCGGGGCCTGGGGAGGGGGGCGGGGGAAGTCGGCAAGCCTAACAAAAAAGCGACCTTCCCGTGTTCCCTGCGCGTTATTTTGGTGGGCATTTCTTGGCCTCCCGGCCCGTGCCGGGTTACCCTTTCCCGGTTTACCACAACCAACCAGCCCGACATGTCCGCACTGATCTGTGGTTCCCTCGCCTACGACACCATCATGGTGTTCCCGGACCAATTCAAGAACCACATCCTCCCGGACAAGGTGCACATCCTCAACGTATCCTTCCTGGTGCCGCGCATGCGCCGCGAATTCGGTGGTTGCGCCGGCAACATCGCCTACAACCTCAAGCTGATCGGCGGTGATCCGATCCCGATGGCGACGGTCGGCCAGGACTTCGCGCCGTACCGCACGCACCTCGAGAACTTCGATATCCGCCTCGACCACGTGCGCGTGCTGGAAGAACAGTTCACGCCGCAGTGCTTCATCACCACCGACCACGACAACAACCAGATCACCGCGTTCCATCCGGGCGCGATGGGCGACAGCCACCTCAACCACGTGCGCGACGTCAAGGGCGTCACCATCGGCATCGTCGCGCCGGATGGGTATGAAGGCATGCTGCAGAACGCGCGCGAGTTCGCCGAGTGCGGTATTCCCTTCATCTTCGATCCGGGCCAGGCGATGCCGCTGTTCAACGGCCAGGAATTCCGCGACTTCATCGACCAGGCCGACTACGTGATCACCAACGATTACGAATCGAGCCTGCTGCAGGAACGCACCGGCTGGAGCGAACACGAGATCGCCGGCAAGGTGAAGGCCTTCATCGTCACCCGCGGCCCGCGCGGCTGCGACATTTTCCACGACGGCATCAGCATCAACGTGCCGCCGGCCAGCGAAGAAGCGGTCGTCGACCCGACCGGTTGCGGCGACGCCTTCCGCGCCGGCCTGATCTACGGCATCGAGAAGGGCCACGACTGGCCGACCATCGGCCGCATCGGCAACCTGATGGGCGCGCTCAAGGTGAGCCACCACGGCACCCAGAACCAGCGCTTCACCTTCGACGAGTTCAACGCCGAGTTCAAGCGCCAGTACGGTTACGCGCTTTAAGACCCGGAGCGCGCGTTATTGCGCGCTCCACGCCTTCGGCATGCGCTCCGCATTCAGGCCGGCGACTTCGAACTCGCCGGTCTGTTTCGGACCACCCTTCACCGGGATCTCGATCGCCAGCGATTTGTGGTGCTGGATCGCCCGCCACAGCGCGCGATCGGGGTTGATGAACATCGAAATCGCTTCCTTGGTGTCGGGACGCAATCCGTCGAGCATCTTCGTCGTGCCGTCGATCGTCACCTTGACCTTGCAGCCCTTGTAGCAATCGATGTCCCCGCGCGACAGCACGATATACGTGCTGCGCTTCCACTCGGGATGGTCGCGGAAGATCAGCTGCACGTGCGACACACCACCGTCGATCGTGATTTCGTTCTTCGAAATGATCGCCGCGCTGATCTGCTGGCCCTTGCCCTCGGGATTGGTCTGGTAATCCCATAGCGCGCGCACGCGTTCGTCATCACGGCGCGCATCCGACTTCGACTTGATCTCGTCGTAATGCGCCATCGCCTTCGCTTCGGCCTGGGTGCCGGCATGTTCCTGGTGCAGCTCGTCGACCTTCAGGCGCGCACGCGCCCAATCCCCGGCCGTATAGGCGCTTTCGAACTCGGCGAGGACCGGCGCGGCGTCCTGCTCGCGTTGTGCCGCATCGGCCTGCGCGTTGGCGGGCGCGCCGCCCTGCCCGCACGCCGACAGCGCGAGGGCAAGTGCGACCGACAGAGGTAAATGGCGGCACACCGTCACTTGGCTTTTTCCTTCAACGCCGCCGTCTTGTCCGCCTTGTCGATCATGTCCTGCACGCTGCCGGTGGTGATCGGGTGGTACGACGGCTTGGCGCGCGCGAACACTTCCTTGGCGAACGCAAGGCCATCCGGCGTCTTCACCAATTCGGCATAGGTCGGCATGATCAGCTTGCGGCGACCGACGCGCTCGATGAACTTGCCAAGCTCGCTGCGCGCCTCGACATAACCACTGCGCACGGTCAGCGGATACCAGCGCATCGCGATCTCGCCGTTGGGCGTGCCGGTGAAGTGGTAGGCATCATCCAGCGCCTTCAGCTGTTCGGCCTTGAGCGTCGGCGGCAGGCCCTCGAGGAAGTGCACCCATTCCTGCGTGCTGTACTTCGCGGTGACCGCCTTGGGCGGCAGGATTCCGCCATCCAGCCACGTCTTCAGCGACGCATCCACCGCATCGAACTTCTTGGAGTCAGTCTTGGGTGCATCGGCGGGAATGCCCGGTTCGTACACCCACTTCTCGACTTCAGCCATCGTCACCTTGCCCGGATGCGCATCGATCAGGTTGGCCTTGAGATAATCGAGCATCTGCTTGGTGGTGATGCTCTGGAACGCGAAGTGGTCGAAATAACCCTTCAGGAAGGGATCGAACACGTCACGGCCATACTTCTGCTCCAGCCACTGCCAGAACCACGCGCCCTTGGTGTACACGGTCGCGCTCGACGAACCATCGGGATCGGCCAGCGTGCCCGGCTTCAGCGACAGCAACTGCAGCTTGGGATCGAGCGTCTTGTACTCGTCGGCCAGCTCGCTGCGATCGATCGCGTTCTCCATGTCCTTGGCATCAAGGCCGTACAGCGCTTCGGTGATGCGGCTCTGGACGTAGGTCGTGGTGCCTTCGTTCAACCACGCATCGTTGTCCGTGGCGAAGGTGACCAGGTTGCCCGACCAGCTGTGCGCGAGTTCATGCGCAACCAGCGACACCAGCGACTTGTCGCCGACGATCACGGTCGGCGTGGCGAAGGTCAGGCGCGGGTTCTCCATGCCGCCATAGGGGAAGGACGGCGGCAGCACCAGCAGGTCGTAACGATCCCAGCGATACGGCCCGTACAACTTCTCGGCGGTATCGATCATCTTGCCGGTATCTTCGAATTCCTTTTCGACCTTGCCGACCATCGCCGGTTCCGCCCACACGCCGCTGCGCTTGTTGATCGGCTTGAACACCAGGTCGCCCGCGGCGATCGCCAGCAGGTAGGACGGGATCTTCTGCGGCATGTGGAAGGTGTAATCGCCGGTGCGCTTGGCGTCCGGATTGTTGTCGGCGCTCATCAGCACCATCACGTTTTTCGGCGCGGTGACATGCGCGGAATAGGTGAAGCGGATCTGCGGCGTGTCCTGCAACGGCACCCAGCTGCGCGCGTGGATCTGCTGCGACTGGCTGAACATGAAGGGCGTCTTCTTGCCTTCGGTCATGGCCGGATCCAGCCACTGCAAGCCCGAGGCGTTCGGCGAGGTGGCGTAGGTCAGGCGCACCTTGGCGGGGCGATCCGGCGTTTCGACGGTGAGCTTGCTGCCGAGGATCTTGTCGGCCGGCGCCAGCGCGAACTTCAGTTCATGCCACTGGCCATCGCTGCCCTGTCCTTCGGCCTTCTGGATGGTGATGTCGCGGGTATCGAGAACGAACTGCGTCGCCTTCTTGTCGAGCCAATCCAGCGTGTAGGTCGAGGTGCCGGAGATCGTCTTCTTGGCGAAGTCGAGCGCGAGATCAAGGGCGAGGTCGGTGGTGCGGACCTTGTCCGGCTGCGAATAGGAATGTTCGTCCACCACGGCCTGCGTCGACTGGGGTGCCGGCGCCTGGGCGGCGGCCGGTGCCGGCGTTGGCGCGGCGGCCTGCGGCGCCTGCTGCTGACAGGCGGCGATGCAGAGGGTGATGGATGCAGCGAGCAGCGACTTGCGCATGGGAGGCTCCGGGGCAGGAATGAAGCGGAAGCCCCCGAGTTTAGCGCTGTCTCACGCTAGACCTTGTAGCCCGTATGAATGGCGACGATGCCGCCCGACAGGTTGCGGTAGTCGCAGCGCGCGAAGCCGGCCGCCTGCATCATCGCCTTGAGCTCGTCCTGCGGCGGGTGCTTGCGGATCGATTCGGCGAGGTATTGATAGCTGTCGCTGTCGCCGGCGAACAGCTTGCCGAGGTGCGGCAGCACCTTGAAGCTGTGGAAGTCGTAGATCGGCCTGAACCAGTCGGCGGTGACCTGGGAAAACTCCAGCACGCGCGCCTGCCCGCCGACCTTCAGCACGCGATGCATGTCGCGCAGGGCAGCGTCCTTGTCGGTGACGTTGCGCAGGCCGAAGGCAATGGTGACGAGGTCAAAGCTGGCATCCGGGAACGGCAGCGCCTCGGCGTTGCACTGCACGTACTCGAAGCCGTTGACGTTGCCGCGGTCGGTCATGCGATCGCGGCCGACCTTGAGCATGGAACCGTTGATGTCGCCAAGCACGATCTCGCCCGCATCACCAACGCGATCGCGCAGCAGTGCGGCGATGTCGCCGGTACCGCCCGCCAGGTCAAGCACGCGATCACCGCGCGACACCGACGAGGTGGCGACGAAGTAGCGCTTCCAGGCCCGATGGATGCCCAGCGACATCAGGTCGTTCATCAGGTCGTACTTGCCGGCCACCGACGTGAAGACCTCGCCCACCAGCTTCTGCTTTTCGTCCACGGGGACGTCGCGATAGCCGAAATGGGTGGTGCCGGGTGTGTCGCCAACCTTGTCGTTCGATTCGTTCATGCCGGGATTATCGCATCGCCCGCCGCTACAGGCCGTGGCCGCCCGTTGATGCTGTGACGCAACATGCGCGGATACCCCTGCGTTGGATCGATTCGATGCTAGCCTAGCCCCGTTTGCCTCCCACGAAGACAGCCTCCCATGACGAAGCAACAAACCCGCTGGTCGCAGTTCGGCGTGCTCATCACCGTGTTCTTCTTCTGGGGCTTCGTCGCCGCCAGCAATGACATCCTGATCCCGGTGTTCAAGAAGGCGTTCAACCTCACGCAGGTGGAAAGCCAGTGGGTGTCCAACGCCTTCTACATCGCCTACGCCGTCGGTTCGGCGATCTACTTCCTGTATTCCAAGATCTCGGGTGCCGACCTGCTCAACCGCATCGGCTACAAGAACGGCATCTGCCTCGGCCTGGTGATCTCGGCACTGGGCACGCTGCTTTTTATTCCAGCCGCCAACCTCGGGTCCTTCCCGTTGATGCTTTCCGGCCTGTTCGTGGTGGCCTTGGGCTTTTCCCTGCAACAGATCGCCGCCAACCCGCTGGCGATCGTGATGGGGGATCCCAGCACCGGCGCGCAGCGTCTCAACATGGCCGGCGGCGTCAACAACTTCGGCACCACCATCGGCCCGCTGCTGGTCAGCTACGCCATCTTCGGCAGCGCCACCGCCAGCAATGCCACGGCCAATATCGGGAACGTCAAGACACCGTACCTGTTCCTCGGCGCGGCATTCCTGATCGTCGCTGCAATCCTCAAGTTCTCCTCGGTGCCGAACAAACTCGATCTCGACAAGGTCGCCGAAGAAGAAGCCGAGGACGCCAGCAAGCTGATCCATCGTCACTCGGTGTTTGCCTATCCGCAGCTGGTACTCGGCATGCTGGCGATCTTCCTGTATGTCGGCGTCGAAGTCTCCACCGCCGGAAACCTGCCCGCGTACCTCGAGCACAACCTCAACGTCCAGACCTCGCAGGTGGCGCCGTTCATTTCGCTGTTCTGGGCCAGCCTGATGATGGGGCGCTGGACCGGCATTCCTGGCGTGCTCGGCGCCAAGGGCACGTTGCAAAAGGCACTGATCCTGCTGTTCCCGTTCCTCGCCTTCGGCGTCTACCTGGCGGTCAATGCCATCGCCCAGCGCGACACCTCGCAATTCCATCTTTACGTGATCCCGATCGCCATCATGGCGGTGACCGCACTGGCCAGCCATGGCAACCCGGCGCGCATGCTGCTGTACTTCGCGGTGCTCGGCCTCGTCGCACTGGCCGTCGGCATGCTCACCTCAGGCATGCTCAGTGCCCTCGCCTTCGTCTGCGGTGGGCTGGCCTGCAGCGTCATGTGGCCTTGCATCTTCACCCTTGCCATCACCGGTCTGGGCCGCCACACCGGCACCGGGTCCAGCTTCCTGATCATGATGATCATGGGCGGCGGCCTGGTCAGCATGTTCCAGGGCTGGTTGTCCGAACACATCGGCATCCAGCTGAGCTACCTGGTCGGCTTCTGCTGCTTCGCCTACCTCGCCTTCTATTCGTGGTTCGCCGCGAAGCAGATCAAGGCCCAAGGCATCGATCTGGAAAAGGTCGCGGCGGGTGCTGGCGGGCATTGATCGCCGGGTTCATTGCAGTGGAAACAAAAGCCGCCCGATGGGCGGCTTTTTTATTGGGATTGCTGTCTTCCATGGCAGCTCGTGGCTAATCCCGCCGCGGCCTCACCCGGCTGATCTCCCGCGCCTCCCGCAATCGTTGCGCATGCGCGCTCAACAGATCGCCACGCGTCAGGATGCCGACCATGCGATGCGGCGCATCCTTCCCCAGCACGATCACCCGACCGACATCGGCTTCGACCATGTGATCAGCGGCTTCACGCAGCGAGTGGTCCTCACGCACGGCCAGCACGTTACGCCGGATCAACGATCCGACCATCACCTCATCATCGTTGCGCAGGTTGGTGAGATCGCGTCGCGTCACCACGCCGAGCAATTGGTTGTCGGCATCCAGCACCGGGAACCCCTGGTGGCGTGCGGCGGGATGGTCTTCCATCAACCAACTGCGCACGTCTCCGAGCACCTGTGTTGCCTGCAGGCTGACGACATCGCGGCTGCAGGCATCACCCGCCATGATCTGGTCGAGATAATCGGATGCGTATTCCGACGGCACGCGCACGCCGCGACGCGCGATCTTCTCGGTCATGATGGTGTTGCGCATCAGCAGGCCGGACACGAGATAGGCCGCCGCGCAGGCACCGAGCAACGGCAACAATCCATGTGGCTGCTGCGTTGTCTCGAATGCGAAGACCACTGCGGTGAGGAAGGCACGGGAGGCTCCGGTGAAGATCGCCGCCATGCACACCAGTGCGGCGACGCGCGGGTCCACCTGCAACCACGGCATGCCATGCGCCAACGCCAGTCCGGCCGCGCCGCCCATCGCGCCGCCGATGGTGAACAGCGGCGCCAGTGTTCCGCCCGAAGTGCCGCTACCCAGCGCGATCGACCACGACAGCAGTTTCAGCAGGCAGAGCGATACCATCGCCGCCAACCCGAGCTGCCCGGCCAATACCGCGGCGATGTTGTCGTAGCCGACGCCCAGCGTGATGGGCATGACATAGCCGACCGCACCGACGACAATCCCGCCCAATGCCGGCCACCACATCCAGTGGATCGGCAGTTTCTCGAAGCCGTCTTCGATCGCGTAAGTGAGTTTGGTGATGCCGACGCTGGCAACGCCCACCAGCAATCCCAATACGATATAGGCCACCATCGCCGGGAATGTCGGCGATGCGATGTCGGGCATCGGGAACATCGGCGCATTGCCTTCGAGTGCGTAGCGCACGCTGGTCCCGGCGACTGCACCGAACGCGACCGGGATCAGCGAGCGCGCGCGACGTTCGAATAGCAGAAGTTCGATCGACAACAGCACCGCGGAAACCGGCGCCGAGAACACCGCAGCCATACCCGCTGCCGCACCCGCGGCGAGCAAGGTCTTGCGTTCGTCGGCGGTGACGCGCAGCCATTGCCCGGTCAGCGAGCCGAGCGCACCACCGGTGGCGATGATCGGGCCTTCCGCGCCGAACGGTCCGCCGGTGCCGATCGCGATCGCCGAGGACACCGGCTTGAGCCAGGTCATGCGCGCGGGGATGCGGCTTTCGTTGAGCAGCACCTGCTCCATCGCTTCGGGAATGCCGTGGCCACGAATCGCGCGCGAGCCCCAGCGCGCCATGAAGCCGACGATGATCCCGCCGATCGCCGGAACGACAATGACCCATGCACCGAGATGATTGCCGGCAGGACTGGAAAATTCCGTACTCCAGCTCCCGTAAAACGCGAGATTGGTGACCAGTCCGATCAGGCCGGCAAGCACCCGCGCCACCACGCCGACGCTGGCACCGAGCATGAGGGCGAGCGCGCTGATCCACATCACGCGCCGCGACAGCGGACGGAACCGGCGCGGCATGTGCGCGTCGGACATCGTCGGGTCGAGCGACGGCGATAGCGGTAGCGCCGCACGCGTGTGCGGCGAAGTGTCGTTGTCCTGCATGCGCGTGGTATTGGCCCCGAAGGGCGTCAGCCTACGCTCATGCGCCTGCAGTAGCTGGCTGGAAAATGAATGCGGGTCAGAGGATGTAGCGCGACAAGTCGGGATCCTTGACCAGCTCGCCCATGTGGCCGTCGACATAGGCGCGATCGATCACCAGCGTGCCGCCGCGATCCGGCGCTTCGAAGCTCAGTGTTTCCAGCAGGCGTTCGAGCACGGTATGGAGTCGGCGCGCGCCGATGTTTTCCTGGCGCTCGTTGACATCGGCAGCGATCTCGGCGAGGCGATCGACGGCCTCGTCGCTGAAGCTCAGGTCCATGCCCTCGGTGCGCATCAGTTCGACATATTGCTTGGTCAACGCGGCCTTGGGTTCGGTGAGGATGCGCACGAAGTCGCTCTTGCTCAACGCGCCAAGTTCGACGCGGATCGGAAAGCGCCCCTGCATCTCCGGAATCAGGTCGCTGGGCTTGGCGAGATGGAAAGCGCCACTGGCGATGAAGAGGATGTGGTCGGTGCGCACCGGGCCGTACTTGGTGCTGACAGTGGAGCCTTCGACCAGCGGCAACAGGTCGCGCTGCACGCCTTCGCGACTGACATCGGCACCATGGCCTTCGCTGCGCTTGGCGACCTTGTCGATCTCGTCGATGAAGACGATGCCATGCTGCTCGCAGGCTTCGATCGCCGCTTCGCGCACTTCATCCTCGTTGACGAGTTTCGCGGCTTCCTCGTCTTGCAACAGCGTGCGCGCGGCCTTCACCGTCACCGTCTTCTTGTGGGTCTTGCCGCCGGACAGTTGCGAGAACATCGAACGCAGCTGCTGGCCCATCTCCTCCATGCCCGGAGGCGCCATGATGTCGACGCCGACATTCACCGCGGTTTCGATTTCGATCTGGCGTTCGTCGAGTTCGCCGGCACGCAATTGCTGGCGCAGCTTGCGCCGGGTCTCGGATTCGACCGCCGAGGGTTCGTCGCGCACGTCCACGGCATTGAAGCCGAAGCTGGTCGGCGCACGCTGCGGCAACAGAGTGTCGAGGATCCGCTCCTCCGCACGCTCCTCGGCTTGGGTGCGCACACGTTGCTTGGCCTGTTCGCGATAGAGCTTGACCGCGGTGTCGGCGAGATCGCGGATGATCTGCTCGACGTCCTTGCCGACGTAACCGACTTCGGTGAAGCGCGTCGCCTCGACCTTGACGAAGGGCGCGTTGGCGAGCGTCGCCAGCCGCCGCGCGATCTCGGTCTTGCCCACGCCGGTCGGACCGATCATCAGGATGTTCTTCGGCATCACCTCGTGGCGCAATTCGTCGGACAGCTGCGCGCGCCGCCAGCGGTTGCGCAACGCGATCGCGACCGCGCGCTTGGCCTGGTGCTGGCCGATGATGTGGCGATCGAGTTCGGCGACGATTTCGCGCGGCGTCATCGCGGCGGAAGACGTGTCGGGCTTGAGCATCACAGCTCCTCCACCACGATGTTCTGGTTGGTATAGATGCAGACGTCGCCGGCGATCTTGAGCGCTTCGGTCGCGATGGTCTTGGCATCGAGTTCGGTATGCGCGATCAGTGCGCGCGCTGCCGACAATGCGTACATGCCACCGGAGCCGATCGCGATCAGGCCGTCTTCCGGCTCGATCAAGTCGCCGGTTCCGCTGATCACCAGCGATGTTTCGGCGTCGGCAACCGCGAGCAGCGCCTCGAGCTTGCCGAAGCGGCGCTCCGTCCTCCAGTCTTTCGCGAACTCGACCGCGGCGCGCAGCAGCTGGCCATGCTTCTCGAGCTTCGATTCGAACAGTTCGAACAACGTGAACGCATCGGCTGCCGCACCAGCGAAGCCGGCGAGCACGCGACCATCCGCGCCGAGGCGCCGCACCTTGCGCGCGTTCGATTTCATCACCGTATTGCCGAGCGTGACCTGGCCGTCGCCGGCGATCACCACGCGGCCGTTGCGCCGCACCGAACAGATGGTGGTGGCGTGGAAAACGGTCGGATTCTGGCTGGGGTCCATCGGAGTCTCCTTTGAGCTTCCGATCTGGGGTCGCCGTGACCGGACTCAAGGCATGACGAATGACAGACTCAGAAGCCGTCGAGCCCCCGCACGATCCGTCCGGCATCGACATCGCCCAGGATTGCCCCCTGCACAACATGGCCCAGCACCACGGCCTGGATCACGTTGGCGATGTCAAGCGCCCTGGCCGATCGCGGCACAACACCCGCTTTCTGCCAGGCGCGTACACGTACTGCCAGCCGATCGCGAAATCCCGCGTAGAACCCCGAGATCGCGGCACGCACGTCGTCGTTGTGTTGCGCTTCACCCCACCCCTGGATGGCAATCGCTCGCAGGTCGTAGCCGGGGCTGGCAACGAACGCGTCCACGCGTTGCGCGATGCGCGTCGCGAGTTCAGCCGGCCCGGGGATCGCCACATCGTCGAATATCGGTTGCAGCAGCTTGCCCAGCGCCCCGAGCGATGCCGTGATCGCAGCGACGATGAGGGCTTCCTTGTCTTCGAAATACCGGTACATCGCGCTGGCGGACAGGCCCGACTCCGCGATGATGTCCTGCATGGTCGTGGCTTGCACGCCACCGCGATCGAAGCACCGCCATGCGGCCTCCAGGATCTGCTGCTGGCGCATCTGCCGATGCGCCTGACTGACCTTGGGCATGCAATCTCCAAAAAGGGAATGGATGTTCCTTGACAAGGGGCGAACGATAACATTCAATAAAAGGAATAAATATTCCCTTTTGGGGTGTGCCATGGCCGCAACACGTTTCCGCGTTCACCATCTCGACTGCGCCTGCATCCGTCGACTGACGATCCATGGCCGGCCTCTGGGATGCCATTGCCTGCTGGTCGAAACGCCGGCAAACGGATTGGTCCTGATCGATACCGGGCTGGGCACCTGCGACTTGCACGATCCAGTGACGCGGCTTGGCCTCTCCTTCAGCTATCTGTACGCGAATCCGAAACGCGATCCGCGCATGGCCGCGATCCACCAGATACGTGCGCTCGGCTTTGCGCCGGAAGACGTCCGCCACATCGTCATGACCCACCTGGATCTCGATCATGTCGGCGGTCTGTCCGACTTCCCGCATGCCAAAGTCCATGTACACACACTCGAACTCGACGCCGCAATGACACGCAGGACATTCAAGGCGAAGCATCGTTACAGGCCATTGATGTGGGCGCATGGTCCTGACTTCGCGGCCTATTCGGAAGAAGGCGAACCATGGTTCGGATTCGAAGCGATCCGCCAGTTGCAGGGATTGCCTCCAGAAATCCTGCTCGTGCCGCTGTTCGGGCATACATTGGGGCATTGCGGAGTTGCGGTTGACGCAGGCGACGGCTGGCTGTTGCATGCGGGCGATGCCTATTTCGACCCGCGTGAGATCAAGCAACCGGAACGCGAGTGCGCCTGGAAAGTGGGCACCTTCCAGGCCATGGTACAGACCGTCCGTAGCGAACGCCTGCACAATCAGGGTCGCCTGCGCGAACTCCATGCGACGCATCCGGACATCCGGATCTTCTGCGCACACAATCCGTTCGAACTCGAGGAAGCACGACGAACGAGTCGTTCACTGCAAACGCTGCCCGCGTGATCAACCCTTCCGCTTCGCCCGCGGGTGCGCCCCGTCGTAGACCTTGGCCAAATGCTGGAAATCGAGGTGGGTATAGATCTGGGTGGTGCTGATGTCGGCGTGGCCCAGCAGTTCCTGCACCGCGCGCAGGTCGCCGGAGGACTCCAGCATGTGGCTGGCGAAACTGTGGCGCAGCAAATGCGGATGGATGCGCTTGTATACGCCCTGGCGTTGCGCCAGTTGCTTGATGCGCGCCTGTATCGCGCGCGTGGTGATCGGCGCGCCGCCACGCCCCGGGAATACCGGCGCATCGGCGCGCGGACGCGATTCGGCACGCCACGCTTCCAGCGCGCGGCAGGCGTGTGACCCCACCGGCACCGAGCGCTGCTTGTTGCCCTTGCCGGTGACGGTGACCAGCCCGTTGCCGAGGTCGAGCGCGTTCCAGTGCAATCCGCACAGCTCGCTCACGCGCAGGCCGGAGGAATAGAACAACTCAAGCATCGCGCGGTCGCGCAGGCCCAGTTGCGCATCGGTATCAAGTTCGACCAGCTGCACCGCTTCGTCGACGTCAAGGACTTGCGGGAGATTGCGCGGCGCTTTCGGTCCGCGCACGCCATCGGCGGGATTGGCCGCGACCACGCCGTTCTTCAGCAGCCAGCGGAACCAGCTGCGGCAGGACGACAGGCGGCGCTGCAGGGTCTTCGCCGAGAGCTCGTTGCGATTGCCGTCGGCAACCCAGGCGCGGATGTGGTTGGCGTCGGCGCGCGCCGGATCGGCGATGCCCTGCCCTTCGCACCAGCGCGCGAATTCGCCGAGATCGCGGCGATAGGCATCCAGCGTATGCGCCGACATCGCCCGCTCGACCCTGAGATGATCGATGAAGGCATCAATGCCGGCACCGGTGTTCACGATGCCTGGTGGCGATCCAGTGCAGTCGCGAAAGCTTCGCCCATCATCTTGGCGAACAGCGTGCCCATGCCCGGATAGAAGCGGTTGGCATCGCTGCTACCGACCGCGACCAGGCCGTGGCCGGTGATCGGCAGCAACAGGCTGGACAGCACCTCATCGGCGGCGGCGCCGTACAACACCGATTGCTTGTCGGCCTGCAGGCGCCCCGAGATCGGCTGGCCATCGGCGATGCAGTCGCGAAACGGCGCCAGCGTCGATGAACCTTCATCAGCCTGCAGCACCCATTCCTGCCCTTCCAGTTCCGGCACCGCGCGGAACAGCAGCACGCGCACGCGATCGCCCTGGAAATCCTCGGCCAGGCTCGCAGCCATTGCGCGCACGGTGTCGGCCAACGTCGACTGTCGCATCAACGCCAGCGTCAGTTGGTGCGTGCGCACGGCGAGGCGTTCGTTCTCCTCGGCATTGGCGAAAAGATCATGCAGGCGACGATTGAGCTCGCGATTCTTGTCGCGCAGCACTTCCAGCTGGTAACTGGCCAGCGACGAGGCACGGCCGTCCTCGCGCGGTACCTGCAGCGACTCCGCGAGATCGGGG
This sequence comes from Pseudomonadota bacterium, assembly GCA_018242465.1. GTDB lineage: Bacteria > Pseudomonadota > Gammaproteobacteria > Xanthomonadales > Xanthomonadaceae > Solilutibacter. The sequence goes on along the minus strand of JAFEBY010000011.1, from coordinate 12,649 downwards.
AATTGCTGGAGGAAGCCCGGATGATGGCGCAGCCAGGCCGCGACTTCGTGGGCACCGAGTTTTTCGTTGTGGTCCATGCGTTCCTTCATCCCCGGAGTTGCGGCAACCCGCCTTCGAACACGAAGGCCGTTGGTCCCGCCATTGTGACTGCAGATGCGTCGTCCGGCCAAGCGATGCGCAGGGTGCCGCCGGGCAATTCCACCGCGACGTTGCGACCGACGCGGCCACGCCGCATCAGCACCGCCGCCGCCGCGCACGCGCCGCTGCCGCAGGCCAGGGTTTCGCCGGTGCCACGTTCGTACACGCGCAGGCGGATGTGGTCGGGCGCCAGCACCTGGACGAAACCGACATTGGCCGAATTCGGAAACAGTAGCGAAGACTGGATCGCCGGACCGATGCGTTCGACATCGGCGCCGCGCACATCATCCACTTCGATCACCGCGTGCGGGTTGCCCATCGACACCGCGCCGAACGCGATGTCTTCGCCATCCAAGCACAGCACGTAGCGGTCGGATTCGGCAACGCCCGCCTTCAGCGGGATGGCTGCCGGCGCGAAATCGGGAACACCCATGTTGACGCGGTACTGGTCGCCGCCGAGGTGTTCCACGTCATGCGAGCCAACCGGACTGTCGATGCGGAAGCGTTCGCGCTGCGCCGCGCCATCACGCACCAGCCATGCGGCGACACAGCGCGCGCCATTGCCGCACTGGCCCGACGGCGAACCGTCGGAATTCCAGATGCCGTAACTGGCGACCGAACCCGCAGCACGCGGCGCCTCGATGGTAAGGATCTGGTCGCAGCCGACGCCGAGGTGGCGATCGCCGAGCAGACGGCACAGATCGGCGGGTGGCGCGGGCGAACCGTCGCGCAGGTCGATCACGACGAAATCGTTGCCGGCACCGTGCATCTTGCTGAAACGCATCTAGGGCCTGCCAAGACTATCGGGGCTTGGGAGCCGGCGTGGCCGGGGGCTCCTGGGCGGGCGCGGGCGTCTCGGCAGACTTCGGTTGCGACTGCTGGCCTTCGGTCGATGGCGTCTGCTGAGTGTCCGTCTGCGGCGCAGGCGCAGGCACCGTCGTGGTTTCGACCGGCACCGGCTTCTGCGGCAGCACCAGCGGGCCCTTGTTGCCGCAAGCCGTGAGCAGGCAGGCGGCAGTCAGCACGAGGGGGAGTCGGATGTTCATGGCCGCAGTGTAACGCGGTTGCATGAACGCACGCGCTCAGGCCCCCATCTGTTCCAGCATGAACGCATACATCTCGGCCGTCTCGCGATAGCGGCGGAAACGCCCCGACTTGCCGCCGTGCCCGGCCTCCATGTTGGTGCGGAATACGACCGGCCACGTCGACGTGTTGACATCGCGCAGGCGCGCCACGTACTTGGCCGGCTCCCAGTACTGCACCTGCGAATCCCACAGCCCGGTGCCGACGAACATCGCCGGGTACGCCTGGGCTTTCAGGTTGTCGTAGGGCGAGTACGACAGCATGTAGTCGTAACTGTCCTGGTGCTCCGGATTGCCCCACTCGTCGTATTCGTTGGTGGTCAGCGGAATGGTCGGATCGAGCATCGTCGTCACCACGTCGACGAACGGGACCTGCGACAGGATCACCCGGTAGTCCTGCGGCGCCATGTTCGAGATCGCGCCCATCAGCAGGCCGCCGGCGCTGCCGCCCATCGCCGCGACGCGATCCTTCGCCACGTACTTGTGCTCGACCAGCCAGCGGGTGACGTCGATGAAATCGGTGAAGCTGTTCTTCTTGTGGAACATCCGGCCGTTGTCGTACCAGTCGCGGCCCATCTCCTCGCCACCGCGGATGTGCGCCAGCGCGTAGACCATGCCGCGATCGAGCAGGCTGATGATCGAAGTGGTGAACGACGGATCCATCGAATGCCCGTAGCTGCCGTAACCGTACTGCAGCATCGCCGCCGTGCCGTCGCGCCTGAAGTCCCTGCGATAGACCAGCGACACCGGCACCTGCACGCCATCGCGCGCCGGCACCCACACGCGTTCGGTGACGTAGTTCGACTGGTCGTAGCCACCGAGCACCGGCTGCTGTTTCAGCAGGCGACGCTCGCCGGAGCGGATGTTCACCTCGTAGGTGATGATCGGCGTGGTCAGCGAGGTATAGCTGTAGCGCAACCACTCGGTATCCGGTTCGGCGTTGACTTCGAGACCCATCGAATAGGCGGACTCGTCGGCCCTGACGTATTCCTCGCGACCATCGGCGTGCAGGATGCGGATGCGCTCCAGTCCGCCAGAGCGTTCATCGATGGCGCTGAAGCCGTCGAACAGTTCGATGGTTTCGATGAAAACCCCAGGGTCGTGCGCAATCCAGTCGACCCATTCCTTGCGCGAAGTCGCACCATCGGCGGCGGTGACGATCTTGAAGTTCTTCGCGGGTACGCCGTCCGCGTCCGGGGCATTGGTGCGGATCACCCAGCGCCCATCGAAATGATCGGCGTCGTATTCGACGTCGCGTTCGCGCGGCGCCAGCACCTTGAAATCGGACGGATCGGCCGCCGCCGCGTAGCGCTCCTCGTTCGACACCGTGCTGTGCAAGGCAATCGTGATGAAGAGATCGTCACGAGTGCGACCCAGCCCCATGTAGTAGCTGTCGTCGTCTTCCTCGTAGACCACCGCATCCCGCGCGACGTCGCTGCCAAGCACGTGCTTCTTCACGCGCACGGTCAGCAACGTTTCCGGATCGTTCTCGATGTAGAGCAGCGTGCGGCCGTCGTCGGCCCATTCGGCGTCGGCGCTGGTTCCGGGGATCGCATCCGCCAACACTTCTCCGCTATCGAGATCGGTGAAGCGCAGCGTGTACTGGCGGCGGCCATTGGTGTCGTCGGCCCAGGCCATCATGCGGTTGTCGCGGCTGATCGCCACCGGATGCGCGGAGTAGTAGTCGTGGCCCTGCGCCAGCGCGTTGACGTCGAGCAGCACCTGCTCGCCGGAAAAATCACCGGCGAGATTGGCCTGCTGGATCAAAGCTGCATCGATACCCGCGCCATCCCTGCGTCGTGCATGCACCGGATAGTCCTGCCCGGTGACATAGCGCGAGTAATACCACCAACCGCGTTCGCGATACGGCACCGAGCTGTCGTCCTGCTTGATGCGGGCGACGATCTCGCCGTAGAGGGTGTCCTCAAGCGGCTTGAGGTGCGCCAGCATGGCATCGGCGTAGGCGTTCTCCGCGGCGAGATATGCCAGCATCTCGGGGTTTTCGCGCGCGTCGTCGCGCAGCCAGTAATACGCATCCGTGCGTTCGGCGCCGAACGGTGCGCTGACGACGTGCGGCTTCCTCGTCGCACGCGGCGGCTGCGGCATGTTGCGATCTTCCGTCATCACTTCTTCCCGAGCGCGTCCCACAGGAAGCCGTAGTTCAGCGCCCAGGTCTTGGCGGTCTGTTCGCTGGTGGAACCGGCGCCGTGGCCGCCTTCGATGTTCTCGAAATAGCGCACGTCCTTTCCAGCGGCTTCCATCTTCGCCATCATCTTGCGCGCGTGGCCGGGATGCACGCGATCGTCGCGGGTGGTGGTCCAGATGAAGGTCGGCGGATACTGCTTCGCCGGATCGAACAACTGATAGGGCGAGAAGGTCTTGATGTAGTCCCAGTCGGCGGTGTCGGGATCGCCGTATTCCGCCATCCACGACGCGCCGGCCAGCAGGTGGCTGTAGCGCTTCATGTCGAGCAGCGGCACCTGGATCACGATCGCGCCGAACAACTGCGGATACTGCGTGAGCATGTTGCCCATCAACAGGCCGCCGTTGCTGCCGCCCATGGTGCCGAGCCGCTTGGGCGAGGTGATCTTGCGATTGATCAGGTCCTGCGCGACCGCCGCGAAGTCTTCATAGGCCTTGTGGCGGTTCTGCTTGAGCGCAGCCTCGTGCCAGCGCGGGCCGTACTCGCCGCCGCCGCGGATATTGGCCACCACGTAGACACCGCCTGGCTCCAGCCACGCCTTGCCGATGATTGCGGAATATCCCGGCATCATCGATACCTCGAAGCCACCGTATCCATAGAGCAGCGTCGGGTTGTTGCCATCGAGCTTGATGTCCTTGCGGTGGACAATGAAGTACGGCACGCGGGTGCCGTCCTTCGAGATGACGAAGTGCTGCTCCACCACGTCCTTCGAGGCGTCGAAGAAGGCCGGCATGGCTTTCAGCGCTTCCGGCTTCTTGCCGACCTCGGCAATCGACAGCGTGGTCGGGGTGAGATAGCCCGACGCCGTCATCCACACCGCATCGGAATCGACGGCATCCACCGCCGACACACCGATCGTGCCGATCGCCGGCGCGCCAACGAACTCGCTCTTCCTCCATTCGCCATTGCCCGGCGTCAACACCTGCAAGTGGTTCTTGACATCGTCCAGCACGTTCAGCACCACGTGATTCTTCGTCCACGTCGCCCCGGCGAGGGATGTGGTCGCGGTCGGCACGAACAGCTCGGTCAGCGCGCGCTTGCCGGCCATCCAGTCGTTGAAGTTGGCGACCAGCATCGAACCGGCCTTGTAGGTCTTGCCCTCCAGCGTCCAGTCCGTGCGCGGTTCCAGCACCAGCCAGTCTCGCACCACGTAACGCTGCATCGAATCGGGCACGTCGATCTTCGCCAGCGTGCCGTCGGTTTTGCGCAGGAAGGTTTCGTTGTTGTAGAAATCGATCACGCGATTGACGAAATCGCGTTCGTACCCCGGGGTGTCGTCGTGGCCGGCACTGATCGACATGTCGACCGGCTTGCCTTCGTACACCACCTTGGCATCGGACATCGGGGTGCCACGCGTCCACAGCTTGGCGACACGCGGATAGCCCGATGTCGTCATCGAACCTGCGCCGAAATCGGTTTGCACGAAGACGTGATCGGCATCGATCCAGTCGATCTCGCCCTTGGCCAGCGGCTTGACGAAGCCATCCTTCACGAACTGGCGCGTCGCCATGTCGAATTCGCGGGTGGTGTCGGCATCCGACCCGCCCGGCGACAACGACACCAGGCACTTCGTGTATGCCGGGCGCAGGCAGCTGGCGCCATGCCACACCCAGTTGCTGCCCTCGGCCTTGTTCAACGCATCAAGGTCGATGATGGTTTCCCACTTCGGCTGCGCCTTGCGATATTCCGTCAGCGTGGTGCGCCGCCAGATGCCACGCACGTGCTGCTTATCCTGCCAGAAGTTGTAGTACCACTCGCCCTGCTTGTAGACACCGGGGATCTTGGCGTCGGAATCGAGGATCGCGCGAATGTCCGATTGCAGCTTCGCAAACCCGGGCTTGCCGCCGAGCTCGGCCTCGGTGCGGGCGTTGTGTTCCTTCACCCATGCCATCTGCTTGTCGCCGTGGATGTCTTCCAGCCACTGGTTGGGATCATCCTGCTTGGCGTCTGCTTGTTTGGAACCATCCTGCATCGCTGTCTCCGCGTGGGCCATGCCCCCGAAAGCCAGCGCAACGGCCAGGCCGAGGCGAGCGGTGCGCAATCCGTTCATGGGGCGGCATTCCTTGTGTCGGGAAATGTGGTCGCCCACGCTAACACGCAAGGCGGAGCGCCCTCACCCGCCAGAAGTCAGGCCCGCAGTCGCCGCGCCTGGACACGACGACCGCCGCCACGATGCACCGCCAGCCGCGGCACCGGCAGGCCCTCGGCCACCCACAGTGCACAGGCCGGCATCAGCACCAGCCACAGCGGCATCCAGCCTAGCCATGCATTCGATCCGCGCGCGGCAGGCCACAGCGCGACCAGCGCCAGCCCGCCCAACAGGGCGCGACGCAATACCAGCACGATTTCGGGATGGATGAAGGATCGGGTCTGCATGGCGGGACTCCATCTTTGGGGATGGAAGCACTCTCTCCCGCCGTCATCTCACGGACTGCGATCAGTCGTAATTCGATGCCGCCAGCGTCAACAACGTGCGTGCCTGTTCGCGCAGGCTGCGCGGCTCGAGAATCTCGGCATCGCCGCCGTACTGCAGGATGTCCATCAGCAGTTCGCGACCGTTGCTGTACGGCACCTTCAGTTCGTAGGAACCGTCGGGCAGGAAGCGGCCTTCCTGGCGCGAGTGCCAGTGCTCGTCGGCAACCCAGCGCGCGGACTTGGCGTTGAAGCGGATCGTCGCCACGCCCTTGGGGTCGCCGGAGAAGATGCCGTAGCCACCGGCGAGATGGCGATCGAGTTCGGCGTCGGGGACGTCGCGCGCGGCCGCATCCAGCATCCTGGCACCACTGATGCGGTCGACCGAGAAGCTGCGCAATGCTTCGCGATCATGGTCGAAGGCATCGAGATACCAGTTGCCGCGGTAGTGCGTCAGACGCTGCGGCGAAACGCGACGACGCGTGGTTTCGTCGGTGGAGCGCGCGCGGTAATCGAAACTGAGCTCCTTGCGCTCCAGCGTCGCCGAAGCCACGGTGCGGAACGAATGCTCGTCGAGCCGACGCGCCTTGTGCGCCAGCACGCGAATGCGCTCCATCGGCCAGCGGCGCCCGCCAGCCTGCTCCTCCAGCAACTTCTCGATGCGCGATTGCAGCGGCGCCAACGCGCTGTTCAGCACGTTGCCGCCGGTGTGGCCCATCAGCGCCTGCGCCGCCATCAATGCGTGCAGCTCTTCCGAACTCAGCCACAGGCCGGGCAGTTCGAAGCGCGAATCATCATGACTGTCGTAGCGGAAACCGGCATCGCCATCGCCGACGATCGGCGCCATCAGTGCATCGCGCAAATAGGCGATGTCGCGATAGACCGTGGCGCGCGAACAGCCGAGTTGTTCCTGCAGGCTCGGCACCGTCACCGCATAGCGAGACGATTTGAAGATGCGATGGAGAGCGTGGATGCGTTCGTGGCGGTCCATGGGGGAGAGGTGGAGCTGCGCAACCCATAGCTTAACTTGCCGCGATCAACTCCCGCGCGCCGGCGGCCAGCAATTCATCCGCCAGCCGCTCGCCCAGTGCGTCAGGTCGCGAGGGATCGCCTTCCCCGTGCCTGTGCAGGCTGCGACCGTCCTGCACCGAAGCGACCAGCGCCTGCAGATGCAAGCGATCGCCATCAAGGCGTGCAAATGCGGCGATCGGCACGTGGCAACTGCCGTCAAGGCGGCGATTCAACGCCCGCTCCGCTTCCACGCAGATGCGGGTCGGCGCGTGATCCAGCACGGCCAGCAGCGCGGCGATCTCCGGCGCATCGTCGCGGCATTCGATCGCGATCGCCCCCTGCGCAGGCGCCGGCAACCATTCCGGTGCATCCATGCGGTCACGGATGCGATCGTCGAAACCGAGTCGCTGCAGGCCGGCGCAGGCGAGCAGGATGGCGTCATATTCGCCGGCATCGAGCTTGGCCAGGCGCGTGTTGACGTTGCCGCGCAGATCGGTGATCACCGCGTCAGGACGCAACGCACGCAACTGCGCCTGCCGCCGCAAGGACGCGCTGCCGACGCGGGCATGCATCGGCAAGTCGGCGATATTGGCGTAACGATTGCTGACGAAGGCATCGGCGTAATCCCCACGCTCAAGGATCGCAGGCAGCGCAAAGCCGGGATCGAGCACCATCGGCACGTCCTTGAGCGAATGCACCGCGCAATCGGCTTCGCCGCGCTGCATCGCCAACTCCAGCTCCTTCAGGAACAATCCCTTGCCGCCGATTGCCGCCAGCGAACGATCGAGGATCTCGTCGCCTCGGGTCGACATCGGTACCAATTCAATTTCCAGCCACGGATGCGCCTCGCGCAAGCGGGTGGCGACGTGCTCGCTCTGCCATAGGGCGAGTGGGCTCTTGCGGGTGGCGATGCGCAGGCGATTCATCCCGCCATTATCGCGCGTGCGGCTCAATCCTGTTCGATGGCCGACCGCACCGCGGGCAGGCAGCGCCGACTGATTTCCAGTGGCTCTGCGACACCCCGCAACAGCACGTGGTACTGGCCCTCGCCGTCGCGGCGCAACCCCTCGAGCGCCTTGCGCGCCACCAGGCAGTTGCGATGGATGCGCAGGAATCGCTCGGGGAAGGCTTCTTCCAGTGATTTCAGCGAATCCTCGATCAGATCGTGGCCATTCGCATGATGGACCATCACGTATTTGTCGTCGGCCTGCAGGTAGGCGACCTCGTCGATGGCGATGCGACGAACGCCACCGCGCTGGCGCACCAGCAGGTGCCCGCGACTGCCATCGCTGGCGATACTGCCCCGCGTCGCCAAGTACAGGCGCGCGCGTTGCAGGGCGATTTCCAGCCGTTCGCGCCGCACCGGCTTCACCAGATAGTCGATCGCTTCGACGTCGAACGCGGCGGCGGCGTGTTCGGCGTGCGCGGTGACGAAGACGATGCCCGGTCGCGGCCGCAATTCCGCCAATTCACGCGCGACGTCCAGTCCATCGCCACCCGGCATCGCGATGTCGAGCAAGACCAGATCCGCCGGTGACTGCTGCATCGATGCGATCGCGTCCTCGCCATTGCCGGCAGCACCGGACACGACCACACCGGGCGTCTGCTGGAGAATCGAGTGCAGGCGTTCGCGCGCCAGCGGCTCGTCATCGACGACCAGCACGCGCAATACCTGTTGGCCCCGAGTGTCCTGCACCCACGCGTCCCCGCGATCTTCGTGGGCCGATGGTAGCGCGCGTTCAGCCCGCGCGGAACCGTGCCTCGAACCAGTCGGACAAATCGGAGATTTCCTGAGGCATCACCGCATGCATCATCGGATAGGCGTGCCATTCCACGCCGAACCCGCATTCGCGCAACACGTCGGCGCTCATTTCGCCGGCGAGGTAGGGCACCACCGGATCGCCCAGGCCATGCGCCATGAACACCGGCGGCTTCGCGGCATCGGCGCGGCATTCGGCCTTGGCCCGTTCGGGCGCCGGCAGATAGGTCGACAACGCGACAAACCCGGCAAGCGGAAGCGCGCGACGCATGGCCAGTGCCAGCGTCACCGCACCGCCCTGCGAAAACCCGGCGAGCACCACCCGCGATTCCGGCACGCCGCGCGCGACTTCGCGGGCGATCAGCACTTCCGCCTGCGCCATCGATTCCTGCAACCCGGCCTCATCGGCACGATTGGCGAGATCAAGATGGGCAATGTCGTACCACGCCCGCATGCGCATGCCGCCATTGATGGTGACCGGGCGGACCGGCGCGTGCGGGAACACGAAGCGGACCGTCGGCCAACCCTCACGGCGCAATTCGGGAACGATCGGCGCGAAATCGTGGCCGTCGGCCCCGAGGCCGTGCAGCCACACCACCGACCACCCCGGATCCCCTTGCCCGACAACGGTCTCGACGCATTCAAGTTCGGTCTTCATGGCAGCAGTGTGCCATGCGAGTTCGGATCAGCGCGGCTTGAGGATGAAACTCGCCAGCGAGACGCCAATATCCCAGCCATCGCCCTTGCCCTTGAGCGCAAGCGAAACGTTGCCCTTGGTCACCACCTGCACCTGGCGCGAGCGTACCGCGCCAATGTGCGCCTCGGCCGCCGCGTAAGAACCCAGCACGTCGCGGATGTTGGCGATACCGGTGAATTCCCCGTCGCCGTCGGTGATGCGCGACTTGCCGAAGGTCAGGCCGCCGCCGCGGGAGATGATGGTCACTGGCAGGCGGTCGCCGTTGTTGCAGGTCACCATGCCGGTGCCCGACGCGGTCTTGTAGAACGCCGACCAGCCTTCAAGATTGAAACGCAAATGGCAGTCCAATGCATCCTCGGCCCGAACTTGCGGCGCCCATGCGGAGATGCCGCAGGCGAGGCAGGCGATCAGCAGGGCACGTCGGAATTGCGTCATGGCTACTTGATTGGGGCCCACCCCTGTGGCGAGCACGCGGCACCATAACACCCCCCAGTTGAACGGCAGCGAAGCCGCGCTGGCCTGGTCAGGCTAGCGACAGGCCTCGCGGACCCCGTCGTCGAGGGCAACCATGCGGTCATAGGTCATCGTCTGGAACTCGCGGTCACGAATGCGATCACGACGATGGCGGGATCGCTGGCAGCGATCCATGCCGTCGCCGCGCCCGGTCGATGCCACCCGACTACCACCGCGACGCACCCGCATCATCGCCGAGATCTCGGCGCGATTGCTGCGTTGCCACTCCAGCGTTTCCAGCTGGCGTTGACGGATCGAACGCGCCTGCCCCACGCGATCATCGTCATAGCTGCGTATCCATCCGGCACGGGTGCCTGCCGGGCAGTCCCCATCGACATAACTCACCGCGCCAGCCTGACCCAGGCATTGGTGGACCTCCCCTGCCCAAGCATGGCCGCAGGCCAACGCCAGCACCACGACCATTGTCCCGATTTTGTTCATGCCCGCTCCCCCGCAATCGCATTGGAGAGTCAGCTTCAGGGATGACAGACCTTCGATCTGTCAGCCGTTTCCGAACGCGAGGTCGGCGACCGCCGCGACGATCCCCGCGGCATCGTCGACCTGGCGCAGGCGCGGATGCGCCGCATCGACATCATGTTCGGCTTCGTGCACCCAGGTCACGTGATATGGCACGTGGACGCCGGCGCCACCAAGCTCGAGCACGGGTGCGATGTCGGAACGCAGCGAATTCCCTACCATCACGAATTCCGTCGGCTGGATGCCGAACTCGCGCAACAGTCGGGCATAGGTCGCTGCATCCTTTTCGCTGACGACTTCGATGCGCTCGAAGCGCCCGGCCAGCCCCGACGCCTGCACTTTCGCTTCCTGGTGGAACAGGTCGCCCTTGGTGATCAGGACAACCTGCCAGCGCTCGGCAACGGCATCGACCGCGGCGGGAATGCCCGGCAATACTTCGACCGGATGCAGCAGCAAGTCGCGCCCCAGCGACACGATGCGATGGATGTCGGCGGCATCGATCCGTCCTTCGGTGATCTCGATCGCCGCTTCGACCATCGACAGCACCATGCCCTTGGCACCATAGCCGAACACCGCGAGATTGCGCTTCTCCACCTCATAGAGGCGTCCGCCCAGGTCGGACAGATCGATGTAACCACCAACGATCCGGCGGAATTCCGCCTCGGCGGCGCGGTAGTAATCCTCGCTCTTCCAGAGGGTGTCGTCGGCATCGAAACCGACCATGCGGATGGCAGTCGACATGTCGGCATTATCGCCCACGCGCTTGCCCACGCGACGGCACCACGGATCGGTGATACTCATGCCTCTGCGTCGGGAGCTGCCATGCAGATGCGCTTCGCCCTGCTATCCCCGCTGTTGCTGCCAGCAGAACTTTAACGTCTGGCAACGAACCTCCAATTCCTACTGCGCAGCGCGCAGCAGTGGTTGCAACGGCGGCAACTTCATCGCCGAACGGTAGGCCGCGTGCAACGCAGTCACCTTCTGCACGTAATCGACCGTTTCGCGATACGGCGGAATCCCGCCGTACTTGGCGACTGCACCAACACCGGCGTTGTAGGCCGCAGCTGCCTTGCCGTAATCGCCCTTGTAGCGCGCCAGCAATCGCTGCAACAGGCGCGCACCACCGCTGATCGACTGCTCGTGCGCATAGGGATCGGCGACCCCGAGTTCATGCGCGGTGTCGGGCATCAACTGCATCACGCCCAGCGCGCCCTTCGGCGAAGTCGCGCGTTCGTCGAACCCGCTTTCGGCATGGGCGATCGCGCGCAGGAAGGCATCATCAACTTTGGTTTTCTTCGCCGCCGACTTGAATTCCCTGGCATACATGTCGAGTCGCGGCTTGCTGACCTTGCCCAGACCTTCGTGCGCCGGGGATCCCGGCGGCGTCTGCACGAAAAACTTCAGGACCGGCGTCGATCCCGGCAAGTTGCGCGTGCTGTAGACGGTCTTGCCATCCTGCTGGCGCTCGTAAAGCGTGCCGTTGATCGCACCGAGATCACCCCATAGATTGGGCACCTTGGCGACATTGTCATCGACTTCCTTGGCGACGCACTTCGATCCCGGCTCCGGCGCCGTCGCCAGGCTGACGGTATTACCACGCACGCAACGATAGACCGTGCGCGCACCGGCATCCGTCGTCCAGGACAGGACGACCAGCATTACCAGCAGCGCGGACAGGGATTTCATCGGGATATTGTCGCCAAACTGGCTGAACAGGGCGTGCGCCGAAGGTCATGAGTCCCATGCAAAAAGAAATCCCCAGCTTTTCGGGCTGGGGATTCGTGCATAAAGAGAAACGTCCAGATTTTGGCTGGGCGATCGTGCATAAAAGAAAGCCCCAGCTTTTGACTGGGGCTTTCAAGGGTAAAAAACCTGGCGATGACCTACTCTCACATGCTGAAGTGCACACTACCATCGGCGCAGCTGCGTTTCACTTCCGAGTTCGGAATGGGATCGGGTGGGGCCACAGCGCTAATGTCGCCAGGAAACTGGTGAAGACATCGTCGAACACAAAGGCATCGACGCCGTCTTGCATAAGGTGGAATGTAGCGAGAACTTTGTTTTGCTTCAGACCGCCAATCGCGTCGATTGGGTCCAAGGCCACTTGAGGTTATATGGTCAAGCCGCACGGCTCATTAGTACTGGTTAGCTCAATGCATTACTGCACTTACACACCCAGCCTATCAACCACCTAGTCTTGATGGTGCCTTTAGGGGGCTTGTGCCCCGGGAAATCTCATCTTGAGGCGCGCTTCCCGCTTAGATGCTTTCAGCGGTTATCGCTTCCGAACATAGCTACCCGGCAGTGCCACTGGCGTGACAACCGGAACACCAGAGGTTCGTCCACTCCGGTCCTCT